>JAOMVH010000074.1 GCA_028356795.1 Aliiglaciecola sp. | reverse complement strand
AGAGCTAGACCTGAAGGACAAGTCAATAAAGATATGTCCACAGGTGAAATTGAGATCCTCGGTAAGGCACTGACAATATTAAATAAATCTGCAGCATTGCCACTGGATTGGAATCAAGAGAATTCAGAAGAGCAGCGTCTTAAATATCGTTATTTAGATTTACGCCGTCCTTTGATGAGCGATCGCCTGAAATTCAGAGCAAAAGTTACCAGTAGTGTGCGCAGTTACCTTGAGTCGGAAGGCTTTTTAGATATTGAAACGCCGATTTTGACGAAAGCTACCCCTGAAGGTGCTCGAGATTACCTGGTACCAAGTCGTACCCATAAAGGTGAGTTTTTTGCATTGCCACAATCGCCGCAATTGTTTAAGCAGCTGTTGATGATGTCTGGCATGGACCGCTACTACCAAATCGTGAAATGTTTCCGCGACGAAGATTTGCGTGCCGATCGTCAACCTGAATTTACCCAAATTGATATTGAAACCACGTTTTTGGATGCCCAAGGCGTGATGAGTATCACCGAAGGGTTAATCAAAGACTTATTCCAAAAGATGCTTAACGTCGACTTGGGAGAATTCCCGCATATGACCTATGCCGACGCCATGCGTCGATTTGGCAGTGATAAACCTGACTTACGTAACCCATTGGAATTGGTTGACGTGGCTGATTTGGTCAAAGACGTAGAGTTTAAAGTATTTGCTGGCCCCGCCAATGATGAGAAAGGTAGAGTCGCTGTTATTCGTGTTCCTGGCGGCGCCAAGCTCTCGCGTAAAAATATTGATAATTACGGTAGCTTTGTTGGTATCTATGGTGCTAAAGGCTTAGCGTGGATGAAAGTTAACGATTTGTCTGCCGGCAGTGAAGGCTTGCAGTCTCCTATTTTAAAATTCCTAGGTGCAGATGTGGCGATGAGTATTGTCCAGCGCAGTGGTGCCAAAGATGGAGACATCATTTTGTTTGGTGCTGACAAAGGCTATGTTGTGACTGAAGCCATGGGGGCATTGCGCTTGAAGTTAGGTGAAGATTTAGACTTGCTTGAGGGTGAATGGAAACCCCTTTGGGTGGTTGATTTCCCGATGTTTGAAGAAGTCGACGGCGCTTTCCATGCACTGCATCACCCTTTCACCGCTCCACGAAATATGACGCCTTCTGAGCTAGCTGAAGCGCCAGCAACGGCTATTTCTAACGCCTATGATATGGTGCTAAACGGTGTGGAATTAGGCGGGGGCTCGGTACGTATTCATGATCAAGAGATGCAAGCACAAGTCTTCAAACTCTTGGGAATTTCCGATGAAGAAGCGCAAATGAAGTTTGGCTTCTTGCTTGAAGCCCTTAAATTTGGTGCTCCCCCACATGCAGGCTTGGCGTTTGGCTTAGACAGACTGGTGATGTTGATGACAGGCGCAACATCGATACGTGATGTGATGGCTTTCCCTAAAACTACAACAGCAGCATGTCCTCTTACCGATGCCCCGGGAGAAGCCAATCCTGAGCAGTTGAAAGAATTGGCAATTGCCACAGTTGTTGAAAAAAAAGCAAACTAGCATGACGTTTCGGCGTCCCGAATCGGCCCTGGTTGTGATTTATGATATCGCATCCAGGGTATTGTTATTGCAACGTCAAGACGATCCTAATTTTTGGCAAAGTGTAACGGGTACGCTGGAATTCGATGAATTTCCACTGCAGACTGCTATTCGAGAAGTTGCTGAAGAAACGGGTATTAACGTGCGAGCACTCGGTTTAGAAGTGGTAGATTGCCGCAGTATCAATCAATATAAGATACGCGATATTTGGCGTCATCGCTATCCACCAGAGTGCACTACCAATACTGAATATGTGTTTGCATTGCAGGTGACGGGAAATGAAAGTATCACACTCACTGAGCATGATGATTACATTTGGTTGGATAAGCCGGCAGCCATAGAAAAAGCGTGGTCGATAACCAATCAATTAGCGATTCAAAAATTTGTACCTGATTTGGATAAGTCATAGTGTCAATTATTCTTGGTATTGATCCCGGGTCGAGGATCACCGGTTATGGTGTGATTAAGCAAACCGGCAATACATTTAGTTATTTGGGAAGTGGCTGTATTCGTGTGCAAGGTGATGAGTTGGCCTCAAGGCTGGATCAAATTCACAAAGGGGTCAGTGAAATTATCTTCCAGTTCCAGCCGCAATTTTTTGCCATAGAGCAAGTGTTTATGGCAAAAAACCCCGATTCTGCTCTCAAGCTTGGACAAGCCAGAGGTGTGGCAATTGTTGCGGCGACTACTGCCAGTCTGCCAGTCTCTGAGTTCTCCGCTCGCCAAATCAAACAAAGTGTTGTGGGGAATGGATCTGCGGAAAAAAGCCAAGTGCAGCACATGGTCACGTATTTGTTAAAGTTAGCATCGACACCTCAGGCGGATGCCGCTGACGCATTAGCCGTTGCTCTGTGCCACGGACACACCCAACAGAGTTTGATAAAGATGGCAGGGCAAGCGAGCAAAACCGTGCGCGGGCGCTTACGAAAATAAATACATGCCATCAGGCGTGTTTAACACTTTTGCACTAGGAATTTAAAATGATAGGACTGATCCGCGGCGTACTAATTGAAAAACAGCCACCCGATATTCTCATTGAAACAGGTGGCGTTGGTTACGAAGTTCAACTTCCTATGACCAGTTTTTATCAATTGCCAGAAGTGGGCCAAGAAGCGGTTGTCTATATTCACTTTGTTGTGCGAGAAGACGCCCAGTTACTATTTGGTTTTGCCGATAAATCCGAACGGGCTTTGTTTCGTGAGTTGATTAAGGTCAATGGGGTAGGCCCCAAGCTGGCGTTGACGATCCTTTCTGGTATGTCGGCGGCGCAATTTATTCAATGTGTCAGTCATGATGATTATACCGGCTTAGTAAAATTACCTGGTGTTGGTAAAAAGACAGCTGAACGCTTGGTTATAGAGATGCGTGACCGTTTGAAAAAGCTTGCCGAACAAGGTGATAGCACTACTCATTTGCCGGTTATGCCTGCTGAAACTGACGCGACTGCCCGTGTTATGACTGTTGATGTTAAAGAAGATGCGCTTAGTGCTTTAGTGGCCCTTGGCTATAAGCCTGCGCAAGCTGCAAAAGTAATTAACTCAGTGTTTAAAGAGGGAGCGAGCAGTGAAGAGTTAATTCGCGAAGCGCTGCGCTCGATGATTTAGTTGAGCTAAATTGAATTAAGATAAACTGTACTGTACAGCCAATTAAAGTTACTGTATAAAAAAACACTATTGTAGATAAACAAAATTTTTCATGATTGAAGCTGACCGCATAATTCAACCCAATGCTAATCAAGAAGATGAAGCCATTGACCGCGCCATAAGACCAAAATTTCTTGCTGACTATACTGGGCAAGATCATGTGTGTGAGCAAATGGAAATTTTTATTCAAGCTGCCAGAATGCGGCAAGATGCCCTCGATCATCTTCTCATTTTTGGTCCTCCTGGTTTAGGTAAGACAACCTTAGCAAATATCGTTGCCAATGAAATGGGCGTTAATATTAAAACGACCTCTGGGCCGGTTCTTGAAAAAGCAGGAGACTTGGCGGCACTGTTAACTAATTTGGAAGAAAACGATGTGCTATTTATAGATGAAATTCATCGTTTAAGTCCTGTAGTCGAAGAAGTACTCTATCCCGCGATGGAAGATTATCAGCTGGATATCATGATTGGTGAGGGGCCAGCTGCGCGCTCAATTAAATTAGATTTACCACCATTTACCCTTATTGGGGCCACTACTCGTGCCGGTTCACTGACTTCTCCGTTACGAGATCGCTTCGGGATTGTGCAGCGGCTCGAATTTTACAATATGCGAGATCTTACTCACATAGTCACGCGCTCTTCAAAGTACCTTAATTTGCATATGGAAGAACAAGGGGCGATGGAAATCGCTAGGCGTTCACGTGGTACTCCTCGAATTTCCAATCGATTATTACGACGGGTTCGTGATTATGCTGAAGTACGTGCAGATGGTGATATTAGTCAGGATGTTGCCGCTAGTGCATTAGATATGCTAGATGTTGATAAGGAGGGGTTTGACTATATGGATCGTAAGCTGCTATTGACTATCATCGACAAGTTTATGGGTGGCCCAGTAGGCCTTGATAATTTGGCCGCAGCCATTGGTGAGGAAAAAGATACCATTGAAGATGTGATTGAGCCTTTCCTTATCCAACAAGGTTTTTTGCAACGTACTCCAAGAGGTAGAATTGCCAGCCAACGCGCCTTTTTACATTTTTCTAGAGATTACACCGAATCCAAATAACATTAATTTTTGAAAGTATATTTTTTAGGTAATTGAAAAGCACAGCTTCGGACAAAAAAAAGCCCGCGAAATTCGCGGGCAAAGCAACAAGTGTTTGGAAGGAAAATTCCAGGGAACAAATCTGTCAATAAATGATTGACAACATTATCTGACTATCGCTTGACATGTTTACAAGCGCCAGTCCAGAGAACGAGACGTATTGTATCCATTTAGTTTTTTTCGACAACTGAAATAAATTTAAATTCACATTAGTTTAACTAATGAGTGAGTGTTGGTGTGTAAGTAGTTTTAGGTGTAATTGCTTGTTATTACTCATTTGTATAGATGTTATGAAAGTTTTGTTACGAAATTGATGTTTTTTTACATTATAAATTTTATTGTGAATTGAGTTCTGTTTGAACTAATATGCAAACAAAATGAATGGTTAACTAAAAATTATTCAGTAGGGCTTTAAAAATGGCACTTATCCTTATTTTGAGAAACTAATTATTCACCTCATCGGATCAGTGGTTTTGTTCTTTGAATGCTTAGAGGTCGCGCCCAATTTAGAGGTACTGGTATAATGCAAACACAACATACGTCGTTTTCTGTGCGGGTATATTACGAAGATACTGATGCTGGCGGTATTGTTTATTATGCAAACTATCTGAAGTTTTTAGAGCGGGCTAGAACCGAGTGGTTACGAAGTTTTGGTATAGAACAACATAGTTTATTGGAACAATCCGTCGGTTTTGTCGTCAAACGTGTGGAAATGGATAATATCGCACCTGCATTATTTGATGATTTGCTGCAAATTAGCAGTCAAGTAATCGAATTAAAACGTGCTAGCATGATGTTCCAGCAAACAATAACAAATTCAGACGGTAACCGCTTGGTTAGCGCATTAATTCGGGTCGCTTGTGTGGATCTTAAAAAGATGAAGCCCATTGCAATACCTGAGTTTATTTTAGGGGAAATTTCACGTGTCATCTAATTTGTCTTTCTTTGACTTGTTTTTACAAGCAAGCCTACTTGTTCAATTGGTTATGTTGTTGCTTTTGGCAACATCAGTGGTGTCCTGGGCGTTTATTTTTCAACGAGCCAAAGTGTTAAAAAATGCTAAATCAGATACCAAAAAATTTGAAGATAAATTTTGGTCCGGTGTCGATCTAAACAAACTCTATCAAGAGCTCTCTGCAAGACAATCTAACAATGGTATGGCTAGCTTGTTTTGTGCTGGTTTTAAGGAGTTTGTGAGGCTACGCAAGGCCAATGCGGGTTCCTCCGAAGCAATTATGGATGGCACCTATCGTGCGATGCGCGTTTCACTATCCAGAGAAGTCGATAGTCTAGAAGCTAATTTGTCATTTTTAGCCACAGCGGGTTCTATTAGTCCTTATATTGGCCTGTTTGGCACTGTGTGGGGGATTATGAACTCCTTTATAGCATTGGGGGAAGTGCAGCAAGCAACATTGGCTATGGTAGCTCCAGGTATTGCAGAAGCACTTATTGCAACAGCAATGGGCTTGTTCGCAGCGATTCCATCTGTGATTGCCTATAACCGCTTTAGTAATCAAGTTGAAAAACTGGAAAATAGTTACGGCAATTTTATGGAAGAGTTTTCCAGTATATTGCACCGCCAAACTTTGGCGCAACGCAATGACATTGCTCAGGCTTAATCATGTATGAGCGTAAACGGCGTAGGCCGGTTTCAGAAATAAACGTTGTACCGTACATAGATGTTATGTTGGTTTTACTTATCATCTTTATGGTGACAGCACCTCTAGTGACTCAGGGCGTTAAAGTAGATTTACCTAAAGCTGAGGCTGAATCATTGTCAGAAGAGTCAAAGCCTCCCATTATTGCATCAGTAAATGCAGCTGGAGAGTACTTTATTAATGTAGGCGACAATCAAGATGATCCTTTGTCAGTCACTGATCTAGCTGTGATCGTTGCCAAGCAAATTAAGAAAGAACCCAATACCCCTGTGGTGGTTAAAGGAGATGGTGCTGTTCCATACAATAATGTGGTGCAACTGATGGTGTTATTGCAACGAGCTGGCGTTCCATCTGTGGGTTTAATGACCGAGTCTCCAGAGCAGTAAAGGTAGTTGATGTTAAAGTTTGGTCCTGCTATTTCGATTTCTTTAGGATTACATCTTTTTCTGGGTGGTATTTTACTGGTAAGTATGAACTTTCACACGCCTCCTCAACCAATGAATGTGCCAATAATGGCGGTAACTCCGATTGAGGCAGTGGTTGTCGATGCTAAAACTATCAATGATCAACTGCAACGAATCGAGGACCAAAAAAATGCGGCCCGCGAAGCGGAGTTAAAACGCCAGCGGGACGAAAAGCGCCGCAAAGAACAAGCGCTGCAACGTAAGCGTGATGCAGAAAACAAACGACTTAAGCAAATTGAAGATAAAAAACGTGAAGATCAACGTATTAAACAGCGTGAATTGGATCGTAGAGCAGCTGAAGAGCGTGAGCGTAAAGCCAGAGAAAAACGCGAAGCGGAAGAAAAGTTGCGTCAAGAACGACTCAAAAAGCAGCGTGAAGACCAAGAGCGTAAGGAAATGGAGCGTTTGATGCAGGAGCAATTAGATGCAGAGCAAGCAGAGCAAACCCTGCGTTCACAACAACGGCAAAAATATATTTTGACAGAGAAAGAAAAATATCAAGCGATGATTCAGGCTAAAATAATTCAGAGCTGGTATGTAAATGACTCAATGAGAGGAAAATCTTGCCGAATTCAAATCAAACTATCCTCAACTGGTTTTGTTATATCTGTCAGATCACTTGGCGGTGACAAAGTAGTTTGTGTGGCAGGAGAACAAGCCGTTAGACGGGCAGGTGACCTGCCAATGTCTAAAGACGTCAGCGTTTATAACGAATTAAAAGATATCACCTTCAACTTTGGTTTCTAATTGAATGAAAAAAATAATTACCACCGCGTTCATCTGCATATTGTTATGTATGCCTCATTTCACCAATGCATCTTTGGAAATTTTTATCACCGAAGGAGTGAACACTGCAAGACCTATAGGCGTTGTTCCTTTTCATGTCTCACCTGGTAGCTTACCCCCTAGTAGCATAGACCAAGTGGTTGCTGCCGATTTAACGCGCAGTGGAAAGTTATTCGCATTGCGTCAAGAACAGTTGCCTCAACTGCCAAAAGATGACACTGAGGTGGATTATAGCGAATGGGCTGAAGCGGGTGCGGAAGCATTGCTCATCGGACACATAGAACAACAAAGCGCAGATGAATTTAAAGTGTCACTGCAATTACTTGATGTTATTCGTGGACAGATCACCGGCGGTCAAACTCAGGTGCTAAGTAATGGGCGCTTGGAAACTAATCGCGATCATGTGTTAGATGAGTGGAGCGTTGTTATCCGTGGCGATGAGTTTCGAAAATATGCCCACAGAATTAGCGATATTGTTTATGAAAAACTGACTGGTGAAAGAGGGGCGTTCCTGACACAAATTGCCTATGTTATTGTGCGCGACTTTGATCCAGATGGAAAACCATTCCAATTAGTGGTGGCAGATTATGATGGCGAAAATGAGTCAGTACTGCTGCGCTCTGACGAACCCTTGATGTCACCTTCATGGTCTCCCGATGGCCGCCAATTAGTTTATGTCTCCTTTGAAAACAAACGACCACAAATTTACATTCAAGATATTTATACATCACGGCGAACTTTGATGACTGATTTTGCTGGCATAAATGGCGCACCAGTATTTTCACCAGATGGAAGAAAGCTGGCGATGGTGTTGTCTAAAGATGGTAACCCAGAAGTGTATGTGATGGATATTGCCAGTAAGCGTTTACGTCAGATAACGCGAAATCGCGCCATAGACACAGAGCCAAGTTGGGCTCCAGACGGAAAACATTTGATTTTTAGTTCAGAACGGGGTGGTAAACCTCAGATTTATCGAGTAAATTTAGCTACAGGTAAGACTCGACGCGTTACGTTTGAGGGCGAAATGAATCTTGGTGGCACATTTACACCAGATGGTAGCCAAATGGTAATGGTAAATCGAACTCGTGGTAATTATCATATTGCAAAACAAGGGGTAGACTCTGGCGATATGTTGGTGCTAACGAAAACGTTTTTGGATGAGTCGCCGAGTCTTGCACCAAATGGCAGTATGATAATTTATAGTACTTTGCATGAAGATAAGCAGGTATTATCATTGGTGTCGTTAGATGGAAGGTTCAAGGCAAGGTTGCCAGTATCAGACGGGCAGGTGAAATCACCTAGCTGGTCACCATTTTTGTAGAACTACAACATAATTATTATTAGAAATATCGAAAGATAAGGATTAATGAAATGCAGCTTAACAAAGTATTTAAAGGTTTATTGATCGCATTGCCAGTGGTGACCATGATGGCTTGTTCAACAACTCCTAAAGGACCAACTGAAGCGGAGATTAAAGAGCAGGCAGAAGTGCAACGTCAGCAAGATGCTGAAGCTGCTGCTGCAGCAGAAGCGAAAGCATTGGCTGATGCCCGTGATGCAGAAGAGATGAAAAATCGCGAAATGCGTCGTCAACTTGAATCGCTTCAACAAGACCAGGTCGTTTATTTTGACTTTGATACTGCAAACTTGAGCTCATCTGCGATGTCCACATTAAGTGCCCATGCCGATTTTTTATCAAAAAATCCAAGCCAATCGATCGTAATTGAAGGTCACTGTGACCGCCGTGGTACACCTGAGTATAATATCGCCCTTGGTGAGCGTCGTGGTAAGTCGGTTGAAACTTACTTGCTAAACTCTGGTGTTAGTTCTTCACAAATTAGTGTTGTATCTTACGGCGAAGAAAAACCTGCTGCTAACGGTTCTAGCGAATCTGCTTTCCAACAAAACCGTCGTGGTGTTTTAGTTTACCAATAAGAAAGAGTACTAATGATTAAACGCATTCAAGCGCTTAGTCTATTGCTAGCCTATGGAGCCGCAGTTAATGCGGCTCCTGCGCCTGTAACAGACTTAAATGATAATTCGCTGGTTGAGCGAGTCGAGACAATTGAGCGCATCTTAGACACGCGAACTAGTATGCAACATCGAATCCAACAGCAATTAGATGATATGCAAAATGATGTTCAAGAGATGCGTGGAACACTCGAATTACATAACCATCAGCTAGAGAAGATCCTCGAAAGGCAAAGAGAATTGTATTTGGAGATTGATCGCAGAGTTGAAGCGGTCACTTCGGTTACGACAACGACACGGCCTGTTACTACAGACTCCGCTGCAGCGCTCGCAGAACCCTCTGTATCGGCTCCTAATGTCCAACAAGTACCTGTTAGCAATATGAGCGAGAGTGAAGCGTACGATCGTGCTGTAAATCTAATTTTGCGTGACAAACAGTATGATTTGGCTATCCCTGAGTTTCAATCATTCATTCAGGTTTACCCTAACTCGAGTTATGCACCAAATGCTCACTATTGGTTAGGTCAACTTTTGTTCAATAAACAAGACTGGCAAAATGCTGGAGAGCAATTTCAGACCTTGGTTGACGGTTTTCCTGATTCATCTAAACGTGCAGACGCACTATTTAAGCTTGGAGTCATCGAACAACGTCGTGATAATTTAGCTAGAGCAAAACAGTTGTTTGAGCAAGTTTTGTCCGAGTATCCTGATTCATCGTCTAGTAAATTGGCAGATGCAAGGCTCAAAGGGATCAACTAAGTTGATGCTTTTATAATCATTAAGGTTAAGCATAAGTTAATGGAAGCCTAACCTTGATGATTTTTTCCACTAAATCGAAATTAGTTTTAAATAATCGTCATTTTAAGGTTGCGCCCAACAGATATTTGGGTATTATATGCCGCCGTTGCAGAGGGACTGTAACAAAACTGAAAAGGGTCGTTAGCTCAGCTGGTAGAGCAGTTGACTTTTAATCAATTGGTCGCTGGTTCGAATCCAGCACGACCCACCATTTTCAGATTGGGAAAGGATATCCACAATATTTAGCTCAGCCTAAATTATATAAGCTTCAATTAGATGGGTCGTTAGCTCAGTTGGTAGAGCAGTTGACTTTTAATCAATTGGTCGCTGGTTCGAATCCAGCACGACCCACCATCTATTGAATCTATCGTATTTCCCTGTATCCAATGTATTGAAATCATCCTAGTGTTGTGCCGGATGACAACCAGCGAAGCGTTCGACTAATTTGTCTGGAACAAATTAGAACATGCTTAGCATGGCCCCGAAGGGGTGTAGGACAGGATGTCCGGAATAATCCAGCACGACTCAACAAAATACAAAACCCAATATGAACTCATCCCTGATGGCTCACCCAGCCACGCCATCCATGGCGGGTCGTTCAAACGGCTGGAGCAGGGCTCCAGAGAACTCCGATTTCACCCCACCATCTATTGAATCTGTCGTATTTCCCTGTATCC
>JAOMVH010000073.1 GCA_028356795.1 Aliiglaciecola sp. | reverse complement strand
TACTGCCTGACACTTCACCAGTATGAGCACCTGAAGGATACTCACTGATATTTTGTCCGCCAACGGCAAAAGGCGCGTCGCTAAACGTATGAACAAATGGAAAAGGAGGACAGACCAAGACGTCAACATCTGTTGGCATATGCTGGTTAAATTTATCTACCATTTGAGCGGCTAATTCTAAACTGCCGTTCATCTTCCAATTACCGGCGACTAATTTACGTCGAGTTTGTTGCACTGCTAACATCCTTAGCCCAGTGAAAAAGCGGGCGTGATATTAACCAACCCTTGCCCAATATACAAGCTTAGGTTGATCAAATATTAATATTCTTAGTTTAACTGGCTATTTTACGAACCGCTTCAGCAATGAACTCTGCCCATTTGGTCGAATCTTCGCTTTTCTCAGCTTCAACCATGACTCTTATCAGTGGCTCAGTACCACTTTTACGCAGAAGTACTCGACCGGTTTTGCCAAGGTTTTGTTCGGCCTCTATAACAGCAGCTTTAACATTGTCGTTTTCGAGTGGATCTTCACCTTCACTAAAACGAACATTGATCAAGTTTTGAGGATACATATCCATGCCTTGACACAGTTCATGAAGTGTCATGTCGGCACGTAACATTGCAGTTAAAACTTGTAATCCGGCCGCAATCCCATCACCAGTTGAGGTCACATTTAAATTCAACACATGACCAGAGTTTTCACCACCAATCGACCAGCCTCTTTGTTGAAGAAGCTCCATCACATAGCGATCACCAACATTAGAGCGTAAAAAGGCTACGCCAAGCTTATTAAGTGCTATTTCCAACCCGAGGTTGCTCATTAGCGTACCAACCACACCGCCGTTTAAACGACCCGTTTTTAAAGCATCGCGAGCGATGATATAAATCAGCTGGTCACCATCAATCACATTTCCAAGGTGATCAACCATCATAATTCGGTCACCGTCACCATCTAACGCGAATCCAAGATCAGCTTTATTTTCGAATACGGATTCTCGCACGGCTTTCATTGATGTTGCCCCGACTTTTTTATTTATATTGAGGCCATCAGGTTGGGTACCAATTTCTATCACCTCAGCGCCAAGTTCTTCTAGCACATTGGGTGCAATGTGATAAGTCGCACCATGAGCACAATCAACCACTATTTTTAACTTTTTAAGATTTAAGTCAGAAGGAAAGGTTCCCTTACAAAACTCAATGTAACGACCTGCTGCATCTTCAATACGATAGGCTTTGCCCAATTTATCCGATTCAACACACTCCATGGGCTTGTCCATTTGAGCTTCAATTGCCAGCTCTATTTCATCATCAAGCTTAAATCCATTGGCAGAGAAAAACTTAATCCCGTTATCATAAAATGGGTTGTGAGATGCACTGATAACGATTCCCGCTTCTGAGCGAAATGTCTTTGTAAGATATGCAATGGCTGGCGTCGGCATGGGTCCAAGTAAGCCAATATTTATCCCGGCGGCGGATAAGCCAGCTTCTAAACAAGACTCAAGCATGTAGCCTGATATACGGGTATCCTTACCAATTAATACTTTGTTCGTCCCTTGACCAGCCAGTACTTTTCCGGCTGCCCAACCTAATTTCATAACAAATTCCGGATTAATGACGCTTTCGCCAACCTTTCCTCTAATGCCATCAGTTCCAAAGTATTTTCTTGAGCCCATTATGATTATTCCTTATAAGTACTCAGCGCAGATACAATTTTAACTGCATCTACAGTTTGTTTTACATCATGCACACGCAAAATGTGCGCACCTTTCATTAGTGCAATAGTGGCAGCGGTAAGACTGCCCGGCAAGCGGTGTTCAACGTCACAGTCCAACACTGTTCCAATCATTGATTTACGACTAATACCAACCAATAAGGGCACAGATAAGTCGTGTAATTCTGCAAGTCTACCAAGTAATTGATAATTATGTGGCAAGGTTTTACCAAATCCAAACCCTGGATCAACTATCAGCTTTGATTTGGGGATCCCAGCGTCAATGCAATCGTTAATCCGGTTAGATAAAAATTGTTTAACGTCTATGAGGACATCAGAGTAAGTTGGATTTGACTGCATAGTGCGAGGTTGACCTTGCATATGCATCAGACAGACTGCCGCACCACTTTGTGCCGCGGCTTGCAAAGCGTTACCTTCGCGCAATGCTCTAACATCATTGATTAAACCTGCGCCAGCTTTGACCGCTTCTGTCATCACTAACGCTTTGCTGGTGTCAATCGATAGTAAGGTATCAAAGCGGCTGGCCAATGCTTCAATGACAGGAATCGTTCGATCTAATTCTTGTTGAACAGTAACAGGTTTTGCACCGGGACGTGTAGACTCGCCACCAACATCGATGATATCAGCACCTTGGTTTATCATTTCTGCGGCTTGAGTCAATCCCCCATTCAAGGTATCAAACTTACCACCATCAGAAAATGAATCAGGAGTGACATTAAGTATGCCCATTACCTTGGGTGTAGATACATCCAAAACCTTTTGGTCAAACAACCTATATCTCCAAACAATTAAGTACTAATAATGCCGAATTTTCAAAAAAAACACTAGGGCCTGTTTATCTCGTGAACATAAAAAAAGTCGAACCAGCAAAAACCGATTCGACCTTTATATTTCTTAAGCCTAACTAGCTTGTTGCATCACCAGGCTTACCAACAGAAGGTGGTGTAGAAGAATTATCTTCTTTGTTGACTGACGCTCCACCTTTAGGCTTGTTATCAGAATCGTTGTTTCGACTATCCCAATCCGCAGGTTGACGAACTGGCTGTCTTGCCATTAGATCATCAATTTGCTTAGCATCAATTGTTTCATACTTCATTAACGCATCTTTCATGGAATGCAGAATATCCATATTCTCATTGAGAATAGTCTCAGCACGATCGTAATTGCGATCAATAATCGATTTGATTTCGGCATCAATTGCACGAGCCGTATCATCTGACATATGCTTGGCTTTAGACATACTGCGCCCAAGGAATACTTCACCCTCTTCTTCAGAATAAAGCATGGGCCCCATTTTGTTAGACAAACCCCATTGAGTCACCATCTTACGAGCGATGTCAGTTGCTCTTTCAATGTCGTTTGATGCTCCTGTTGTTACGCCTTCATCACCCAGGGTTAATGCCTCAGCAATACGACCACCAAACAAACTGGATATCATACTTTCAAGATGTTGCTTGCTGTGACTGTATTTATCCTGTTCTGGTAAATACATAGTCACACCTAACGCTCTTCCTCGAGGAATAATTGACACTTTATAAACTGGGTCATGCTCTGGTACCAAACGCCCAACAATTGCGTGTCCAGCTTCGTGGTATGCTGTATTGGTTTTCTCTTCTTCAGACATCACCATAGACTTGCGCTCAGCACCCATCATGATCTTGTCTTTGGCTTTATCAAACTCCTCCATTGAGACAACTCTACGATCGGAACGAGCTGCAAACAAAGCGGCTTCATTAACAAGGTTAGCCAAATCAGCACCAGAGAAACCCGGAGTACCTCTAGCAATAACCGACGCTTCAACGTTGTCAGCAATCGGCACTTTACGCATGTGCACTTTCAATATTTGCTCTCGACCACGGATGTCAGGTAAACCAACAACCACTTGACGATCGAAACGTCCAGGACGCAATAGCGCTGGATCTAATACATCAGGTCTGTTGGTTGCAGCTATGACAATAATGCCTTCGTGACCTTCAAAGCCATCCATCTCTACCAGCATTTGGTTAAGAGTTTGCTCTCGCTCATCGTGACCACCGCCCAGTCCAGCGCCACGCTGACGACCTACGGCATCGATTTCATCGATGAATATAATGCAAGGTGCTGATTTTTTAGCTTGCTCGAACATATCTCGAACACGAGAAGCACCGACACCAACAAACATCTCAACAAAGTCTGAACCAGAGATTGTAAAGAATGGGACCTTTGCTTCGCCTGCAATGGCTTTTGCCAATAAGGTTTTACCTGTACCAGGAGGCCCTACCATGAGCACACCTTTAGGTATTTTACCGCCAAGTTTCTGGAATTTAGTTGGGTCTCTCAAGAAATCAACTAACTCAGAGACATCTTCTTTTGCTTCATCACAACCGGCCACATCAGCAAAAGTCGTTTTTATCTGATCTTCACCAAGTAAACGTGCTTTGCTTTTACCAAAAGACATTGCTCCACGGCCACCACCGCCTTGCATTTGACGCATGAAGAAAATCCATACACCGATAAGAAGCAGC
Organism: Aliiglaciecola sp.; assembly: GCA_028356795.1. Taxonomy (GTDB): domain Bacteria; phylum Pseudomonadota; class Gammaproteobacteria; order Enterobacterales; family Alteromonadaceae; genus Aliiglaciecola. Next base: position 6,515 of record JAOMVH010000073.1, on the reverse strand, counting down.
ATAGGGAACCAAGAAATAAAAATATTAGACAAAAGAGACGGCTTCTCTGGTGGCTTGCCTTTTACCGCAACATTATTTTTAATAAGGTCAGATATTAGCTGATCGTCTCCGTAAGGGATTTGCGAAGTGAAAGGGTCTCCGTTGATTCGACTACCCGTTATCCCACCTGTTTGAGGATCGATAGTCACGTTGCGAACCATTTTGTTGTTTACATCGCGAATGAAGGTTGAGTAGTCAGTTTGTGCCTTTTCTGAATCTCCCGGAGAGAAGCTATTAAACACTGACATCAGCACCACTGCGATAACCAGCCATAAGATTAGATTTTTTGCCATGTCGCTCAACGCTTTTAACCTCTTTAATTAAAATTCTATGGTTTTATCTTAAACCTAAGTTTAGATTACTATAGATTATATAGGGTCGCTACTAGATAAACCCAAGCTTGCTGGTATTAGTTGTTTACCTTTATTAACTAACACTGCTTTGAAGCACAGTAATTCAGCTATTTTGTCTACAGAATAATATCAACGTCATACCTATACGTAGATAATGTTAATTGTGGTCAAATATAACATCAAGCCTCATCCTTACTGACGATTGTCAGCATAGAATAGAGCTATGACTCTAATGGATATTAATTATCTCAGTACCCTTTTGGCCAAATATCTTATCACTTGAATACAATCTGATTAGGTATAACAGCAAGATGGCGGTAGAATACGTGTTTTCAACCATAATTCACCAATAAATTTGTAAGAAATCATCTAAATGAAGCTATCAAACAAACAGAAACAGTATTTGAAAGGCCTGGCTCACAGCTTAAAACCTGTTGTACAGCTAGGAAACAATGGCCTTACAGAAGGGGTCGTCGCCGAGATAGATAACGCATTGAGCCATCATGAGTTAATCAAAATAAAAGTACCGACTGATGATAGAGAAGAAAAGCAGTTAATGATGGAAGCTATTATTCGCGAAACAAACGCCATCAAACTGCAAGTTATTGGTCACACAATGGTGATGTTTAGGCAAAGCGAAGAAAAGAAAATTGCCATTCCAAAAGTATAACTGCCGCCTGCGGATTATCAGCAGCAGTCTATATTTGCAAAAATAATCGATTTAAAGATGAACGCCCCATGAGTAAATCAGTATTAGTTCCTTTGTGTAACGAATACGCCAATGGTGACTTTACGGCAACGGTTTCACTTGTCGGGGTGCAGTCCCCTTTAAATTTGATTATAGATACCGGAAGCAGTGGTCTTGCGATTAAACACTGTCACGTAAACAAAATAAACGTTGTTGCTACACCATTTGCTCAACACCTAGCATATGGAGAAGGTTCTTGGACTGGGCCGGTTGTGCAAACAAGATTGACCATTGGTGACAAAAGGTTGCCAAAGTATCACTGCCATATCGACAAGGTATTTGTTGCAATTGCCCAAAATGACAACCCACATACATTTGCCCAAGCCGATGGAATTATTGGTTTAGCCTATGAGTCTTTAAATGTTGCCCACGACTTAACGGCCTTGCTGGATGAGCTTGGTGTGTCACCCAACAAAACATTCCCCTGGCCTGCGGCACTCTCGAAATCATCAGAAGCTTCTATCAAACATCGAATATTATCTTCACCCAAACGTCCTTTAACGCCCTATTTTGACTTACTCGAAAATCATGATGTGGTGGCAAATCAATTTGCATTTGTTGTTCATCGCTCCAGTATTTATAGAGGAGCAAATATACAGAAACAGCAAGAAGTCTCGCACCCGTTGAATACCGGCATCTTGATTCTTGGTGAGCCCAAAGAACATAAACACCTCCATCAAGATGACTTCATCAATGTTAAGGTTGTGCATGATAAATATTACAACATCCATATCCGTAGCATATACGTGGAAGGTCAAGAAGCAATTGCGTTTCCTAGGTTGGAATCAATTCATATAGAAAACTATGTCTCTAATGGCATTGTCGACAGCGGCGCCTCCGCCATCGTATTTCCTCGTTTAGTTTTCAGCGCTTTGCGACAACAATTAATTGCTCATAACTCAGAATTTGAAGCGTGTTTAGCCCCCTTTAAATGCTTTACCGGCAAAGAAGTGGGGATTGCGATTGATCAGGTGAAACTTGAGCAGTGGCCGAATATCTGTATCGAAGTAGATAGTCCTTCAGGCTCTGTCAGTAAACTCACATTAACACCAAATACCTATTGGCAAACCCATTCCCCTTGTGCAGATCAAATAGCCTTTAAAATTACAACCCTTAATGACTGGCCTAACCAAGGAATTTTAGGCCTACCGTTGTTAAACAATTATTTTACTATTTTTAATCGTTCAAAAGGACAATATGGACAAATTGAATTCGCTAACAAAACGTTTTCTCCTCATTTACTTCCTGATGAACAACACAGAAGCTTAAGTCTTAGCCAACAACACTTTAAGGACAAAGGACATCTCACATGACTGCCAAAATGATTGTCATGAACTCACCTCGGTTTCAATTTAACTCTGTTGAATCGTCGGATAAAGAGCATTTTTTAAATCTATATCGAGACCCCCTTGTTATGGAAAAAATAATGCCCCCGCTTGCAACCGACCAGGTTCACCAATTATTTGAAAGCATCATTTCAACATCTAGCCATTCTCACTTTTTTAAGATCAGTGAAATTGGCTCTCAAGAAATAAGTGGGCTCATGGGATTCTTACCTTTCTCAAAAAAAGCCAACAAATTGCAATCTGAATTTGGCATTGTTTTATATCCTCAGCACTATCAAAACGGGATAGCCAAAGAGTCGATAACAACTTTGATAAACTATGGATTTAGCTGTCTCAAACTTGATTCTGCCTTTGCTCATTTCAGAAATGATAATGTGCCGATCAGAAAAATTGCAGAGCATTTAGACTTTCGCATTTATCCTCATAAAACCGACATCAACAAAAGCACCTGTTCAATTACTCGGCAAGTTTATGTCAATGGCTGCCACTTTCAACCTGTCACGGAGAATCTTCATGCCTAACCATGAAGGAAGCATTGTGTGTGTTGGTTTGGGTATGTCGTTAGGTGCGCACCTGTCGCCATTATCTCGAAACTTTATTGAACAAGCGGATGTGGTATATATGAGCGTTACTAACCACATTGCAGAGCAGTGGCTCAAGGGTATAAACTCGAATTGTATCAGTCTTCAAGTATATTATGAGGATGGAAAAGATCGCAGGGCCAGCTACCAGCAAATGGTAGACGTTATGATGTCAGCAGTACGCCAGGGAAAAAAAGTGGTTGGGGCTTTCTATGGACACCCTGGGGTCTTTGCATGGGCTCCACACAAAGTCATCGAAGTGGCAAACAAAGAAGGGTTTCACGGACACATGGAGCCGGGGATTTCTGCTGAAGACTGCTTATATGCAGATCTAGCGTTAGATCCTGGAACCTATGGTATTGCCCACTATGAAGCGAGTCAATTTATGCGATACCAACGTGTGGTCGATAATGCAGCCTACTTAATATTATGGCAAATTGGTTTTGTAGGCGACCCAACATGCAGGAGCTTTGAAACCGACAAACAACACAAAAAATTACTTAGTGAGATACTGGTCAATGATTATCCTGATGACCACCAGGTAGCAATTTATGAATGTGCCACTTTGCCTAACGAACGCCCAAATATTCAATGGGTCGCATTGAGCTTACTTGCCCAAGCCGACATAAAACACCATTCCACCTTGGTTATTCCACCTTGTCGTGACCGAGAAATCGATCTAGAAACTCGAACAAAACAGCAATTAATAAATGATATTAAAAAAAATTAAAAATTAATTTACCATTTGGCTTTTCACTTTAGGTACAAGTGTTTAATAATAGCCAAGCCGAAAGGACATTGATGTAAAGCTTCCGCTTTAATGCCAAGGCCACCAACAAGCTTAATAATAATCATAAAAGGCATGACTATGACGGCACTGCAACTGATCGAATCACTAGCAACAAACCCAAGTTATAAAGTAGATACTTTGAAAGACAATTCGCCTAAAAGCGATATTGCTATACGAGCTGAGCAAGAAATTGCTGATTTGTTAGATAAACAAGGTAAATATTGGTGTGCACTATTTCCTGAAAAAGATGATGAGAAAGAACAGGAATCAGAAACACCAGATGATGATGAGGAAAAAACAACAACTGAGAACTAGTCATGAGAGTCTTTGCTGTTGTTTTACTATTGATTGCTTATTTATTTTCCGCTCAAGCATCCAATGTCGATATTGAAGGCCTGTTAAATCGCGCTGACCAGTTACGCAGCGCAGACTTTTCAGCTTTCGAAGAATTAATGAGCGAAATTGAACACAATCACGATTTAATGTCATTACAGCAAAGACACTTTTATCAGTATCTCAAGGGCTACCAAAATACGTTTAGAGGGAAGGTAGACGAAGCCATTTCATCCTACATCCAAATTGAAAATAGCAATGCACCAGATGAACTAAAACTCCGATCGCTAGGTTCCCTAGTCAACAATTATGCGATTAAGCGGGATTTTTATATGGGCGCAAAAGCAATCAATCGATTGTTAGAGAAACGCAAGCTGGTTAATAATCAACAAAGCATTGACAGAAGTAGCGTTGTTGCAGGCATTTTCTACAACCAAGCGCTGCAGTTCTCGCTCGGATTAAAAATTGCCAATCAACTTTTGAATCGTGATATCTCACCACGGCAAACCTGTTTTGCACGACAAATCAAAGTAGAGTCTGAATTTGAATTAGCAACTATTCTGTCTGATTACTCCTATGCCAATCAAAGTGTCGACTATTGTAAGAAGCATGACGAAAATTTAGTCGCCAACGTTATTGTCACATTTGTTGGTGAGTCTTTAACCAATGAGGGGCGCATAGAAGAATCACAGCAACTTTTGATGGCGGCACTAGAAGATACCTTAAATGCAAAATACCCACCTTTAATTGGCGTACATTACGCGCTAATTGCAAACAATAACTTGTTATTAAATGAACCCGAATTAGCGTCAAAAAACGCCCTCTTGGCGTACGATTCCATTCAAAACTTTGGCAATACTAAGGCCTTAGTAAAATCTCTAGAAGTTTTATATAAAGCAGCGGAACTGCAAGGCCAATATCGCCAAACCATCGAATACCTAAAACGTTTTAACGAAGCCGACAAAGCATACCTTGATGATACAAAAGCACGAGGCTTGGCATTTCAACAGGCACAATATGAAAAACAAGAACAAGACAACACAATTATTCTGCTAGACAAACAAAATGCCTTGTTAACCACTCAGGCCCAGTTGTCGCAAGAGCAATCACAGAACAACCGACTCGCATTAGCGTTGGCCTTAAGTCTGTTAGTTGTTTTGTTTGGCTGGATTTATCGCAGCCGCAAAATCCAACGTCAACTGCGTAAAATGGCTGAAACAGACGAGTTAACAGGGATCAGTAATCGTCACTATTTTAATAATCGAGCAGATAAACTTTTAAAACAAGCGAAACAACAAAACCAACCGGTAAGCTTTGTGCTGTTTGATTTAGATCATTTTAAAAAGGTAAACGATAACTTTGGACACCAAACGGGTGATTGGGCGTTACGCCGAGCGGTTATTGAAGCAAAATTGGTTTGCAGAAAAGTCGATGTAATTGGTCGTATGGGCGGCGAAGAGTTCGCTATCTTATTGCCAGGCTGTGATGTCAATAAAGCCCTCGATGTCGCTGAATTATGCCGCCGAGCGATTGAAAAAATAGACACCCGAGAAACGGATCATAACTTTCGGATCACTGCCAGTTTTGGCGTGTCAGAAACACTGACATGTGGCTACAATCTTGACAAATTATTCGCCGGCGCTGACGCAGCATTATATTGTTCTAAAGATAGCGGTAGAAATCGCGTTTATCCATTCAACTCACAACAAATGGAACTTGAGTCTAATACCAATTTCAGTCAGTAATTTGCCATGAGAAATTGCGTGGAAATTGCAAATAGGCCGATCATAGATAGGCCCATATTGATGTGTGTTACGCCGATAGAGGCATAAATAGCAATGCTTACAAGCCTTGCTTATCCAGGGTTGGGGTATTTAATGTTGATGTCCGCCAACGCCGTGGGCATGGCCATGAGACACCTCTTCGTTTGTTGCATCTCGAACTGATTCAACTTTCAAATCAAAATTCAGGGTTCGACCTCCCATGGGATGATTTGTATCAACGGTTGCCATGAATTTACCGACTTTTACAATCGAGACTTCCATTGCCCCTTTGTCTGTTTGCAAAACAGCGGTCATTCCAGGTTGCCATTTTTTAGCTCCTTGCAGATGTTTAACCGAGACCCTTTGATGTGCATTTTCAACAAACTCACCAAAGGTTTCTGATGCAGCTAGTTCAACCGACAGCTCATCATCTGCAGCTTTTCCTTCCAAAGCCCTTTCAATTCCCACCATCATATTGTTATGACCATGCAGATAAGCAACAGGATCTTTGCCAAAATTGCTTTCCAATTCATGTCCTTCAAGATCGCAAATTCGATAATAA
>JAOMVH010000072.1 GCA_028356795.1 Aliiglaciecola sp. | reverse complement strand
ATCTTCTCCGGCCAAATGCGCACCATAAACAAAACTACTAAAGTGTCGCATCACCTGTATAAACGCCATCGCATCATCATGTTGCTTGGCAGTACTTTGGTGAACAATCGCTCCCCAGATTCTAATTTGCTCCACTAGCCATGCATATTTTTCTGGCTCTCGACCATCGCAAACCACCACAACTTGCTTAACTAAACTGACAACATCAGGGCCAAACATAGGGTGCAAACCCACTACAGGCCCACTATGGTTCTTCATCATGGCATCTAAGGGCTTTTGTTTGGTACTGGTCACATCTGCTAAAATACAGTTTTTGGGTAACAAGGGACTTAGCTGTGAAATGACTTGTTCGGTGATTTTAATCGGCACAGCCACCAACACCAAATCACTATCATGCAAAATTTGTTGCGCATTTGGCCAATCTTCTTGTTCAAACACGGAAACGGAATAATGGCTTTTAGAGAACATATCTACAAATATGCGACCTAAAGCTCCTCGCCCACCAACCACAGTAACTTTCTTTTGATTAGATGCAACGCGCAGGTATTCACTATTTTGCGTTTGATAAGATTCGCGCATTATTCGACGTAACAAATCTTCAACAAGGACATGAGAAACGCCTTTTTGACGGGCTTCCTCACATCGCTTATCGATGAGCTCAGCTTCTCTGGACGGCACATAAATGGGCATCCCGGTACGACTCTTTTGCTCACCAATTTTTGCAGTGAGCTTGGCTCGGTTAGCCAATAAATCGACGAGTTTGCTATCTAATTCGTCTATTTCACGGCGCAATTCATCTATCGAGTCGGGCTGTTCGGCCATATGATTTACCTAAGCTGATTCATTCATTTTATTAAGTCGCATTGGCAATACCGTAATGAGCTTTTCGCGAGATTGATTAATTAAATCATCGGTATCTTGCCAGTTAATGCATCCGTCCGTTATGGATACACCATAGTCTAGATCCTCAAGACGTTTGTCGACACTACTTTGATTCCCTGCATGTAGGTGGCTTTCTAACATAACGCCTATAATCGACTCATTTCCCTCTAAGATTTGGTTGACTACATTTTGCGCCACCAGCGGCTGACGTCGATAATCTTTACTGGAATTGGCGTGACTACAATCAACCACCAAGCCTGCAAACAAGTTAGCTTTAGCCAGATCGACTTCACAATCAGACACGCATACTGAATCGTAGTTAGGTTGTTTGCCACCGCGCAATATAATGTGGCCATCTGGGTTGCCTTGGGTTTGTATTAAACTCACCTGGCCTTGTTTGTTTATCCCCATGAAACTATGCCCTGAAGCGGCTGATTGCAGCGCATTAATGGCAATACCTAAACTGCCATCAGTACCATTTTTAAACCCAACCGGCATCGACAAGCCACTCGCCATTTCGCGATGGGTTTGAGACTCAGATGTTCTTGCCCCTATCGCTGACCAACTAAACAATTCGGCCAAATACTGGGGACTTATCGGGTCTAGCGCTTCTGTAGCAACCGGAAGTTCTAGCTCAGCTAACCAAATTAACAGCTCCCGTGATTTGCGCAGGCCTGCTTCAATGTCAAAGGTTCCATCGAGATGTGGGTCGTTAATTAATCCCTTCCAGCCAACAGTGGTACGAGGCTTTTCGAAGTATACGCGCATAACAATGTACAAGGTATCTTTACAGGTCTCATGTAGCTCTTTTAACTTCAATGCATATTCTTTGGCAGCATCAACATCATGAATTGAACATGGTCCCGTTATCACCAACAAACGATGATCTCGCCGGTGAATAATATCCGCAATAATTGAACGTGATGCTTCAATCGCCTTTAGCGCCTTTGCACTAACAGGTAATTCTTTGGCAAGTTGCTCAGGGGTAATAATGACTTGCTCGGATGAAATATGAACGTTATTAACAGGATCCTTTAACATAATAATCTCTTACAACAATTTTAACGAAAAATGAAAAACAGAATAAACCGCAGCGAAGTGTAAATAAATATATACAGGTATTTTGAAGCTTATTTCCAAATAAGGTTGACTTTTTACCAGCCTTTTAACTCGAGCACAACCGCTATATTCAAACAAACTTTTTTGTGGGTAAAAATAGCACAAAAATGGACGAAATCTTTGTGATCGTTTACCTTATTCGTGGAACTAAATGTAAAGGCTATTGGAACAAGCACATGATGGAGAAACCTCCAGGGAATCTTTTAACTAAAACTAACACGATCTTGTTACTATTTCTTGCAGTAGGCCTGATTATATCGGTTTTAGTTTATCGATTTGTCACACAGATTGAACAGGCAAATACTGACCTGATAAAAAGTCACCTCAACGTGTATTCTGAGCTCGAGTTATATCGGAGTGTTCTTGCAAACCAAGAACATAGTTTTCGATTCGACAACAATATTACTCTATCAGAACAAACTTTTCGCCAGGCAAACCAGACTGCAACCAAGCTGCTAGACAGGCTAAAAGGCTACTATTCCCAACAACCCAAATTGAAAACACTTGACGACAATCAAGCACAATTGCGTGAACTTGCCGAATTGATTTTTATAAGTGAGCCGCAAAGTGAAAATAAACTGACAAAAATAGCTACGGTTAAAAATCATATATTTCAATTAATTGCACAATCAAAATTAGTCGTTAGTGACCTATCAAGAGTGATAGACAAGCGGATTAAAACCTCAAACCAAGGTGTTAAACGCCAATTAGATAATCTCAGAACTTCAATATTAGTATACGGCGCTTTTTCACTTATCGTTGCATTCTTGATCCTACGATCATTTAAATTACACGTAGCTTCCAGTCGTTTAAGTGAACGCCTCGCATTATTCCCCCACCGTTCACCGAATCCCATTATCAGCCTCAATACCAAAAACCAGGTAACTTATTCTAATCCGGCCACCCGGCGGCTGTTAACCAAATTGAATCGCAGTACCGAAGATACTCATACTATATTCCCAGCAGACATTGTTAGTTTGCAGCACAGTATCACGACAAAAGATAAACGCTTTACGACTACAAAATATGACCTCAACGACTGTACATTTGAATGTGAACTGCACTGGTTACCAGACCAAAAGCAGTGGGATCTTCATTTAAGTGATATCACCGCCAAACAACGTGCAGAAGATAAGCTCCAATTTCAAGCTTATCACCACCCAGAAACGGGCTTACAAAACCAATATAAATTTGCTGAAGTGATGCAAGATTGGGTAAGTCAAACACAGCCATTTACCCACGGACAAATAGAGATACGCTCCTTTAGCCGTTTGTTGGCTGATGCGAATGATAATAAGAGCCATCAAGTTGTAACTGAACTTGCAGCCTTGTTAGATAAAGCCAGTCACGATACAGCAAGTGACATGAGACTATTTCATATTGGTGATAAAAACTTTGCCATTTTGATCCCCGATAGCGATTGCCAAGATACCGTGAAGAGATTGGTTGAATTGATAAATACTGCAGTGACAAAAACTCAGTTTTCAAGTCAACACACCGTTGAGCTTGATTTTGGTTTCGCCTGCTATCCGATGCATGGAAAGGATCAAGAGTCATTAGTGCGAAACACTCGAATAGCATTGGATGCCTCGGCGAGTTCGGCCCACTCAGATTACATGATTTTTGACGATCAGCTGGGCGCAGTCATTTCGCGACATAACGCATTGCATACCGCGATGTTGGCGGCGTTTAACAACCATGACTTCCAATTACATTATCAACCTCAACTTGCATTAAACACTAACAAGATAACCGGCGTTGAAGTGCTGCTTCGGTGGCTGTGGGAAGAGCAATGGATATCACCTACCGAGTTTATTCCACTGGCTGAACGTTCTGGGTTGATACTTAAATTGGGCAATTGGGTGCTAAATACGGCATGCTTAAAAGCAAAGCAATTAATTGATATGGGATATGCGGACTTAGTCATTGCTGTCAATATATCGCCCAAACAATTCACTGCACCGACATTTGTAGAGCAAGTCAAACAGGCACTTAGAGCAAGTGAGTTACCGGCAAAAAATTTGGAGTTGGAAATCACCGAAGGGGTCTTATTTAACAGTGATACGGCAACAACTAACGCCCTCCATCAGTTAAAACAATTGGGCGTAAAATTAGCCATTGATGATTTTGGAACGGGTTATTCTAGTTTGAGCTATCTCAAAGATTTTCCGATAGACAAACTCAAAATTGATCAGTCTTTTGTTCGTAACATGCACAATGACAAAGCAGATCAATCTATCGTTCGCTCTGTGATTGATTTGGGCAACAACTTGGACTTAACACTCATTGCTGAAGGTGTAGAACAGCAAGAACAAGTCGACATGCTTGATAAAATGGGCTGTGCAGAGATACAAGGTTTCTGGTTTAGCAAACCATTAAGCGAACATAACTTACGCGATTTTTTAGAACAAAAACGTTCCGTTACGTAACTTAAGTGTGCTTTACGACCTTTTTAAGTAGTTGATAAGCCTCTAATAACTGTTTACTTATTTCTTCATCGCCGCCTTTATCAGGGTGATAAATATGTTGCTTTAATCTGTACTGCGACTTCAGCTGTGTTTGGGTAATTGGCTCTTGTAAATCTAGTGAGGCAAGAGCTTGTAGCTTTTGCTCTTCTGAAAAATCATAACCACTGGCCATTTTTTTCCAAAAGCTATCGATGAGATCTTCTAAATGCTGACGGTCCGTATTGTCAAAATTTGTACAGTCCAAGTAATAGGCTTTAATTGGGTCATGTTCTACCAGTCCAGCTTGCATCATTGGGTTAAACGCAGCCAATTCAATCTTAGTAGTATGGATACTCAGCGAGCCAATATTTTTTTGGTGGCAATCATTTTGCAGGATATAAAGGTGATGAAAAAGTACAAAGTGACATCGAAACAGTGTCAACGAGTTTGATAACGCATCTTGGTTAAATAATTCATAAGGTGGAGATTGCAACAGACTGATTAGTTGATGCTCTTTAAGCGTTTGTTGCTCATCGACAAAAATAGTAAACAGAGCATCTGCCAAAGTAGACTTGTAAAGCGACATGTATTGTTTCTTTTGTTAGCAAAGAAAAAAGCCCAGTAAACTGGGCTTTATCCGTTATCCAGCCGGATAAACGTAATTAGCTTGAATACCAAGTGGTATGCCTAATGCCCAATAACCAAGCAGAAATATTGTCCACAACGTCAATATGCAAATTGTATAAGGAAGCATCATCGACAGTAATGTACCAATACCCGTCGATTTCACATAACGTTGGCAATATACAACGACCAGAGGAAAATAAGGCATCAATGGTGTGATGATATTAGAAGACGAGTCCCCCAAACGATATGCTGCTTGTGTTAAGTCAGGTGAGATATTCAGTTGCATCAACATCGGCACGAAAATCGGACCTAACAAGGCCCACTTAGCAGACGAGGAACCAACGAATAGATTAACAAATGCCGTTAAGAAAATAATACCAACGATGGTGACCATACTCGGTAATTGCAGCGCTTTAAGGGTTTCTGCCCCCTCAATAGCCAGTAATGCGCCCAAGTTAGATTTCCCGAATGCATCAATAAAAAGTGCACAAAAGAATGCCATTACAATGTAATAACTCATTCCCTGCATTGCTTTGGTCATAGAATCTATCATGTCTTTGGTACTTTTAAACGAACCTGACATAAAGCCAAAAACAATTCCAGGAAGTAGAAACAATAAAAAGATTAACGGTACGATAGATTGCATTACCGGCGCCGCAAACGAGGTCAACTGCCCATCAGGTGCTCGCATCGGAGAAGACTCGGGCACAAGTAGCGCAACTAACCCGATAATACCCGCAAGCATGGTTAATGAGGCATAACGTAACGCTTTCGATTGTTTGTCTGTCAACTCATCGAATTTAGGAATTTCTTCAGGATCGCCATCTACCTCGACGTCTTTCAATCTTGGCTCAATCACTTTATCTGTTAAGTACCAACCGATACTGACAATTAACAGTGTCGAAGCCGAATTAAAAAACCAATTGTTCAAAGGGTTAATTTGAATGTCAGGATCAATAATCTGTGCCGCGCTTTGAGTAAAGCTTTGCAACAGAGGATCGATGGCAGATGGAATAAAGTTAGCACAAAAACCACCACTTACGCCGGCAAACGCAGCTGCAATACCCGCTAATGGGTGACGGCCCATTGCATAAAATATCACACCCGCTAGCGGGATAACCAACACGTAACCAGCATCAGTTGCCGTGTGACTGACAATGGCAACAAGCACAACCATTGGCGTAAGCATTGACTTAGGTGTTCGGTCTAACATGCGTTTTAAGCCCGCACTGATAAAACCAGAGTGCTCTGCCACACCGACGCCTAACATGGCAACCAAAACAACGCCAAGAGGGGCAAAACCAGTGAAGATTTTAACCATGCGAGATAAGAAGTCAGCCAAGCTATCACCAGTGAGTAGGTTGTTAACGACAACCGCCTCACCGCTTCTTGGGTCAATCGCAGAAAAGGTGAAATTAGATAATAAAGCAGACAAGATCCAGACGACAAATAAGCAGAACGCAAAAATAATTGCTGGATCAGGTAGTTTGTTCCCCACGCGTTCGACTTTATCCAGTGCACGCATAGTCCAAGACGACTGAGAAGTCATAGAAACTCCATGTTTTTGTTATTGTTTGGAAAGACGAAACTAGTTTGCCATAGGCTTTGCTATTGGGCAAAGCCTATCAAAACATTGATAGCAAATTATTGGCAAAAAATCGCCAAGTGGTTACGCTGTTTTGGGTTTGAGCAAAGGTGCAACGGCTCGTTTGAACTCATCAGACGCTAGCTGCGCATCAAAATCAATAAACTCTTGTTGCATTTTATCCAGTATTTCCTGTCGAGCATCTCGATTAATTAGTGCTTTGCTTTTTCCCATCGCCTGCTGGGGCATATTGGCAAGAGTCTCGACGAGTGCTTGCGCCTCTTTAGCAAGGTCTTTCAAATCAACCACACGGGACACCAAGCCACATTGCAAGGCTTCTTGGGCATTTAATGTTCTTCCCGACAATAAGATATCGTTTGCCATCGAGCGTCCAACAATACGGGGTAACAATAATGAAGAGGCCGCTTCAGGAACTAGCCCTAGCTTAGCAAATGGCGCAACAAACGAGGCAGAATCAGCACATATAGCGATATCACAGTGTAATAGTAGTGTAAGGCCTATACCTATTGCCGGGCCATTGACTGCAGCGACAAGGGGTTTGTCACTCTTCGCAAGGGCATATAAAAACCGTACAGCAGGCAGTTCATCACCTTTGGGCGGGTTCAAAAAATCTTGTAAGTCATTACCGGCAGTGAAGATATCACCAGCAGCGGAGATCAAAACACTGTGGATTTGCTCGTCAGCGTTAGCTCTTTCCAGTTCATCCGCCAAAAATCCATACATTTGAGCATTGATTGCATTTTTTTGTGCAACTCGATCAATCGTGAGTTTGAGTACACTATTGTTTTGTTCACTGAGTACATATTTCATTAAAAATCCTAGTTTGATAACTAAACAGACTTAATTGCCACAGCAGGCACACCCGCCACCACCATATTTTCTGCGACGTTTTTGTTAACCACTGCACCCGCACCAATAACGGCATTATGACCAATTGTCACACCGGGTAATATTTTGGCTCCCATCCCAACCCAAACATTGTCTCCAAGGGTGATTGGGTGAGCAGTTTCAATGCCTTTTTTTCGTAGCTCGGCATCCAAAGGATGGGTAGCTGTTGAAATAAGCACCCCAGGTGCCAGCAGCACATCATCCCCAAACGTCACGGGAGCAGCATCTAAGATGACGCATCCATGGTTTGCATAGAAGTTTTTACCCGCGGAAATGTTATAACCATAGTCGCAGTAAAATTGCGGTTCAATCCAAAAGTTTTTGCATTCGCCAAACAATCCTTTTAACAAGCGCATGCCTTGTTTGTATTCACTGGGAGCGAGCTGATTAAATTGGTGACAAACTTGCTTCGCATGCATTCGCTCAGCTTGTAATTGTTTATTGCTTGGAAAATATGCCTGCTGTGCAAGCATTTTTAATTTCTCATCAGAGTTAGTCATAGCCAGAAACCCAAAAAATAATCAGCGATTCTACAAAACAAACCTCGCCATTTCGAATTGATCGAATGAATAGCTATACATAACGTTAAGTTAAACGAAAAATTTTTACCGCTACATACGTATTCATATTGGTAATTATTTTTCTCGCCTGTATGTTAATGCCGCGTTTAATTAATGTTAATTAAATTGCTTTGAAAAATATTTCTTAATAATTAATTTCGGAAAAACTCATACTAATCATAAGGATAAGCAATGCGCCACCATACCGTATTGCTAATTGTGTCTGTTAGGATTGTTATACTGATTAGATGTTACTCCGAATACACGGGACAGTAACATGTTAAAAACCACACACACTATGATGGCGGCAAGCGTCATTGCTGCGGCCTCATTTGCTTCTAGCGCAGAAGCAGCCCCTTCTACGTTTGTTCATCTGTTTGAATGGAATTGGCAAGATATCGCCACTGAATGCGAAACTTTTCTAGGACCCAAGGGTTATGCTGCCGTTCAAGTGAGTCCTCCTAATGAACATATCTCTGTGTCCCAATGGTGGGCGCGCTATCAGCCGGTCAGTTATGTACTGCAAAGTCGCGGAGGAAGTCGTGGCGAATTTATTGATATGGTAAATCGCTGCAAAAATGTCGGCGTCGATATCTATGTTGATGCTGTTATCAATCACATGGCAGCAGGCAGTGGCACGGGCACAGCCGGCAGTAACTTTGGCAATAAACAATTTCCAATTTATTCACCGCAAGATTTTCATAGCTCTTGTGCTATCAATGACTATGGTAATCGCTGGCAAGTGCAAAACTGCGAGCTGGTTGGCTTAGCCGATTTAGATACCGATGCACCTTACGTGCAAGATACCTTAGCAGCCTATTTGAATGACCTGACCAATATTGGCGTTGCTGGCTTTCGTTTAGATGCCTCAAAGCACATGCCCGCTGGCGATATTGCATCAGTGCTATCCAAGGTCAATGGTAACCCCTCGGTATTTCAAGAAGTTATTGATCAAGGTGGTGAAGCCGTTGGCGCCAATGAATATTTTGGAAACGGCCTGGTCACTGAATTCAATTACAGTGTTGAGATTGGCAATACCTTTAGAAATGGCAACTTGTCGTGGCTAAGTAATTTTGGCGAAGGTTGGGGCTTCATGCCGAGCTATCTGGCCGTGGTATTTGTAGACAACCATGATAACCAGCGGGGCCATGGTGGCGGTGGGAATGTGATCACCTTTGAAGATGGCCGTTTATACGACTTAGCGAACACCTTTATGCTGGCCTACCCCTATGGTTACCCCAAAGTGATGAGTAGTTATGATTTTCACGGTGATACTGATGCCGGCGCCCCAAGTATACCGGTTCACAACAACGGCAATTTGGAATGTTTCGGGTCAAATTGGAAATGTGAACACCGCTGGTCATACATTGCTGGCGCAATGGACTTCCGCAACAATACCTCTGACAACTTTATCGTGACCGATTGGTGGGACAATGGCGCCAATCAAATCGCTTTTGGACGTGGTAGCAGTGGATTTGTGGCCATCAACAAAGAGCAATACAATTTAAATACCTCTATCAATACATCAATGGCGCAAGGCACATACTGTAACGTGTTAAATGGCGAACTCAGTACAGACAAACAAAGTTGCTCAGGTTCGACTGTCACAGTTGCTGCGAACGGCTCCGTTAGTCTCAATGTTGGCGCTTGGGACGCAATAGCTATTCATAAAAATGCCAAAATTGAAAATGGTCCGATTGCAGATATTCAAAGAACCGTGATATTTATCGAAGCGCAAACCAGCAGTGGTCAGGACATGTTCGTAAGAGGCGGCCTGGATCACGCCTATGCAGCCAGTAACTTGGGCCTAAGCTGCACAGCAAGCAATTATGTCTGTGCCATGCCAATTAGCCACAATAACTCTCTCAATACCACTACTGCACCTTGGAAATCTAACGATAACTTCTTAGATTGGTATGGTATTGAAAGCGGTCAAAGTAACCAAGCTGAGGGCACTGCCATGGACTAGACTACCAACAACTGGCCAGCCGCATGGGGAACCAAGCGCACAGTAGCGGTTGACGGCTATGGTGAAGAACCATTAAACATTTGGGGCCCTCACCATTGGATGCTAGATGTGCAAATGGATTGCAGCAAAACCGTTAATGGTTGGTTTGAGCTCAAGGCGTTTGTGAAAAATGGTCAAGGTTGGGAATCTGACATTCAACAAGCAAATACTCCTTACCCGTCTAACAATCATTTTGCTCAATGTGGAAAGGTGAATCGCTTTAGCTTCAATAGCAACAGTGTTGAAATAAACGACTTTTAGTTAATTGAAGAGTTCAAAATAAACGGCCTATTCATTGAGTAGGCCTTTTTTTATCGCACTTCGCCACGCTTCTTCATAGTGCTGCAATCGTTTATGACCTCGTGAGTTTTGATGTGCAAGGCGATCACTCTCATCGTTAAACGGCCCTTTGCCGCAAAGGCAACAGTAATTTTGTTTGTGCTTTGGAGATGGCAATACACCAGTAAACTCAGAAGGGATATTGGCTCCCCAAAGATAGGTTTTTGAAGCGGTATTCTTTACTTCTTTGTCTCTATCTACATTACGCAATCGATAACCGGTAAACTCATCAATATCGAAGTTCTGATAGCCCAAAAACTTGTAATTTGATGATTGATAAAGGTTCTCAATATTCCAGTGTGAGTAGGGTTTAACGTCTTTGGATGTGATCATTGCGAGTTGCCGTCCGCGGGGAGACAAAAAGTAACTAAAAGCGTGATGTAAAAAATGCCATAACAAGCGACGATTTAAGACATTTCCTCCCCACCTACTTGCCTGTTTATAGTCTAACAAGTCTTTGTGGGTTGGAATTAGTGGAAATTGAAAAATAATGACATCAAAGTCATGTTTCAACGTCGGGTCAAATGAAGTTGAGTCGCAGATATCGAGACCAAATTTAATCGCAACACCTTTGTGCTCAAGTTGATCCACTGCGTTGATTGAATACTTGTTATAGATTGTTTCCTTATTGTCCAATGTGCTGGCCACTAACATATCTTTATCTAACGATTCTGCAAGACATGCGGAAAAAGAGAGATCACCATCACCG
>JAOMVH010000071.1 GCA_028356795.1 Aliiglaciecola sp. | reverse complement strand
CAATGAGGCGGTATATTTACTTTATATATAATAACTTGGATTGAAACGACTATGGCGATTAGGTCATTTAAAGGTATTGCGCCTGAATTTGGGAAAGACTGCTATATAGACGAAACGGCAGTTTGGATTGGTGATATAAAATGTGGCGATGATGTTAGTATTTGGCCATTGGTTGCTGCGAGGGGCGATGTAAACACCATGCGTATCGGGACTAGAACCAATATACAAGATGCCACCGTATTACATGTCACTAGAAGTAGTAAAGCAAACCCCGAAGGATACCCCCTTGTAATTGGCGATGACGTTACCATCGGACATAAGTGTATGTTGCATGGTTGCACCCTAGGGAGCCGAATACTTGTGGGCATGGGTGCCATTATTATGGATGGTGCAATTGTAGAAGATGATGTATTTGTCGGAGCCGGATGTCTTGTACCTCCTCATAAAGTACTAAAGAGTGGTTATTTGTATGTCGGAAGCCCTGCCAAACAAGCAAGGAGGCTCAATGACGATGAAATGGCTTTCCTGAAAATATCTGCAGATAATTATTTAGTGACTAAAAACGAATACCTAGAAGAATCTAACTAGGGTTTGTTGTTCTCTAGCGTATAACGGAGTGCGCGACCTTGATCGCGCCACTTTCATCCCATGCTTCATTTTCGATCTGTTCAATCAAATACTCTTCAATATCAAACTGATTCTGTTGATAATAAGTTGGCGCATCGCTTTCGCTGATACCAGCAATTACACAATCAATTAATAGTCCCGAACACATGGCGACAATTTTAATACCTTGAACGTCACGGTTGTATTCATAACCATCTAGGATTTGAATCTGCTGATTTATAATTTAGCCCTCAACATGGTTAGAACAGGTGCTAATTTTGGCATCACATTGCGCCACAAATAGAAGCTATACGCTGCTTGACCAACTAGCATACCTAAACCATCACTAGTTTTAGCCACGCCCAACGCCTGTGCTTTTTCGATAAACACAGTTTGCGTGGCCTGATAAACCATATCGTAAACAAACTTAGCCTTACATAAAACGTTCTCAGATAGTTGGGGCAAATCACCGCTCAAACTAGCAGAAGTGCAGTTGACGATGAGATCATATTCCTGTCTTTGCTCGTTCAATTCATCAAATCCAAATCCTGTGACCTTTGCATCTTCGAACATATGCTCTATTTCATGTGCTTTTGTTGCCGTTCGATTTACGATATCAACCGCTGCAACACCCTGCTGCAAAAGTGGAAGCACGACCCCTCTTGAAGCTCCACCAGCACCGATTAACAAGATCTTTGAATTAGAGAATTTATAGTCTTGATCCAATAGATCAACAATTAACCCCTGTCCATCAGTGGTATCTCCTCGAAAGTCCCCGTTTTCGAGACGAATAATTGTATTTGCTGCACCGGCCGCTTTAGCTAACGGTGATAACTGGGTCACCCATTTAGCAGCATCCTGTTTAAAAGGAACAGTAACATTGCACCCCTTTGCGTTATCATCAGCAAAAAAGGCATCCAAACTGGCTGAAAAATTTCCTACTTGGCCTAAAACCTTCTCATAAGAGATACTTTGTTGGGTTTGTTGAGCAAATGCATGGTGAATTTCAGGCGACTTGCTCTGTTCAATAGGGTTGCCAAAGACCGCATATTTGTCTGTCATAGCCTTGTTTTAGCCTTCATCCGTTTCTTTTGAATTAACCTTTAACCAATCTCGAGGTTTTAAAAACTCCTCCGTCAATCTAGATTCTGGCGTATTGGATTGTGCTTGATAGTTGTATTCCCATCTAGCAAGAGGCGGCATAGACATTAAAATAGATTCCGTTCGACCCCCTGTTTGCAATCCAAATAGGGTACCTCGGTCAAACACAAGATTAAATTCCACATACCTACCACGGCGATACAGTTGAAATTGCCTTTCTCGTTCACCGTATGTGGTATCTTTGCGACGCTCAACGATAGGAATGTAGGCATCCAGGTAACCATTACCTACTGACTGCATGAATTCAAAAGATCGCTCAAAGCCAAGTTCATTCAGATCATCAAAAAATAATCCACCCACGCCACGTGTTTCATTCCTATGCTTTAAGTAAAAATAGTCATCACACCATTTTTTGTATTTCGGGTAAGCCTCACTGCCGAATGGCTCACACAGATTATTTGCAACATGGTGCCAATGTTGAACATCCTCTAAAAATGGGTAAAAAGGGGTTAAGTCGAACCCTCCACCAAACCACCAAACAGGATCTTCGCCTTCTTTCTCTGCTAAGAAGAATCGTACATTGGCGTGGGAAGTTGGAATGTAAGGGTTTTTAGGATGAATAACCAATGATACGCCCATGGCTTCGAAGCCACGCCCCACTAACTCAGGCCTAGCCGCTGTAGCAGACGCAGGTAATTGAGTGCCAAAGACGTGTGAAAAATTAACTCCGCCCTGCTCGATTACATTGCCTTGAGTAATCACACGGGTTCGGCCACCACCCCCCTCTTCTCTTTGCCAATTGTCCTCTTTAAACTGTCCTTTCCCGTCAGCCAACTCCAATGTATGACAGATATCATCTTGAAGTTTCAATAGATATCGTTTTACCAGCTGAATATCCGGTTTACCGTTTTTAATCATCGCGAAGCCTACTCGTGCTACTAACCTATTTGATTTGCAGTGGTTAATCTAAAAGTTTGATTTGTCATAAATCAAAAAATATCAATTCGTCGAAAATGGAATCATCTCTAACCAGAGTGTAAAACATCTGTAAAAGATAAAGAACCGTGGTGCTATCTATTCGTCAATTTCGATGCGTGTGGCACAACTTTTCTGAGGACATTGTAGCGCTTTACCGCTATCAAAGTTTCGCTCCAGCATAACCGGCCATTGACACTTGGGGCAGCTTACTGATTTAGGAGGGTGATTCAATGCATATTTGCATTTTGGAAATTGATCACAAGCATAAAACGACTTACCAAATTTATTAGACCGCTTAATGAGTCGACCGGATTTGCATGAGGGACAAGTTATATGAGTGTCATCTTGTTGCTTAACCGCTTCGATGTGATGACATTCGGGGTAGCCGGTGCAACCAATGAAAAGGCCATACCGTCCTTTCTTAATCGCAAGCGGCTTTTTACAATCAGGGCAGATTGAACCGTCAATTTGTTTGAGTTGCTGGGTTTGATTGTCATGCAGTGGTTTTGCAAAGTCGCAAGATGGGTAGCGGGAACACCCCAAAAAAGCGCCAGACTTGCTGCGCCGCACCTGTAATTTAGCATCACACTCTGGGCACACCCCGAAATTTCCATCCAGAGCATGCTCATTGGCATCAAATAAAGAATGATCAATTTTAGACATAGGACGTCTACCTAACCTCTTTTGAGTGTTCGATAGACGCAAACACTATGTATGCAAAAATCGACTCAGTGCAAAGGCCCCTCAGGCTCTTCAAACAACAGATCTTCCATTTGAGCATAGGCATTCTCTTTACCTGGCACGTTAAATAGCACCATGAGAACGACCCATTTAAGGTCTTCAAGGCAAAACTCTTTTGAGTCGATTTCCATGACGCGATCAACGACCATTTCCCGAGTCGATGAGTCGAGCACATTGATTTGTTCAAGAAACATCAAGAACCCACGACATTGCACGTCTAAACGTACTTCTTCTTCATGGGTATAGATCCGGTTAACCAGTGCACCACTAGACTTAACGAGATAAGGGTTGATGTCCGTTTCTTGCAAAGCCGCTAATTTCTCTAACCAAGATAGCGCTTTATATATTTCATCATGATGGAAACCAGCGCGAATTAGCTCATCGGTCAACTCATCTTGGTCGACGCGGATCTCCGTCTCACTATGAATGAAATTTTCAAATAGATACATGAGGATATCGAACATTTTTATTTCCCCCTCAATTTGACGTAACCCCCAGGTACTGAGGCTACTGAACCACGCAACTCATATTCTAATAATTGCACCAATACATCATTTATCGGCAGCTTGCTGCGCTGTATAATGACGTCTAACGCAGTAACGTCATGACCTACACTATCTAACAATTTGTCAGTTGCCAAGCTTTCACTCGGACTTTTTTGTATCTTTTTGCATACCGTTGATGTGTTGCAAGAACTAACGTTCTGAAATTCTTCTAATATATCGTTAATATCTGTTACGAGTTTAGCCCCCTGCTTGATCAAGTGATGTCCTCCTTCGCTTAACGGATTGAGCAAGCTACCGGGGATAGCCATGACTTCTCGATTTTGTTCTAGTGCATATTTTGCGGTGATGAGCGAACCACTTTTAATCGCCGCTTCAACCACCAGCACACCACAGCACAATCCGCTCACTAACCTATTCCGTCTAGGAAAGTGATGGGCCTTGGGGGCAGCATCAACATGAAATTCAGACAATATCAGTCCATCATTGTCGACAATTGAACGAGCAAGTTGTTGATGCCTTTTAGGGTATATGTGTTTTAAGCCGTTTCCCAATACAGCAATAGTTGAGCCGCCAACGTTCAATGCGCCTTGGTGGGCACAAGCATCAATACCGGCCGCCAAGCCACTGGTAATACAAAACCCGCTTGTCGCAATATGTTGGGCGAATTCGACGGCCTGCTGACGACCATAATGGGAGGGGCGGCGACTACCCACAATGGCCAATTGGGGAGCGTTAAGGAGCGCTTGGTTTCCAATTCCAAATAAAATAAATGGCGGCCGAGCTATCTCGCTCAACAGTTTTGGATATTTTGGGTGTCCCGGATAAATAGCAAAGTGCTCATTAGACGCAGCGCACCACATTAGTTGACGCTCAATTTTCTGATGGTCTGGCGACAAAATTGCGGTTATCTGGTCTGGGGAAAAACCGATACTTTTTAACTGAGAATGACTGAAGGTCAGTAATGATAAAGGTGAGCATTGAATACTTTGAGTCAAGGAGACCAGCGTTTGTGCGCCAAATTTTGGTATGCCGTCTAAAACAAGCCACTTGGTTAGTAGCTGCTCTTCAGATAAATTCGGTGCTGAATCACCCGATGCAAAGGTATGGGTGAAATTGAGAGACTTTTGCACTTCCTGTGCCATAAGCAATCCTTTCAATATGTGTACTATCAGATGTTAAGGTCGAGCAACGATTGCTCCGTTTCTAATTACCTTTGTAGATCGTGTTATAAGTGCATAACTCGCTTTCTCAAACACTTTGAAAATAACCACCTCACCAATTTTCAGAGCTGGCTGCTGCACTTCATCAGCACCGTCAAAGGCGCTACGTACAAAATTGTTTTCTTTATCATATTTAGGCTCTTCACTATCGTAGATTTTAGGTCCTTGCAAATAGATGCCCATTACAGTGCCAGGCTTTACCTCTCGCTGCCCCAAATCAACAATCACCACATTATATTTGCCCAATAATTGATGCTGCTCCAAACTACTAACAATATTTCCCTTTTGGCGTGTGGCGGCGCGAAGCTGCATATCTTCAAGTTTTGTCTGCTTATGGGGGAGTAGCTTATCGCCTCGCTTAGCCTCGAAGTTTGCATCTTGCACTTCGACTAAATGCTGCCCTTCTACCTTGCTCTCTAGCGGAGTTGCATCAGCCACATGACGTATTTGAAAGCCGAGTAAGTTGTCGTAGGGATCACGTATTTCATTTTGTTTGCGGATCACATTGTATTGCTCTGGCGTTCTTCGAGTGGCTCTTGCCAACACTAAATCGCCCGATGCAAATCGCACAGCACCGTCTTGATTTCCTAATAAATGAGGAAGGCGTTGGTAATTTGCTTCATTCATAATTTGGCTATTTTCGATATAAGGTTGGATTACCGTCCAAGGCAAAACGGGGATAGGTAACGCAGACTTCACTTCTTTGCGCCCTTCAGGAGATAGTTTTATTTGGACTTTGGGTGTTTCACGACCAACATCCAAAACTGGTTCGCCTTTTTCGTTGTAACGAAGCCTGAGTTCGTCACCAGGATATATCAGGTGGGGATTAGAAATATGTACGTTGTTTCGCCATAACTCGGGCCATA
This sequence comes from Aliiglaciecola sp., assembly GCA_028356795.1. Classification (GTDB taxonomy): domain Bacteria; phylum Pseudomonadota; class Gammaproteobacteria; order Enterobacterales; family Alteromonadaceae; genus Aliiglaciecola. The sequence goes on along the minus strand of JAOMVH010000071.1, from coordinate 5,187 downwards.
ACCAGGGTTTATCTAAATACATGCTGGAAATATCCCATAATGTATCGCCCTTTTTGACCACATATAATTCAGGAGCCGACGATTTAATGTTGATCACATCAGCAAGCGTGATCAAAGGCACAAACACCAATATCACCAAAAATTTAACTAACGTTTTGCCCATGCCTTCCTCTTTACGCCGCATAATGTGTATTTGTATCGACCTACTCTTGATAAAGCTTGATCGAACTTTATATCTATTTAGGCTAGAATAGAGCCTCATTTCATTCAATAGCGTATTTTATTGAACCGTATAGTAATTAATACTGACCTTGAGTACAGTTTTGCAAAAAATAGTCGCTCAGTCAGTATAGTGTAAATGAAGAACAAAATGGCCATATTAAATGTATTGAGATTTCCAGACGAACGCCTTCGAACAGTTGCCAAACCTGTTGAGCAGATAGATTCTGATATAAAACAACTAGTCAAAGACATGTTCGAAACCATGCGCGACGAAAATGGTATCGGCCTTGCCGCTACACAGGTTAACGTGCATAAGCGTGTCGTGGTAATGGATGTGTCAGAAAATCAAGACACGCCCAGAGTGTTTATTAATCCAGAAATTACCCATATGGACGGCAAAACCATCAGCGAAGAAGGGTGTCTTTCTGTCCCCAACAACTACGCAAAAGTAAAACGTGCCGAACATATTGTCGTCAAAGCCTTAGATGAAACAGGCAAAGAATACTCATTAGAAGCAGATGGGTTGTTAGCGATCTGTATTCAACATGAACTAGACCATTTGAAAGGCAAACTATTTGTTGATTACTTATCGCCGCTCAAGCGTCAACGAATACGCGCCAAATTAGAAAAAGAAGCACGCCTTGCTGCTCGTGCATCCCAGTAAATAAGGAACACCCTTGTCGACTCCCCTTAGAATTGTTTTTGCAGGCACGCCTGACTTTGCAGCTCAACACCTTATCGCATTGATAGAGTCTGAACATGATGTTGTTGCCATTTACAGCCAACCCGACAGACCCGCCGGTCGCGGTAAAAAACTGCAAGCCAGTGCCGTCAAGAATGTCGCACTAGCCGAAAAAATAGCGGTGTTTCAGCCACAAACGCTCAAGTCAGAAGAAGCTCAAGAACAACTTGCAAGCCTCAATGCTGATGTGATGATAGTGGTCGCCTACGGACTCATCTTACCGCAAAAGATACTCGATACTCCCAAGCTAGGCTGTTTGAACGTACATGGTTCTTTGTTGCCCCGTTGGCGCGGCGCAGCGCCAATTCAACGAGCTATTTGGGCGGGTGATAAGCAAACTGGCGTGACCATTATGCAGATGGACAAAGGACTTGATACCGGTGCAATCTTGTATAAACAGAGCATCGATATTCAACCTGATGATACCAGTGCAACCCTCTATGAAAAATTAGCCAGCGTAGGACCTCAAGCTCTATTGGCTTGTCTAAAAGATATTCATCAACTTGAACCCGAAATTCAGGATGATAAATTAGCGAATTACGCGCAAAAGCTCAGTAAAGAAGAAGCAAGAATTAGCTGGCAAATCGATGCTGAACAACTAGAACGCAACATACGAGCATTCAACCCGTGGCCCACTGCTTTTTTCGAAGTGGATTCTGAGCAAGGTTCGATAGCGATCAAAGTTTGGTCTGCCGAAGTGATTAAACATGTCTCTACCAGTCAACCTGGAACGATTTTGAAAGCGGATAAACAGGGAATTTTAATACAAACGGCGACAGATGCTCTGCTGTTAACTAAAATCCAAGTACCCGGAAAAAAAGCCATGCCAGTGGTAGATATACTAAACGCCAGAAAGTCTTGGTTTGAAGTGGGTAGCACTTTGTCGTGAGTAACAACGAGTCAAATGCAAAAAGTAGTAAAACGCTGCGTGCTGATGCCGCAAATTGTTTGTTTCAAATTCTTGAGCAAGGCAAATCATCTCGAGAGTGCTTACCCAGTATTCAGGCAGGGTATTCAGATAAAGATAAAGCCTGGCTTCAGGAGATGGTATTTGGCGTTTTGCGTCAGCTTCCGATTTTACAACACTGGCTTAGGGCCTTACTTGACAAACCATTGCGAAACAAACACAAGGTTGTTGAACACCTTATCATGCTTGGTTTTTATCAACTGGCTTTTAGTCGAGTTTCTACTCATGCGGCAGTTTCTGAAACAGTCGCTGCAACACGTGTATTAAAAGCCGAACCACTAAAGGGCTTGGTCAATGCTTTGCTGCGCAACTTTCTTCGTCAATCTTTAGCTGATACCCCTATTGAAGATCCACAAGTCAAATCGGGACTGCCAAAGTGGTTATTCAAACGACTCAGCAAGGCATATCCCAGCCAAATAGATCAGCTAAGTGATGCAATGAATCAACGCCCGCCGATTTGGCTAAGGGTCAATCAGTTACAAACCTGCTCCGAAGATTTCCAAAAAGCGCTTTTGGAAAAAGGTATTTCGTTCCAATTGAGTGATTCACATGATGATGCCATTGTGTTAGAAAAAAGCCTCGATATTACCACGCTACCTGGCTATGACGATGGTTGGTTTGCCGTGCAAGATGGTGCTGCGCAGCTTGCGGCGAAATACCTAGATGCACAAGCCAATGAACGAATACTAGATTGTTGCGCGGCGCCAGGTGGAAAAACCTGTCATATTCTAGAGCGTCAACCGCAATTAAAAGAATGTATAGCATTAGACGTAGACGAGAAACGTCTGGAAAGAGTACAGGAGAATCTCGAGCGCCTGAAACTATCAGCGACGCTAATCGCCGCTGATGCATCAGATATAGAAAACTGGTGGGATGGCGAATATTACGATCGAATTTTACTTGACGCTCCATGCTCAGCGACCGGGGTGATAAGACGGCACCCAGATATCAAATGGCTGCGCAAGAGCGCGGATATAGATGTATTGGTGGAATTACAACAACGTATATTAAGTAACATGTGGAAAACCCTAAAGCCCGGGGGCACCATGTTGTATGCGACCTGTTCAATATTGCCATGTGAGAACCAACAACAAATAGCTAACTTTTTAAAGCAACAACCCGATGCAAGTCTATTGGCTATGGATTCATCTGAAACATCCTCTTCCCCAGGTAGACAAATTCTGCCTGGTGAACAACAAATGGATGGTTTCTATTATGCCAGACTGCTAAAGTCTTAATAAGCAAAGTAAATTACACTGATAAATAATGAAAATCATTATCCTTGGCGCTGGGCAAGTCGGCGGTACACTCGCAGAAAACCTCGTTGGTGAAAAAAACGAAATCACCGTTATCGATTCCGACTTAGACACACTGCGCTCATTGCAAGATCGACTTGACCTGCAAGTTGTGCACGGCGTTGGCTCTCACCCTGATGTTCTCGAAAAAGCAGGTGCTGAAGATGCCGACATGCTGATTGCGGTTACCAATAGCGATGAAAGCAATATGATGGCCTGCCAAGTTGCCTATACCTTGTTCAAAACGCCCACCAAAATAGCGCGAGTGCGCTCTGAACAATACATTATTTATCAAGAAAACCTGTTCCATCACAAAGATATTCCAGTTGATCACCTCATAGCGCCAGAACAACTGGTAACTAAAGCCATTAAGCGACTTATTGATTACCCAGGTGCTCTTCAGGTCGTTGAGTTCGCAGACGGAAAAGCAAGTTTGGTTGCTGTAAAGGCCTATTATGGCGGCTTACTAGTTGGTCATGCCTTGTCGACATTGCGCGAGCATATGCCAAATGTTGATACTCGAGTGGCGGCTATATATCGACGTGGTCGCCCTATTCGACCCTTAGGTTCCACCGTAATAGAAGCGGACGACGAAGTATTTTTTATTGCCGCAACTAAACATATCCGTGCGGTAATGAGCGAGCTGCAAAAACTAGAGTCGAGTTATAAACGCATCATGATTGCAGGTGGTGGTTTAATTGGTGCAGGATTAGCTAAACGGCTGGAGCACAACCACAATGTGAAGCTGATTGAATATTCCCAAGATAGAGCCAAATTTTTGTCGGCTCATTTAGACAAAACCATTGTTTTTTGTGGTGATGCTTCGGATCACGAACTGCTGACCGAAGAAAATGTCAAACAAGTGGATGCCTTCATCGCTGTTACTAACGACGATGAAGCAAACATCATGTCAGCGATGCTGGCGAAGCGATTGGGAGCCCAAAAAGCTATGGTACTGATTCAGCGCAGTGCCTATGTAGATTTAGTGCAAGGAGGCGAGATCGATATCGCATTTTCTCCACAACAAGCTACAATTTCTGCATTGTTAACCCATATACGTCGTGGTGATATCGTTAATGTTTATTCACTGCGAAGAGGTGCTGCTGAGGCTATTGAAGCAATTGCTCATGGTGATGAGAATACGTCTAAAGTAATTGGCAAGCGAATCGAAGAGATTAAGTTGCCGCCAGGCACCACAATCGGTGCTATTGTTCGACAAGAAGAAGTGATCATTGCACACAGTACTACGATGATCGAAGCAAACGACCATGTTATTTTATTCTTGGTTGATAAGAAGTTTATCTCTGATGTAGAAAAACTGTTTCAACCCAGTGCTTTTTTCTTTGGATAAGAATTTTATTAACTATTTTGATGAGATACCAGGCGCAAGCTAGTATTTCATTTACCCACACTTTGAAAGGACGAGATCGTGAAACGCATTGCATTATTACTTACCATTTTTACCCTCACCTTTTCTGCGCAATCACACGCGGAAGGCTGGTTCGATTCACTTAAGAATATGCTTGGAATAGGTGAAGAGGAAACACAAGAAGCTGCACCCAATACCACTGATATGGTTAGCATGCTATCGGAAAACTTGGGTGTTAACGCAGATCAAGCTAGCGGCGGTTTAGGATCTTTGTTTAACTATGTGAAAGGCAATATTTCAGACGAACAATTTGCCCAATTATCTGAAACCTTACCAGGAGTTGGAGATCTAATTAAATCCGCCCCAGATGTTAGCAAATTGGGTGAATCAGGAGGATTAGGCGGATTGTTAGACAAAGCGTCTGAATACAGTGAATCGCTTAAGTCAGTCAACGATGTGAAAAAGCAGTTTGAGGCTCTAGGACTCAAACCCGAGATGATAATGCAGTATGTTGAACAAGCAAAACAGTACCTTGATACCGAACAGGGCCAACAAGCCAAAGAGCTATTGATGCAAGGTATGAATGGTTTGC
>JAOMVH010000070.1 GCA_028356795.1 Aliiglaciecola sp. | reverse complement strand
TTTGTATGGATTGGCGAACGGTTAAATTTGATTGGAATCGGGTACGAGCCTTTTTGGTGACCGCGGAAGAAGGTTCGCTATCAGCGGCGGCAAGAGCATTGGATATCAGTCAGCCCACCTTAGGAAGGCAGGTATCACTACTTGAGCAAGAGCTTGGTGTTGCGTTATTTCTGCGTGAAGGTAGAGGCCTCAAATTGACAGAAAATGGTTTAGAGCTAGTAGAGTTTGCTCGCTCAATGGGGAACGCAGCAAGTCAGCTATCTTTAGTTGCCTCAGGAAAATCACAAAATATTGAGGGTAATATCAGTATTAGTGCAACAGAAGATGCGTCAATATTTGTATTACCCAGTATAATAAAAAAGCTCAGATCTATTCATCCAAGTATCAACATTGAGATTATTGCTTCCAACTCAGAAACCGACCTACAAAGACACGAAGCTGATATTGCTATACGCGGATTTAGACCAACTCAAGGGGACTTGATCGCCCGAAAAGTTAAATCAGTTACCGCTAACTATTATGCAACGCCTGGCTATATCGCAAGTATTGGCAATCCGACCAAGCTTGCTGAATTGAAAAACGCTAACTTCGTAGGTTTTGACAAGTCAGATCAAATGATACAGCGACTTGCTCAAATGGGGCTTCAACTCACCTCACAAAACTTTCCATTTATCAGTACAAATCGAATCGTTCACTGGGAACTAGTTAAACAAGGTTTGTGTATCGGTATTTTTGCTGAAGAGGCAGGTGATGCAGAAGCATACTTGGCAAAGGTACTTCCCTTAGAGCCCCCTTATGAGGGTGAAATATGGTTAGTCGCCCATCGAGAATTAAAGATGAATCGACGTATTAAGACTGTCTACGAGTTTTTAGCCGCTGAATTGTCTTAAATAAATTTTTTTACAAACAAACCAATAAGAGTCGCACTCTCAAAATAGCTAAACGACATGCTAAAACGTCGGCTGTATATTTTATAACCACAACAAGCAGTTACGTCTGCCCCCTGCTAGCATAGGCAGATTTGTTTTTGAAAAGAAAGGGTTTGTACGATTTTTGTACGTATGCGCATGCATACCTTTGTATTTCCACTGCTATTTCACCACGCCTCATTTTCACGTTTAATGCGTTCCATCGAAAACACAGCGCATTAAATTTTTATCATTTATTGAGGAACTAACCATGTTGAAAATAGTTAAAACTTCTATCGTAATCGCAGCCGCATCTTTCGTTTTAGCTGGTCAGGCACATGCCGACGTCAATGAAGCACTTCAAAACATCTGCACTATCGTAAAAGCAGATGACAAAGGCGAACTGCGCAAGAAAATGAAGACGGTTCAAACTAACTACAAATTGAAACTTCAAGATTATTACACAGGTGTTAGCTGTAATGGTGAAAGCTTAATTCGCACCGCGTTTAAAGCAAATGCAGTAAAAGCAGGTAGCCTGCTTGTGAAAAAAATGCCTAAAAGCCAATTAAATGCTCCAGAAGCTGATGGCCTAACAATTCGCGCATGGGTTTCTGAGCAAGGCTTGATGGATTCACCTATTGCAACAGTCTTGAACGACCGTATATAAGTCCTATACGACTCAGCTATACGCAATAGATAGATACAAACTAAAAAGCGGCTTCAATATGAAGCCGCTTTTTGCTTCTGCAAACAAACGTTTCAGTACCACTTCCATTAATAACGCCTTCAGAGTTTATTTTTTACCCAATTGTTATTGACTAATTTTTGACCGCATGGTCAGATAATTTGCCGGTTGTCATTAAAACGACATAATCAGTTTTTAGTCTGATTAATGAAATACCAAGGCAATTCAAAAACATGCAATAAACCAATCAACGAGAAAAAAAATGAAAAAACAATTATACACGTTGTTATGGAGTACCTTATTTGTCAGCAACCTTACACTGGCGAACATCGAAAATGGAGAATTCGAAAACTGGAGTAATGGCTCACCAGATAGCTGGACCACGATTGATAGCGGCATAAGCACTAGTCAATCAAGCAGTGTAGTGAAAAGTGGCAATAGCTCCGCAGCGATTACAGTGAATACTGGCTCGCAGGGATCAACAGATTTCAGACAATCCGTCAGTGTCTCGGCTGGGCAAAACATTGACTTTAGTGTTTGGGTTTATCACACCGAAGGAAACGTAAAAGCAAGATTGTACGTAGATGGTTACCGTGTCTATTCAAATCAAAGCATCGTCAATCAGTGGCAGCAAATAAGCTACAATTACACAGCCTCTGGCAACGGAAGTATCCAAGTCGGTATACGGTTTTATGATGTATCAGGGTTTGATGGCTCAGAAGTCGTTTACGTTGATGACTTTCAGCCAAATACTGGCGCTGGCGGCGGTGGCACAGGTTGCCAAACTAATTCCGGCAGCTTTAGCCTAACCACAGATAATTATGGTAGCGAAACGAGCTGGAGTCTCAGCCGCTCCGGTTCTGGCGTGGTTGCTTCAGGTTCTGGTTATGCCAGCAATCAAACCTACCAAGAAGACCTGTGCGTTACAGATGGCGACTACACCTTTACCATCAATGACACCTATGGCGATGGAATATGCTGTCAATATGGCAGTGGCTCATACAATTTAGTTTTGGGTGGTTCAAGTGTTGCCAACGGCGGAAACTTCAACTCAACCGAGTCGACGACTTTCTCATTGGGTGGCAGCGGTGGAAGTGGTTCTTCTGGTTTGACAGGCTATTATGCCAGCGCAAATGGCTTGAGTGGCTATGCATTAAAAAGTGCTCTGTATGACATCATCAAAACCCACACATCACAGGGATATGGCGCGCTTTGGGGCTTTTATAGTGCCAATGAAATAGACAACTATTACGAAAATGATGGTTCTATTTTGGACATTTACTCAGAGCGCCCAGCAAGTAGTGACCCGTACACTTATTCAGCTGTCAGTGACCAATGTGGCAACTATTCAGGAGAAGGTGGCTGTTATAACCGCGAGCACTCATTTCCCAAAAGCTGGTTCGGTGGCACAGTTGAGCCAATGAACTCAGACGTGCACCATATATTTGCCACTGATGGCAAAGTAAATTCCGTACGTAGTAACTTCCCATACGGTGAGGTAGGCAGTGCAACTTATACCTCTCAAAATGGTTCACGCTTAGGTTCCGCTCAATCGGGTTTAGGCTATTCTGGTACCGTGTTTGAGCCGATTGATGAGTTCAAAGGGGATGTTGCCCGTGCTTATTTCTATATGGCAACCCGTTACCAAAATGTGATTGGCAGCTGGGAGAACAACACATCGTCTGTTGACGCTGTGTTAAATGGCAGCAGTACACAAGTCTTTGAGCCATGGTTCTTAACAATGTTAAAAAGCTGGCATCAGCAAGATCCTGTGAGCCAAAAAGAAGTGAATCGCAATAATGCGGCGCAACCTTATCAAGGTAACCGTAATCCATTTGTTGATCATCCTGAATTGGTGAGCGAGATCTGGGGTAACTAGCTAGTCGAGCTTGATAAATTGTAACGGCTCCTAACGGAGCCGTTTTTTTTGCTTCGCCGAAAAACCCTTTCAACAAATTTTTACGATCTGTCTGCTATTTTTACAAACTGGTTTAACCAGCCACCAAAAAACATCATAACCCCCTGCTTAAAAACACTTTTTAAAAGTGGCCCAATTAATGCACAAACATCGTTAGCAAAGTTATTTTCATTTATAAAGTTTCCAGATTTCTGGATGTATTACTCAGGAGCAGTTATGAAATTGCGTAGTTTCGCTTTAGTTCTAATGTCAGGTTTGGCATTCACTTCTTTATCAACCCAAGCTAGTCTTGTACTAGGTACGGGCACAAATGCACTTATCGGTGGCGATCTAACAGATCCTGAAAACGATGGTGCAGCAGATGCAAACACTAACTACAACGCGACTTTCAACTCTAGCCATGAAGCATTTTTCGGCGGCGGTGAAGGTGCTTTTAATGTATTTGACAACATTCTTTCACCGAGAAATGGTAAGTGGTGTTGTAATGGTCCAGGTACTGCTGAGCAAGATTTAACTAGCAACAACGTAAACAGTGTTTGGGTAGAAGCAGACTTTGGAAGCACTCGATATGTATTAAGTGCCTTTACATTGTCATCAGCGAACGATGTTGCAGGCCGTGATGCTGACCAATGGCGAATTCTTGGTTCAAACGATGGAACTAACTATTCAACCATTTTTGAATATGACAATAATGGTACTAGCATCTGGAATGCGCGCTATCAAGTAGTTGAATTTTCTTCAGACCTAGGTGATTTCGCAGCGCAAAATACGGCATACAGTATCTTCAGGTATGAAGCATATTCAGTTGTGAGTTCAGGAGCCCATCAACTAGGTGAGTTAGAGTTTTTCGGTGAAATCCCAGAACCAGCTAGCTTGGCATTGTTAGGTCTTGGCCTATTAGGTCTTCGCGCAAGACGCAAATAAGACTAAACTAAAAAATAGCATCTTTGTTATCAAAAACGGCTCCCTTTGGATCCGTTTTTTTTGGTGCTAATAACTAAAGTTACTTAGCGCCTAGCGGTTTTAGTTTTATATTACGAAACCACACTTTGTCGCCGTGATCTTGCAACACAATATGACCACCAGCTGACTTAGCAAAGTCAGCCCAATCCTTGAATTTACTTTGATCAATGAGGCTTTGCCACTGAGGCGTAAACATTTCGATATCGACCACTTTGTAGCCGTTTAGCCAATGTTCAACATGACCATTGTTCACCACCAAACGTGTTCTATTCCAACTTCCTGGCGAATTCACAGTGACAAATGCCGTTTCAATTAGGTCGTAATTGTCGCCAGCGCGGTGCTTTTCAATACGACCATCTGGATGGCCCATATTGTCGAGTATTTGATACTCGGGACCACTTAGAAAAGGGAACTCAAGTTCAGGGGTTTCTTTGACATTGTAAATAATACCGCTATTGCCGTTTTTCTGGATCTTCCACTCTAAGTATAATTCATAGTTTTCAAGGGGCTCACGTGTTAATACCAAATCCCCACCTTGGACAGACTGCCAACCTTGGTCGTTTTCTTCGCGACCCAAAAAGTGCAACGTGCCTTCATCAACAACCCAGCGCTTACCCAAAGTTTGTTGGTTGTAGTTGCGCAAGCCGTCTAACGACTCACCATCAAACAACAACTGCCAGCCGTTACTTTTTTCAGCTTCGGTCAATTGGTTGTTAGCAACCGAATAATCAGCTTCTATTTCCACAGGCTTGTCGCTTGGCAAGGCATTTAATGTATACCAAGCTTCGGTACTCCAGAGTGAGTGATTGTTTTCGCTGACAAATGGATTGACAATTCTAAAGTAAACCACGTGACCTGCCTTTAACCCAGCGAGTTTAAATTGAGCCCTAGTGCGGTCTTCAGATAGTGAAAACGCGGTAGCTTTTAAAGGTGTTTTATCCAGTTTAGGACCACCGTATTTTTCCGTTGGTAGGTAGTACCATTGGCTAATTTCAAAATCGTCGGCTGTGACATGTTGACCTTGTTTCAACGGCTCAGTAAAGGTGATTTCGAAGCCATCAGAGCGCGCACTTACCGACAGCATTTCAAATACTGATGTATTGTTGTAACTGAGTCGTTGCAAGCCAAACCAGCCTCTGCCTGCATGACTCCAGTTACCCGGGTTCCCCACCCCTCCGACAAGAAGGTCGCCGTTGGCATCCCAAGCGAGCCGATTAACACCCGCTTCAAGCCCTTGTGAGAAGCGGAAAACAGCTCCCTGCAAACGTCCATTAACTCGCTCTGCAAATACCCGTTTAATTCCTCCATGAGTCACTTCACCATGGATCATTTGATTCTGATAAGGGCCCACATTCAATGGAGCGGGTTCGCTGGGCGAGTTGCCAATTTCATTTTGTGGCAACCACACCACAGGTAACACTTCATCTAAATTAGCCGTTCCATCAAAATCAACGGAGCGAGAACCATAAAACGACCCTTTGGTTAACTCGACGATTTTGCTAGCTGGCAACCAATCTCCTTGGTTATCGGCGATAAATAACTGATTATCGACACCACGGCCTATACCGTTAGGCGTGCGCAGGCCATGAGCAATAAACTCGATACGGCCATCAGCCTTACTGATCCGCATCGCTTTTCCACGATCGGGCGCTTGTGGGTTGGCACTGGCACCACCGGGTAAAATAGCGGTCGCTAAGGTGGCATAAAAATAACCATCTTGATATTCCAGTCCAAATGCAAATTCATGGAAGTTATCAGTGGCACTCCACGTATTAGCAACCATCTCATAGCGATCAATGATATCGTCGCCATCAAGATCAACCAGTCGGGTTAACTCTTGCTTTTGCATCACGTAAATATCACCATCCACGACCTTAACACCGAGTGGCTCAGCTAACCCTTTTGCGATGCGTTTCACCACAACATTTTTGGGATCAGTATAGTTACTAACAAGATAGATAGAACCTTCACTGTCCCATGTTGACACCACCATGCGCCCATCGGTTAAAAAGTCGATGCCGCCCACCATGGGTTCAAAACCTTCGGGTCTTGCTTGGTATAAATCAAACGCGGGGTGAACGCCTGCTACTTCGAATTTATCGCCAGCGATGGTTTTAACGATATTGTCACCGGCTTCCACCACCTCTTTGACATCTTCTTGGGTTGCTAGCAGCATAGAACTGGGAACCACTTCAAATTTACCTGACTCAGGGTTTAACCATTGAAGCGACAAAGAAGCCCCGCCTCCGCCTTGCATAAAGATGATCTCAATGGGATGTAAACCAGCGTCGAGTGTTATTTCCTTATCAACCGCAGTACTGGCATGATATCCGCCATTATCAATAATCAACTCGGTATTCAGAAACAAATAAGAGCCGTCATCACTAATAAGTCGCAATGTGGTAGTGAGAGGTTGTTCGATATTCAGGTGTGTATTGATACGCAGGCCAATTTGTTCTTGGAACGGCCCAAAAGCATCTACATTAGGCAAATGTATTTGTTCTGCAAGGCCACCAAATTGCGGCGTGCCCTCTTTAATATTTTCGATACTGGGGCCGTTTTGTTGATCAAACACATACAGATAAACATAAGCGCCGGGGCTATTTTGTGTGTGATCTGGCGTAACCGATTGCAGATTCAACGAAACAGCCGGTACACCTAACATCAGTGAATCAACAGCCCCTGGTTCAACGTCTTTAAATGGCTGCAATGAAAACACATAGTTGAGCATGCTTAACGCGTCTTCTTCACTAAGCTCAGCATGAGGGGTCATTGGTATTTGCCCCCAACGTCCTGCACCACCTTTAATGATCTTTTGACTGAGTCGTTGTCGCTCTTCATCGGTACCAGCATAACGAGCAGCAATGGCTTGATAAGAAGGCCCTACAGTTTGCTCAGTTGGATTATGACAGGCAGCGCAATCGCTGTTACTGATTAGTGCAAGCCCTGGGTGGACCGCCTCTTGAGGAGCACTTGCTGCTTCTATTTTCAGCGGTTTCAACTGACTCTTCAATACAGTTTTGCCGTTTTTCAGCGTTAGCGTACCTTGCTCAAATTCACCATCCCCTGTTGCTTGAGTCGTGGTGTTATAAGGCAAATCTAACAGAGACAATGACTGTGTATCGGCCAACCCAGATACCGAGAATTCCCGAGTGAGTAATATAGACCCATCTTGCAATGTGTATGCAATTTGTTCTTCGATGTTTGTTAATGAAGCGGTTGTTTTGGCTTGATATAAAAGAGTCGTGTGATTGAGTTTTGCGTCAAACTCATAGCCCGCGTAGCGCACTGGCGCTAAGTTGTTATCCCAACGTGCTGTTTCGTCGATTAAAAACATGGTGCCAGAGGATTCAGGTTGTGGACCGTGTTTGGTGTCGAACACCGCGCCACTTAGGCTAAGCTCGCCTTGCCATACTTTGTACAAGGTACCAGTACTGGTGTCGTAGGCAGCTTTGACATCACTACCAAGATCCAGGGTTAACATGCGAGGTTTACCATCAATTACCGAGCGAAATGCACTAGACTGGTGTTGCGCAGATACTTCTTTGGGCGTTTCCTGTGGAGCAGGGTTACACCCTAGCAACAGCAAAACTAAGCCAAAAAGTAGGCTATTTGGCAGACTAAGCGTGGTGTCATTGAGATGATTGGCCATGAAACATTAACCCTTGTTTTTAGTTATTTACAAAAGAGTAGTGTATTCGCTTTGGGCCTACTATATGAGCAAGCAATGAATACGTATGCGGTGAACAATTATGCTGAGTTTTAAAGAGTTAACACTGCCAGTTTGCAGCCGTTTTTGTTGTCTGCAATACTAGAGCGTACAGCTCTTGCTAACTACTAAACGAGTATAAACGTGACTTCACCTATAACAGATGCTCTACAACAAGAATGGATTACCCTACAAAATCAGTATGATAGCTATGAAAAGTTTTCTCTTGTTATCAAGTTAGGCAGTGCCGCCATATGTAGTCTGGTGATTTTTCATGAAAAACTAGACTTTGTAATTGTTGGATTATGCTTGGTGATGTGGATGTTAGACGCCATTTGGAAAACCTTTCAAAGTCGCACTTCTGACCGCTTGTTATTATTAGAAGCTGCCATTAAACGTCATGATGGTGTACCCATGCAATTACACAGCGACTGGCTTGAAAATCGTCCTTCAGTTATTGGCTTAGTTATCGGCTATATTAAAGGCGCATTGACACCCACAGTGATGCTCCCTCATGCAGCCATTGTTGGTATTGCGGTTGTTGTGGCCCGGTTGGTTTAATTAACCCCAACTCGGGATAAGACAGGTCGATAGAATTTAAATATGCGCTATATTTCAATGACATACCAAATTTAACTCAAACTTGCAGTGTTTAATGGAGGGTCAGCATTGAAATTTTTACGGGTATCAAGGCGCGTTTTCGTGCGTAATAGCTGGCTATTACTAGAAATCGCAACGCCGATAGGCGCAAAAATAGCAGTGCTGAGAGGCTTCGCTTATCCCGAATTGGGGTTAATTAAGTTGATGAAAACCACGAGCACTGTGAGTAAACGTTAATGTTCACTCAATAGTGCACGCAGCTCTTCAAAGGGAACCAAATGGTCCTCGGTTTTTAGAGAAACCCGATTTAAAACTGATAGGTTGCTGAGATCCTGAAGCTTCTTGGTGTTCCAGGTTGTATCCATACATCAGCAAATGAATTGGTGTAGTAGGTGTCATCGAATAAGTTATCGATTTCGGCCCGCAATGCGATTTCATCAGTTAATTCATAGTTTACAAATGCACGCGCAATGGTGTAGCTGGGCAGCTCGAAATCAGTCCCAAAGAAACCGTTTCTAGCTCCAACATGCAATAAGCCACCGCCGTATTCAAGCAGTTTACCTGACACTTCACCTGACTTGACCAATTGCACACTCAACTGTTGCTCTGGAATGTTCAACAAAGAGCTGCCAGCTTCAACGGTAAAGCCAAAGTTCGCATCAAAAAAGGCATTTTTAGTCTTTGCATCAACGTAAGTATACGAGGCCCATAAGCTCAGACCATCAGCAATCTCACCATTGATATCAATTTCAAAACCCTGACTTTCAGCTTCACCAATTGCTGCACTGGTAAAGGCTTCTGGGTCATCCACCACTAAGATGTTATCTTGTTCAACTTTGAAAATAGCCGCGGTACCAAACAAAGCGCCATCGTTGAGCGTAAATTTCACACCAGCTTCTACCGACGTCGATTGGTTCGGCTCAAACCCATTTCCGTTGGCATCACTGCCAGACAAGGGACGGAAATTTTCACCGTAGGCCGCATACACTGAAACAGTTTCAGAAGCTTGATAAACTGCACCAAATTGCGGGCTTACACGGGTCTCAGTTTGCTTGGTAACCGTATCAGCGCGACGATTGGTTAGCTCTTTCTCGTAATCGTCATAGCGGGCACCAATACGAATATCCAATTTGTCCGTTATGCTGATTTGGTCTTGAATAAACAACCCAACCGATTCTTGAATTTCTATTCTATCCCCATTTGGACCCGGCTCAGGCAGTGGATAGGCTCCATATTCAGGGTTAAACACATTGATAAATCGTTCTCCGCGAACACGCAGTACAAATTGATCGTTTTCAAACTTGTCGGAATCAATTCCCACAATAACACGATGTTCTAACCCGCCAAGTTCAAGCTCACCGGTCACTTCAGCACGAATAACTTGATAGGCAGCATCATAATCACGGTAACGGCGGAAACGGTTGATTTCATCGTCTACCACGTCACCAAAACCGGTTTCTGTTGCGTTACCTTCCAAAGACGTATCACGGTAATTAACACCAACAAGCGCACTCCAGTTGTCGTTGAAATCATGTTGGAATTCTAGTTGGTGTCCTACAACATCAGCTTCCATCGGTCCATCGCCAGGCTCACCCAAGAAACGACTTTCCGGAATCAAACCTAACTCGCCATCAATCGCGATAACACCGCGATCAAAAGGCACTTCTTGATGACTGTATTCAAGTTCATATACCAATTGGCTTTGCTCACTCACTTGCCATGCAATTGACGGACTGAACCCCTGTTTTGTACTTTCTATGGTATCGCGGAAACTTTCTGCGTCTTCATAAAAACCCACTAAACGGATTGCAACTGAATCAGATACTGGCGTTGTGTAATCAACATCCATACGGTAAGTGTCAAAACTACCCACAGAAAAACGCAATTCACCTGCCGTATCAAAAGTAGGGCGTTTGGTCACAAGGTTGACCGTTCCACCAGGTTCACCGCGACCAAACAACGCTGCACGTGGCCCTTTAAGTACTTCAACAGATTCAATGCCAGACAAATCACGAGAACCACCAAATCCTCGTCCTGCGTTAAAGCCGTTGACCAGGAAGTTACTTGGCAGGTTTCCATCACCCACAAAACCACGTAAAGCGAAGCTATTCCAAAGACCACCAAAGTTGTTTTGACGAGCAACAGAAGATGATAAATCCAGCGCCTGACTGAGATCAATCGCACCGGCATTGCGCAGTGCATTTGAATCGATTTCCAATTCAGATTGGGGGGTTTCCATCGCCGAAAAATTACCTTGATAAGCTTGACGAGACCCCAACACAGTGCGGTTTCTACGCCATTTTCTGCGTTTGCATCATTGGGTTGATCTTGGGCAGAGACTGGCGCCATAAATACGCCAGCGAGACATGCACTCAAGTACGTTAACTTGAGTGCTTTTTTGTTGTTATACATGGTAAAACCCTATTAAATGTAGTATCGAAGTCTGATATAGATTGTGTTTATTTGGCTGTCTGTCCTGAATGCCAACCTTGAACGACTTTTTCAAAGCTCGGCATGTTTTCT
>JAOMVH010000007.1 GCA_028356795.1 Aliiglaciecola sp. | reverse complement strand
TTAATGCTCGAGAACCGGTTAATTTCAAAAAACAGCGGGAGGCGATATCCTATCCAGCCATTTCACTTAAAACTGCCTGATTGGTGATAAAATTAGATATTTAGTTGCCTCTTCTCAGGCTTTATCCGTAAACTGCTACTGTTATCAATACCAAACAGTAATAATTGCAACAATAGAATTATTTTATCGCCACTGCAGTTTGTGTTAGAACAGCCGATATCCTGTTGATATAGCTAAAGGGAGTGTGAAACCTAAAATGTCGCAACCAATGACTTTCAAATCAACAATAATGAGACTTTTGGTTGACCTCCTATTGGTTGCATCCTCATCGGTTTATTCACAATCAAAGACGGTATCAATTGTTTTCACCGCCGATATGCCGATTATTGGTCAAGACGAGCATGGTAGCTATGCGCAATTGGCGACAGCAGTAAATCATTACCGTTCACATACACCTGACACTCTTTTTCTGTTCGGCGGCAACAGCCTTGGTCCCAGCCCAATGTCCTCTTTTGACAGCGGCTCCCATATCGTTGATATATTGAACGGTATCGAACCCAGTGCCATGGGCATTACCAAAAGAGAGTATAGTTACTACGAGGAACAGCTTTCTCTGCGTGCCTATGAGGCGGCTTTTCCGATGGTCGCCACCAATATTTTTGATCCCCTTCAAGGCACGTTGCAAGACGGTCTTTTACAGTCACTCATTATAGAAAAAGGGGGGATTTCTTTTGGGATTATGGCCGTAATCGCCCCCAAAGCAAAACAACAATATTTGTTAAAAAGAGTGGTGGTTCAAAATATAGCCAATAGCATTCGCCAAGAAACCAAGCGGCTTAAAAACAAGGGCGCTGAATATACGATTGTCATGCATGGCACACTATTTCCTGAAATTGATGAGTTACTTGAACAAGGCGTCGTTGACATGTCACTGGTCAAAGACCCTTTTGCTCCTTTAACTGCCCTTAAACAAGCAGACCTTATTCCCAACAAATTACTGCTGTCTGGACAAGGTGAATTTGCAGTAGCAAAAGTCAGACGCTCGTCAACAGGCTCGTTTGAGCTGAGCTGGCAACGAGAGTCCCTCTCCGATTATGATGCTGACGTTCAAATAGCAAAATTAGAAAGTGATTATGTCAATCGACTTGATAGACTCATGGAGTTGCCAATTGCTACGGTAAAGCACCCTTTTGATACCTATAGAAACAAAGTCAGAACAGAAGAGAATCAGTTTGCCAATGTCGTGACCGACGCCATGGTTGAATACACGGGTGCTGACATAGCGATTATTAATAGTGGAGGTATCCGCGGCGATACCCAGTATACGCAAGATCAATTATTTACCCGCAAAGACCTTGTCGACGAATTACCCTTTAGAGCAGGTGTTATTACCATAGAAATATCTGGAGCGGCGATTAAAGAAGCGATAGAAGCTGGTGTATCTGAGTATCAATTGCTCAGAGGTAAATTTCCTCAAGTGAGCAACTTAAGCATCTTGTTTGATAGCCGTCGGCCTGCAGGAAGTAGAGTGATTGAATTGAAAGTAAAAGGTGACAAAATCGACACTGAAAAACTCTACAAAGTGGCAACCACAGACTACCTATATAATGGCGGAGATGGTTATAAACATTTTACTAAAGCCCGCTTGTTAACCCAAAAACAAGGTGCCGACATTGTTTTATCAGATTTAATACTTTATTCAATTCTCAAAAAACGAGAAATCGGCGAACCTTTGCAAAAGCGAATTATCAACTTAGGACCAACGGTCAGAGTAGTTGAATAACGATGACAAAAAAACAGCAAAACTTCAAAACAAGAATATCGCTAAAATATGTTTTCACTGGGGCATTTGCTGCTTTGTTTCTGGTCTTTGTCATGCTTACAAGCTTCAGCTATTTTCAACTTAAGAACGTTAAAACTGCGCTCGACTCCACATCTAAAGAGTCGATCCCGACTATTATTGCATTTGATAATATTGCCAACAAAAGTGCTGCCCTTGTTTTTTACACCGAACAACTCGCCTCGGCATTAACGCCGCCCGCGCTTAGGTTGGCACAACAACAAATTGACACTGAAATGAAAGAAATTTCGGTTTTGTTGAGCGAAGCGAGCGTCGATGAAATTGTGTTACGTGAGTTCGAAACGATACAATTTGAACTCACCGCGCTGAGCAACCTTGTTAATCAAAGATTAAACGCTAAAAGCAATGCCGCCATGGCAGAAAGACAAGTCTATGTGTTGTTTACTAAAGCCCAGCAGATGCTTGAAAATAAAAATAGAACAGATAAACAAGCGCTAACACCATGGTTCAATAGTTTTTCTCGCCTCATTATCTCAACCGGGAGCTTGGCCGGATATAGTCAGTTAAATGAAATTCGTAACGTGAGATCAGACGTCGAAGATATATATACGAACATCCAAGCGATTACCAATCAGCTTCCTGCCAAACTTGCCTCTGACGCAACCGCTTTTAATCAGCGCTTTTCTCTTATTGTCTTGGCTGAGAGTGGCTTTATTGATAACCGTATTTTGCAGCTTCGCATTGAAGGTAGAACCAATGGTCGTGGAAACTTCACCGGAAAATTAGTAAGTGACTTTGCTCGCTCACTTAATTTTAAAAGTGCAGTTATTAACGAGCAAATTCTTCTTAATGCACAACAAGAGGAAAAAAAGATATCACTGCAAATTAGATTGCTTTCGGTATTTTTTGGGATCTCAATTGTCTTATTTATCATTATTGTATGGCTCCTAAGACTCAGAGTGATCAACCGCTTGATTTTGTTAAACCGACAAGTTTCCCGTGAAGAATCGGCAACTAGCAAGCTCACTCTAGCAACAGCAGAAGATGAGATAACCGATATTGCTAAGACTTTCGAAACATTTCTACAAACCATTGAAGAACAACAAAAAGATCTATCTCTTTTAGCGATGCAGGATGGCCTTACGTCAATAGCAAATAGACGTTCATTCGACAAACAGTTTGTAAATAACTATAAGTTGGCCGTAAGACATAACAAGCCATTGAGTGTATTAATTATCGATGTTGATTACTTTAAAAGTTACAACGATAGCTATGGGCATGTTAAGGGCGACGAGGCACTAATCGAAATAGCAAATACCCTGCAAAAATCTATGCATCGTGATGTAGATTTTGTCGCGCGATATGGAGGTGAAGAGTTTGTCTGTTTACTGCCAAGCTGCAACATTGAAGGAGCACTCACAATTGCTGAAAACCTTAGACAAGCGGTTTTAAAGCTGAAGATTGCCCACTGCCAAAACCCGACGGGAGAGTATATTACTATCAGTATTGGCGGTGCCACCGCAATGAACTTTAGTGAACTAGATATAACCCCGGATAAACTGTTAGAGGCCGCTGACAAGGCGCTATACACAGCCAAGGAAAGAGGCCGAAACTTAGTAAAAATCGTGTCCTATGGCCAATAATTCATATTCTTGAACTTATATTCGTCAAAACTTTGCATCATCCAATTAACCAGCACCAACCTCTAACCGAAGCGCTCGTGAGCAATTAACCTGCAAACATCAGACGCGCAACTACGTACCAAACCTTCCCTAATAGCTAATACCAATCACCTGAATATGTGCTCGCTCAGCGAGAGTTAAAATGGCGTATATCAAGGTAGATTGGTATAAGTTTGTCAAAAACAGTTGATCTTAGATTCACTATAAACTAAATTGATATCATAATGATATCACATTGAAGTAACCGGAGAATATTATGATCAACGAAAAACAAGGATTTTCATTAAACGGCTATGCCGCTTTATTAATATTATTGGGGATATTTGCACTTTGTCTTTTGACACTGTCAAACGTGTCTGCCCCTTTTGGTCCAACAGAAGTGCTAACACTGATTTTAATGGCACTGGCATTGGTATGCTTAGCGGGGTTCTTTATGGTTCAACCAAACCAAGGCAAGATATTCACTTTGTTTGGTAGTTATGTGGGAACTGAGAAGCGAAATGGTTTGCGCTGGACGATTCCTTTTTTCATTCGCAAGTCTATTTCACTCAGGATACGTAACTTCGAAAGTGGAAAAATTAAAGTGAATGACAACTTGGGTAATCCAATAGAGATCGCATCAATCGTGGTTTGGTCGGTTACCGATACCGCCGAAGCTATGTTTGAAGTCGATGATTATGAAAGCTATGTGACGATTCAAAGTGAATCTGCACTTAGAAACCTAACCAGTACTTATTCCTATGATCCACAAGATGAAGACGGTGTTTCTCTGCGCAGTCATCCTGTCGAAGTATCTGAGAATCTTAAACAAGAGATTCAGGAACGCTTGGGCAAAGCCGGAGTAACCGTTCATGAAGCTCGCATCAGCCACTTGGCTTATGCACAGGAAATTGCCAGCGCTATGCTACAACGTCAGCAAGCCACCGCTATTATCGCAGCGAGAAACAAAATTGTTGAAGGCGCGGTTGGCATGGTTGAGATGGCACTTGAACGTCTCAAAGAAAAGAACGTCGTAGAACTCGATGAAGAAAGGAAGGCAACGATGGTGAGCAACTTATTGGTTGTGTTGTGTGCAGACAAAAGCACTCAACCGGTAGTCAACACCGGCAGCATTTACTAGATTTTTGACCAATAAGGAGAAGCGCCATGGGCTGGGAATACAAAGTAGCCGAGCTCGACTACAAAACGAATGGATTCATTAAGCAAAAGTTGGATGGACAAATAATTGAAAATCAACTTAATGAATTAGGTCGCAACAATTGGGAAATGGTTAGCTTTACGCCACCAGCGGTGACCGGTTTTAGCAAACAAGTTTGCACAGCTGTGTTTAAACGACATAAATAGTAAAGAGGCGAATGTGGCCAAAAAAGCCTATCCATTGCGAATAAATGAAGATGTTCTATCGGCTATGCAGCGGTGGTCAGATGACGAGCTGCGCAGCCTCAATGCCCAAATAGAATATGTTCTACGCGATGCATTAGTGAAAAACGGAAGAGTTAAACTGGTGCAACAAGTGACCACTCATGTGGTAGAAGACCCAAAATCAAAATAAAAGTGGGGACCGAATGCTCCCCGAAAAATCTTACCTTGGCTAGGGCGTGTTGAACTTTGCTGTACATTTTTGCAGCAAAGCTCAACACGCCCTGATACTTAGAAGAATCTATTTAGACACTGGGTCATTGCGAACAATCATCCTTCTTACAAAAAGTATTGGCACTAACAGCAAGATAAGACCTCCAAAACTACCGCCACTTTCGGTTACCACTACCACTGTGTCAGTTTGCTCAAAGCTTTTACTCTCTAGGGTTAACAGCGACAAATCAGCATCACTAAAGCCATCTAATGTCGCAACTAATTGATTATCAAAATTATCATATAACTCAATTAGCACCTCATAGTCCCCACTAGGAAAACCAGTAACCAAGTCACTTTCAACAACAAAGCTATCATTACTTGAGTCACCATAAATATTGAACAAAGAGGTTGTATGGTACTCCTCAAACACATCGCTGCGGGCCAAATACAACCTTGCATAAACCTCGGCTTGGTTAAACACCGTATCGGCATCAAACTCGATAGTAAACGTCGAATAAAAGCCGTCATAGTCGTTATCGATATTCAGTGATACGGTTGCATCATAAATCCAAAAATCCGTGTCGAGGGCCACGGCTCTATGCTCTGGGGACAAAGGTTTTGCCAGAGGAGCTGCACTTTGTTTTGCCATGTGAAGTGCTAGTGCAGAAGTGACTGTTCCTGTCATGGCTTGTGGTGTTGGCTTTTTTAGCTCAGCAGAAGTGGCGATACCTCTTTTGCTGACTTCGCCAAGTAATTGACCTTGCTGATATTCTTTGGACGACACTTGTATGTGTGACGATTCTGTTTGAATGGCTGTAGCGTTGGTCATCCAAAGTGATGCAGCTAAAAAAGTAGAACTGAGTAATGTTGTGCGAGCCATTGTGCCCTCCAATTAATCCTAATTAAGTCTTAGGATTAATTGTGGACCACTGAAGATGAATAAAACCTGAAGGAAACCTTAATAGAAGACGGCATAGTAACAAAGCCAGCTAATGTTACTCGATGAAGTAAGTGCCCCACCCGTCATAATGTATGTTGTGCTTGTCGGCAATAGCGAGCAATGCATCTGTGTCTTTATTGATTAAATCAACTTCAAGCATTCGCTCCACAACCGCGTCAAAACAGAACACAGTGCCACCGTCATCGAGCATTAGTTCTTCGGCATCACCCACCTCAAAGCCTGCCTTAAAGGCATCTACCGCTGCTTTTTCCAAGATATCAAAGTCAGCATGGGCGAAATGATATTCAATCGTATGGGCAACCTTTGCATTGCTGCCATCTTCGATAAGTGCGTCAACCGTCTCTTGATTAAAATCGTACCATTCTAATTTTTCTTGTTCATCTATCATCTTAGTTCCAAAACAGATCGTTACATGGGTTGCTAACTGCAAGCTCTAATTTAGGAGACTCGCTGTATTTGTGCAACTTCGTTATCTAGTTGTTTGATATTATCCATCATTTTCGTGCGCACTTCATCTGCCCATTGTTTTGCATCTTGGCCATCAACAGGCTCAATTGGCTCGCTCAACTCAACCAAGAGAGTACCGTTATCCCAACGATTTAAATTGACTTTGTTATGAAGATTACTGGTGCTTACCATCACAATAGGCTCGTTGACAGCTTTGGCGATTCTAAATGCGCCGGTTTTAAATGGCAGCAGGCCACGGCCTCGACTACGTGTGCCTTCTGGAAAAAAATACACCGATAAACGCCGCTCATTGATTTTATCCACTGTCTGTTTCAGCGTGTCGTTTGCTCTTCCCTTGTTTTTGCGATCAATCAGAATATTACCCGACAACCAATATAACCAGCCAAATACCGGGATCCAAATGAGACTTTTTTTCCCGACCGTTACCACACCCTTTTGGGCTGACATGCATACGGTTATCAAGTCGTAACTATTCTGGTGATTGGCAACGAATACAAAAGGGCCGCCATGTTTGACACTGTCAGGTACTCGCAACTCCACATTGATCCCAGCCAATTTCGACATAACGCCGTAAACTTTACCGATAACATACACATTATCGCGATGGAAAGGCCTTACGACACACATCAAAATGAGCAAAAGATTGGCAACAATAAAATAAATAAATATTGATATAACCCGAATTATGGCTAACACGTGTACTCTCAAATAAAAAATAGGCGGCGAGTATACAATGTTTCATGGGAATGCCAAATGTTAACCTAGCTTGAGTCCGTTCAGTTGGCCAAAATATAAGACTGACAACGAGCTACATTATCGTCATGGGCAAAAACATGTGTATTGAATTAAAAGTATACTTAAAGCACTAGAGCGTCTTAATCTAAAGAAGCTGAGCGATTGATAACAGATGGACTTACTTAGTCCCGTTTATTATCCAAAGTTCAGTCTATACTAATAATGAAGTTAGACTAAAATCAGCCGATAAGCATTTATAATCCGACGAAAATAGCTGCAAGCTAGAGGTAATTCCGCCAAATGCAAACTTTTACGCCCGAAGATCTTGATGACGATATACTCAATGACTTGCTCGAAGAAATTAATGAGCTTTACGAAGCCAGCGAGCAAACCTTAATCGAACTAGAACTCAGACCCGAAGACAATGAACTGCAGCGCTCACTGTTTCGCTCAGTACATACGATTAAAGGTGACTTAGGATTAGTGAGCTTCACCCCAATGATGCCGTTATTGCAGCATGTGGAAGATCTGCTCGACTATCTTAGAAAAGGGCAAATCAAGTACACCAGTACTATGAGCGATCTCGTCCTGCTAACCATGGACCGGGTTAAAATATTTGTTGAAGGTTGTTTCACTAAGGGATCGGCAGAATATGATCCTGAGCTATACAAAAATTTGGTCGTTCATGTTTCTAAAATATCCCCTGATAATGCGGCGTTACACGAAAAGCTATTGGCAGACGCAGTACTGCTGCTCGATCCCAGTCCAGATGTTGGTGAGGCCAATGCTGAACAAGTAGCATCGGGTCAAAGTACGCCTTCTCGCTCAGTTACTTTAGCCAATACCGGTATTCCCAAAGGGTTGAGTAATGAAAAGCAAATGGATATTTTGTTTTTCAGGGAGTTGATGAAACCCATCGAAAAACGCTCTATGTATTGGGAAGGACGCGGCGATCGGATTGCTAAACTGGCTTTTTATATCAATAACCTAGCGGGTAAACCAATTGAAGAAGACCAACTCGCGGTAGCCTGTTATGTGCATGACTTTGGCATGGCATTTATGCCCCTCAAAATATTGCATAAACGCGATAAGTTGGAAGAAAACGAATTTAACCTCATGCGTTCTCACGTATATAAAAGCTCTCGACTGTTGGAACATTTAGATCAATGGAATGGCGCCCGGAAAATCGTCATGCAACATCATGAAAGAATCGATGGAAATGGCTACCCTTTAGGTGTGAAGGATGAAGATATTTGTGAGGGGGCCAAACTACTTGCCATTCTAGATACCTTTGATGCGCTAACTCACACTCGAGCTCATAATGGGCATGTTAAACATCCCAAGAAAAAAGCCGTCATTGAAATTAATCGTGTTGGTGAAGGACAGTTCTGTAAAACTTGGATGGGACACTTTAATCGCGGTATGGCAGGGTTA
Source organism: Aliiglaciecola sp. (assembly GCA_028356795.1). Lineage (GTDB taxonomy): Bacteria > Pseudomonadota > Gammaproteobacteria > Enterobacterales > Alteromonadaceae > Aliiglaciecola. The sequence continues at coordinate 32,922 of JAOMVH010000007.1, read as the reverse complement.
CTAACAAAATAGCTAAATGATTTTAATTAATAGAAGTAGGTAAGTTAACGAGCCGGCATAATGTTTAAGCCAGCTCGTTTTCTTAGATACACAACTACGCCTGCTTGTTTAAGAAGCTAACGATTTGAGTTGCATTTCGCTCAGTAGTAAATTCAACTAAACCTTTACCTGAACATTGAACACTGCCATCTTCAAGTACACGGTCAAGAACACGTTGTCTAGTTGAACCAAGCTCTCCAACAAAACGCTTCAATGATACTTTGAAAAGACCAAGGTCATTGTTGACAACAGCTTTACAAAAAGACGCGAATTGCATATCACCAATATATTTTACGTTTTCAGCTGGCGCATTAGATGCTGAAGCAGCAAAAGACATGGTGAAGATAGTAGCAATAAATAACTTTTTCATAATAATACCTCATTAAGTTTAATATAATTTTTGCCGGTTAAGATTAACCGACAAGACACATTGTAATGAGTTACAAACTTTTTGTTGTTTTATTACTGTTTTAACTTAATTAAATATATGTTAAATGACGTTTTCATGACAGATAACAAAGCCCAAGGCACTGTTTTATAAAAATAAAATATAAACCCTTATAACTTAACATCAAAAAACAAGCAGAAAGTATTATTAAAAATTATGTAATTTAATTACGCAATGGGTGTTTTTAGTTACCCAAAAGAGAGGTTTGTTAACTAAATGAGTATGAAAATAGCTTTATCAGCCAATAACAAAAGGTCATTTTGGCTCATGAGACAATGCATATCTTCCAACCAAACAACACGTTTAGATAAGATAATGAGATTTGTGACCTTGTTTAACAGTGATTAGAAAGAAACGAGCAAGGAAACTAACGCTCAGCCAAAAATTTAGCTGAGCGCAAGTATGGATTTTATAGTTTTAACGCTTTTTCACCGCGAGCCAGACCACAAACGCCAGTGCGTGAAGATTCAATCACTTCTGTTTGTTGCGCCATGGCTTTTGCAAACGAGTCCAGTTTATCACTGGTACCTGTTATCTGAATCGTGTAGTTCTTGGCATCCACATCAACAATTTGAGCACGATAAATATCAACCGTTCGGTTGACCTCAGAGCGCACGATATCTGTTTTGGCATATACCTTAATCAACATGAGTTCTCTTTCAACGTGGGTACCATCCGTTAAATCCGTGACCTTAATAACATCGATAAGCTTATTAACTTGTTTAGTTATCTGCTCAATCACCTTGTCATTGCCATGGGTCACAATAGTTAAACGAGATAGGCTGGCATCCGTAGTAGGGGCAACACAAAGAGAATCAACATTATAACCACGTTGTGAAAAGACCCCGACGATTCGAGATAATGAGCCAGGTTCGTTTTCCATTAATACTGAAATGATTCTTCTCATTAGGTGCGCTCCGTCTTACTTAATCTCATATCATCCATCGCACCATATTTGATTTGCATCGGGTACACGTGTTCATTTTGGTCAATCGAAATATCCATAAACACCAAGCGGTCTTTTTCAGCAAAACACCTTGCCATGGCATCATCTAATTCAGAAGGATGATCGACTTTTATGCCAACGTGGCCATAAGCTTCAGTCAACTTGACAAAATCAGGCATGGAATCCATATAAGAATGAGAGTGTCTACCTTTGTAAATCATATCTTGCCATTGTCTTACCATGCCAAGTGCGCGATTGTTCAATGAGATAATCTTAACCGGCAGATTATATTGTAAACAGGTGGACAGCTCTTGAATATTCATTTGAATACTGCCATCACCGGTGATCACCAGTGACACCTCGTCTGGATTTGCCATTTGCACCCCCATAGCAGCGGGTAATCCAAATCCCATGGTGCCTAGTCCACCGGAATTTATCCAGCGACGAGGCTTAGCAAAGGGATAATACAAGGCTGCAAACATCTGATGCTGGCCCACATCAGAGCTTACAAACGCATCACCATTGGTGTGTTTGTAAACAGCCTCAACCACTTGCTGCGGTTTGATTAGGTCAGAATCGGTGTTATACGATAAGCATTGACGAGCCCGCCACTGTTCAATTTGTTTCCACCAATCAGCAACTCTGTCAGATTGTCCAGACAGATCTTTCGACTTCAATTGCGTTAAAACTTGCTCAACGACCTTATCCACGGAACCCACAACAGGGATGTGAACGGCAACGGTTTTTGAAATAGAAGCGGGATCGATATCAACGTGAATAATAGTCGCGTGAGGACAAAACTTTTCAACGTTGTTAGTAACACGGTCATCAAACCTGGCACCTAACGCAAAAATACAATCAGCGTTGTGCATGGTTTTATTGGCTTCCAAGGTGCCATGCATGCCCAACATGCCGACAGATTGTTTGTGTACGCCCGAAAAAGCGCCTAAACCCATTAACGTTGAAGCGACTGGCGCGTGCAATGTTTCAGCTAACTCGGTAACAAGTGCAGAGGCTTCAGACGTAATGGCACCGCCACCAACGTAAAGCACAGGACGTTTAGCGGCCAACAAGGTATCTACGGTTTTTTTAATTTGTTTACTGTGCCCTTTCAACGTTGGATTGTAGGAGCGCATAGTGACATCATCAGGATAAACGTAGGGATGCTCTTCCAATACGTTAACGATGTCTTTTGGTAGATCAACGACCACAGGGCCGGGGCGCCCAGTATTGGCAATATAATAGGCCTTGGCAATCGCCATCGGAATATCTTCAGCACGCTTCACCAAAAAGCTGTGTTTTACGATAGGTCGTGAAACACCAACCATATCGCATTCTTGGAAAGCATCTTCACCAATGTGCATTGATGGCACTTGACCAGAAAGCACTACCATAGGAATTGAATCCATATAGGCAGTGGCAATACCTGTAATGGTGTTAGTGGCCCCTGGTCCCGAAGTAACTAGCACTGTCCCCGTTTTACCTGTCGAGCGCGCATATCCATCTGCCATATGAGCAGCAGCCTGTTCATGGCGGACGAGTACATGCTGGACATCATCTTGTGCGTACAACGCGTCATAAATGTCTAAAACGGCACCACCTGGGTAACCGAACACATGGGTAACTCCTGAATCTTTTAAAGCACGAACCACCATGGCCGCACCTGACATCATTTCCACCAGATATCCTCCTGAGGCTATTAATTTAGGGGCATTGAGTAGGACTATACGTTAGCTATTAGGAAGATTAAACATCAATCAAGGATAAAGTGAGATATATATCCTAATATACACATTAATTAGGATGAACATCCTAATGATTGCAATTATAAGCTTGGAAATAGGATGGCTTCACAATTTTTTAACAATAATAAGGACAGCTAGCCCAATCGCTTTTTTCTACGCAAATATCGTTAATTTGAGTCAACATCAACTTCTAATGTAACATCATCGTCAGAGTCACTCTCTAGTTGATCACTGTCTTCATCCGTGACAGTGATTTTACTACCATAAATGTTGCCGGGTTTTGGCCTATTTATGCGTTTTTGATACTTAAACCAAGCACGTTCAGCTAGCGTATCGGGTTCCACCTTGCCAAAGGCAGATAACAAAAAATGTTCATCCTCTTCGCTATCCGGCTCAACAACACCATCAACAAGGGCCGCACAAAGGCAACCATACTGAGATAAAGCTTTACTTTCATTAATCGAAAAATCGCCAGAACGTGAAAAGCCGTATGGATAGTTTTTTGGATCGGTAAAAATGCGGTTAACCAATGAATCTCGAGTGACAATCACCATAGTAGACATCCCAAAATAAAAAATGACCAACAAACAATGCATACCCTCGCTATCACCTAACTGAAAAATGAGTGATTAGAACAAAGGTACTACTGAGAATTAATAGATTCTATTTGAAATTCTGTCAATCAAATTTAAATGATATATTTATGACAATACATCAATGCCTAATGTTAGTTGGAACGGCAACGGCAATGCTTTGTGCCAATATTATTTTTTAGGAACCCAAGCCCAAATCATTTCAGCAATCATTGGAGTAATATTTGCGCCGTCAGTGATCTCAACTTTAACGCTTACATCACCTTTATCTTGGGTTTGCATCAAAGTGATTTGCTCATCCGTAAGACTCGCTACCGCGGTAATGTCACCACTGCATCGTTTAACATAATTGAGATTCATGGTTTTTATCAATGGAAGTTTGTCACCGGGTAGATTGATACCAACAATAAACCCTGTAGCTGATTCAGCCAATAACGCCATAGTCGCAGCATGCACAGTGCCAATATGGTTGCGTACTTTTTTGCGATTTTTTTGTCGAAATGTAACTTGCTTGCCATCGGTATTTAAAATGTCGACCTTCACAGTACCTGCCAACTTGACCGTGTGACGAAAAACACGGGTCATTAAAAATGAGCTTAGCCATTGTGGGTATTGATTAACTTTGTCGACAAATTTTCGAAGTGGGTTTGAAACTGACATATTGATTATTACCATCTGGTTGGACCACCAAAGTATGAACCTTTGTGGTTTTTACTTCAAGCACAAAAAAGCCCGATAAAAATCGGGCTGTTTAATTTAGCAATTGCTCACTACATTCTTACGTTAAAACCAAAGAAGGCATAACGACCTACTGCACTTACTGGATAAGCATAGTTAGTAATGAATGGCTTTTCGTCAGTGATGTTATTTAAACCACCGTAAACCTGCAGTGAATCATCAATGTCATAACTAAATGACAAATCATGGATCCACATATCATCCATAAACACAGAGTCGCCATAGAGCGAACGTGCGGTTTGAATTTCTAAGAAACCAAGCAACATTTCGTCTACGTATTGACTTTGAAGTGACATTTTCAGACCTTCATAAGTCCACGACAAGTTAACATTACCCGCCAACTCAGGTCTGCGAATTTCACCTAATTCAGGATCAACTTCTGTTGGATCAAGAGGGTTAGTGAAATCGTCTAGCTCATTCACCTTAGTGCCGGATAGTTTAAAGTCAAAGCTGTGTGCATCAACGTCAAAGGTATAACCGATGGCAAAATCATAACCACTGGTTTCACGTTTAGCGAAGTTGATTGCTACAGACTCAATAAAGTTGAAGCCACCGTTTTCAGGATTCCTTGTTTGCAATGTACAGAACTGTTCATTCAAACTATTCGCCTGATAACAACCGTCAACAATATTCTGACCACTTACGGCATTAATTGCGTCTTCAATTGAGATATCCCAATAATCGATACTTAAGCTAAAACCTTCAAGGAAATCAGGTGTAAATACAAATCCATAAGATGTTGTTTCTGCCGTTTCTTCTTGCAGGTTAGGGTTACCACCAGTAATACCACCAAACGCTGCAGTCAATGGATCGGCAAAGGTGTAGTTTCCAGCGCCATCAGTAGGATCAAAGCCGATACCTTGGAAATAAGCTACACAGTTTGCCTGCGTATTATTTGCTAAGTCAACTTGTCCACCATCACGCAACGCCTGAATTTGTGCAGCATCACACGGGTCTGCAGGGCGGAAAGTAGTACCAGTACGAGGACCAAACAACTCAGTAATATTAGGTGCACGTACTGCTTCTGAAATGTTTACGCGGAAACGTAAATCTTCATAAGGTGCGTAAACAACCCTAGCTAACCAAGTAGATGTGCTACCAATTGAAGAATAATCAGAATAGCGACCTGCTAAATCTAATGTAAGCTCTTCTGCCAGAGTTTCCCCTTCAAGCAAAGGAATAGATACTTCTGCAAACACTTCGCTGACGTCGTAGTCACCGGTTTCATCTACCGTTAAGGTAGCAGGACGGAAGGTTAACTTATTATTACCAGATATATCAGACAACAAAGTGCCTGCGGAAAACGGTGAGCCTTCTGGGATTACGCCTCGTTGCCAAGGGTCAAATCGAGCCTCAGATTCTTCCTTACGATATTCAGCACCGATAGCGAACGCGACTGAACCTGCTGGCAGTTCAAAATACTCACTAGACTCACCCGCAAGGGTAGCTGACAAAACAGTCTGCTCTAGCGTCACTTTATCTCTTTCTTGCACCGTTACCCAATCTACTGCTTCTTGGGTTATGCCTGTGGTACCAGCCCAAATATTTAAAGGTACACATGTGTTGTCACCTGGCGTAAACGAAAAATACCCGGGGTCATAGGATGGAATATCAAACGGTGTGGTTTGTGCTTCAGTAGTTGGATCCACATCGGCACGACAAGCAACATTACCGGTATTGGGGTCGATAACGGCATCAATAGCGGCGAAGAAACGATCATTAATTACCGCATTGTTACGAGTCGCTTCAAAATCATAGCGACCGTATACTGCGCTTACTTCATAGCTCCAATCGTTGTCCAACACCCCTTTAACGCCGCCCACTACGCGGAAGGTTTCACGTTTATTTTTGGTATTACCATTACCAATTGAAATTGGGTCAATAGTAATACTCACGCCACCAGTATCTTGTGCTACATCGCGGATAAACTCAGGTAAGAATGGATTATCAGGCTTTCCTAACAACAAATCCCAAAACGAGGTAGGCTGTGCATTGTTTTCAACTTCTTGCGCAGCGTATTTTACTTCACCATAAATTTGAGTGTCATCATTAATGTCATACTTCGCTAACAAATTAACAGTAATTTTTTCTTCAGGAATAATAATGTAGCTATCACCGCGCTGGATGGTATTTAGTGAGTCGCCACCAAAACCTTGTGTTGCGCTAGCTACCTGACCATCTTGAACGGGACGCACTGAGCCGTCAGCTAATACATTCCAACAACCACCGATAGCACCAAACGAATCAGCCCCGAAGACAGACTGATAACCCGTAGACGAATCATAACAATCAGGCACACCATTGTTATTCAAGTCGATGGGCGTATTAGGATCAAAACCAGCGAATGTAAATGCATTACCAGGGACAATCATTCCGTAACCCGAAGTAAATGGGAAGGTTCTTCCTGGTAACACTGCACGTTGAGGAGCGCCTGCAGCTGCAGAAATAAAGTCCAGCTCTGCTTGCGTAAGCGTAGGATCTGAATCAAATGCAGCATTAAAATCATTGATAAAATCAGTTGCACTGCCAGGCACGGCCAAACCAAAGTTTGAACGATCATTAGCCGGCGCAAAATATTGTGCAAAGTTAGGCATAGTACTGGGATCAATATCACCCTGTTGGAAACGTTTCGCAGGGTTAGTCCAGTCTCTACCTGTTCCGATGTAAACACCACCGTCACGCTCAGAGGCACGCAGGCCATCCGAACTGCCATATTCGACACTTAAAACAACGTTACCTTTGTCATCATCGAAAGATTCACCAAACAAAGCGCTCATTTGTAATTGATTGGCATCGCCTTCCGATGAAGCGCCTACAGAGGCATCAAACTCAAATCCTTCAAATTCATCTTTAAGAATAAAGTTAACAACACCGGTTACCGCATCAGCACCATAAACCGCAGAAGCACCACCAGTTAGAACCTCAACATCACGGATCAAATTTGTTGGTATTGAACCTATATCTACGGCAGCTGAACCTTGTGAACCACCAACATGACGTTTGCCGTTTACCAGAACCAAAGTACGATTGGCACCCAAGCCTCGTAAACTAAGTATGTTGGCACCATCAGAAAAACCTTCACCGTTGTTCGACTGAGAAGCCGCGGTAGATTGTGATGAAAATAGTGCCGGTATGTCGTTAACTACATCGGTTATATTGAACTCACCAGAAGAACGAATGTCTTCTGCGGAGATAGATTGAATCGGAGCACCAGAGCCAAGGTTTGCATCTCGAATTATTCGCGAACCAGTAATCGCAATTCGTTCTACATCTTGGTCGGCACTCGGGCTAGCATCGTCCTGCCCAATTGCGGTACCTGTGACTGCAGACAATGCAACAGCAAGTGCCGACAGTTTTAAAAATGGTGTTTTTTGGTATTTCATTGTGTTCTCCAAAAGCAGCGTTTGTGCTCTTCATTCAATGTTTTATTGCTAATAAACAAAGCACCAGCAAATTAAAACAATATGTGCTGAGTGTTTCCTTACTGAGTTTATTTCCTATGTTTCCTATTTTTCACTTCCCTGTTTATTATTATTTTTCCACTGAAGTGATAGTGAATCACTGTCGTTAGTTGTTGGTACTGATTACCTCTATCTTTTGATAAACCAGCATGATCCGTGCCGTAATTTTCGCCTTAGCAACCCCATTTAAGCGCAGTTTTACTGTACACCCGCATAAATATGCAGAATGTATGCAACAAACAACAAAAACCGAGGTAAAACGAGGGCTTGGCGCACCATTAATGTGCGGCCCAACAATATGAACATAGCATTAATTACCGAAAAAAAAACTAAATCGGGCAATCCGTTACAAATTGCACTAAAAAAGGTCAACAAGGGAGTGACTAATCATGCATATATTTGTTGGAGCTAGAAAAAAATATAATAAATACAGGGTGTTAAACTTGAATTTTTATGCATAAATTAAAAAACGTGATACAAGAGATTTCAAGCACAGGTGAACGGACTTAAATATCGCCTAGGGCAAGTCGATAAAACAGGCGTGGGATATTTACTTTGATTTTAGAAATTGGAGCGGGAAACGAGATTCGAACTCGCGACCCCGACCTTGGCAAGGTCGTGCTCTACCAACTGAGCTATTCCCGCATTTTGGTGGTGTTGCTACACAGTTCCATGTGTTTTATTAACCGGTTCCTCTCAAACCGGGTGCGCATTTTACAAAAATATTCAGAAGACGCAAGTGTTATTTTACACTTTATGTCTTTTAATGAGCCTAATGCCTAAATATTAAACACGTGCTTTCGGTAATAGACTAATTCTTCAATTGATTCGCGAATATCATCCAGTGCCTGATGTGTTCCTTTCTTCTCGAACCCATCCAAGATTATTGGCTGCCACCTTTGAATAAGTTCCTTAATTGTACTGACATCGATACTGCGATAATGAAAGTAGTCTTCTAGCTCTTTCATATATTTCACTAAGAATCGACGGTCTTGGCCTATGGTATTGCCGCACAAAGGAGATTTACCGGCAGGTACATAGCTCTCAAGAAATGCGATTGTTTGCTTTACCGCTTCTTGTTCATCAACTTGGCTATCCCGGCATCTTTGGGTCAGACCAGAGTTGCCATGCACATTGACACACCACTCGTCCATATTGTCTAACACTTCATCGGGTTGATGAATAGCCAACACAGGGCCCTCAGCTAACACATTGAGTTGTTTGTCGGTGACAATGGTAGCGATTTCTAAAATCACATCTGTCTCAGGTTCCAACCCAGTCATTTCAAGATCGATCCAAACCAGGTTTTCATTATCAATTTTCATATTGACCCTTTTATATGCTGTTTAACAAAATTGCCAAGGCAAGCTGATAAAATATTATCAAATCCTACGGCATGACGTTACCATGTAAAGGTTAAGCGATTCAACAAAGACTAAAAACGTGGCCAAAAAACCAAAACTGACACATAAACAACGCAGGCAAGTATCGACAAACCGTCAAAAACGCCTGCAACAAAATGACACGGTTCAAAACGACGAACAGTTGGCAGATAGCCGCGCAGGTATAGTCGTAGGGCGGTTTGGAAAACATGCTAACGTGCAAGACGACACAGGAGTCATCACAAAGTGTCATATTCGCAGAACGATCGGAAGTGTCGTGTGCGGCGACAAAGTTGAATTTAGACCAGGTAAAGATGCCAGTATTACCGTCAACGGCATTATCGAATTGGTGCACGACAGAGAATCAGTACTGACCCGACCTGATTTTTATGACGGTGTAAAGCCAATTGCTGCCAACATTGATCAAATCATTATAGTTAGTTCAGTGATCCCTGCCTTGTCGTTGAATATTATTGACCGCTACTTGGTGGCTGCAGAAGACGTTAATATTCAACCTATTCTGTTACTCAATAAAATTGAACTATTGAGCGATGACGAACGCAGTGAGGTTGATCAACAGCTGCAAATCTATCGCGATATCGGATATCAAGTTCTATTAACCAGTTGCAAAACAAGCGAAGGTATCGACCAGCTCACCGCAATACTCAAAGACAAAACCAGTGTCTTTGTTGGCCAGTCAGGCGTCGGTAAATCAAGTATTGTGAATCAACTGTTGCCTGAAGCGGATGAAGCAATAGGTGATATATCTGATAACTCTGGATTAGGTCAACATACCACCACTGCCGCTAAGTTATTGCACTTTCCGGCGGGTGGTGATCTGATTGATTCTCCCGGCGTTCGAGAATTTGCCCTATGGCATTTGGCTGTCGAGAAAGTCACATCTGGTTTTATCGAATTTCGGGATTTCCTTGGGGGCTGCAAGTTTCGAGACTGTAAACACTTGGATGACCCCGGTTGCCTTATTCGGGAAGCGGCCGAGCAAGGCAAAATTAGTCAACAACGGTACCAAAGCTACCATAAAATTTTAGCCGGGATGGACGATAATCGCCCCAATAGATTGATCCCAACATAGTGCAACAGTGATGCTGTAACATTTGATTGCCAAAAAGCATGACTTAGACCCACACATTCTCACACCTATATCGACTTTTACGATACAATCCTCGGGATTTTTTAATGGAGCATCAGCTTTGATCAATTGGTTTAAAATTAAGTTTCAATACGTCTTACCGAAACACCTGTTATCTCGCTTGGTAGGAAAACTAGCAGCATCTGAAGCTGGCGGTTTAACCACATGGCTCATAAAGGCGTTTATTAAGCAATTTGATGTTGATATGTCTGAGGCAAAAGAATCAGATCCTCATTATTACAAGACATTCAATGAATTTTTCACCCGTGAACTAAAAGACGGAATGCGACCTATCTGTGAAGACTCGACTCAGCTGTCCATGCCAGTCGATGGTACCATTAGCCAATTGGGCAAAATTGAGTTTGACACCATATTCCAAGCTAAGGGTCATGATTACAGTCTTACGACCTTGCTTGGCGGTAACCCAGACATTGCGGCGCCTTTTCAAAATGGTGATTTCTCAACGATTTATCTTTCTCCTAAAGATTACCATCGCATTCACATGCCAATGGACGGCGTGTTAACTGATATGATTTATGTTCCCGGTGAGTTGTTCTCGGTGAATCCGTTAACAACCGAAAACGTGCCAGGCCTGTTTGCGCGAAACGAACGAGTAGTCTGTATATTTGAATCATCAAAAGGCAAGTTTGCGATTGTATTAGTGGGCGCCACAATCGTCGCGAGCATTGAGACTATTTGGGCTGGCACAGTTACACCGCCAGCGGGGAAAAATGTGCAACACTGGCGTTATCCCGTTGATAGTGAAAACACCGTCAGTTTGAAAAAAGGCGAAGAAATGGGTCTATTCAAACTAGGGTCTACCATAGTGGCATGTTTCGAGCCCGATATGGTCGAGTTCAATGGTCAATCTAACAGCGATGTCACTCGTCTAGGTGAAATTTACGCAACGCTGAAAGACTAGTTTCATGGACCCAGTCAAACGCAGTTTATGGTCACTCCACCTGACAGTGATATTGTTGGGTGCGACTGCACTCATGTCCAAAGTTATTCCTTTATCTGCCACTGATATTACCTTTGGGCGCTCTATTATCGCCTGCGTTGTATTGGTATTAATTGTAAAGTTAACGGGGTCTTCTCTTCGACTCAATTCTAAAAAAGACTATTTTATCGCTTTGGCATTGGGACTACTAATGTCGGCGCACTGGGTCACTTACTTTGCTGCAATGCAATATTCATCGGTGTCGGTTGGCATGATTGCCTTGTTTACTTTTCCAGTAATCGCAGTCCTTTTAGAGCCCTTTTTTGAAGGTATTCGTTTAGTTTGGCAAGACCTGCTAAGCGCGGTTGTGGTTTTTCTCGGTATTTTGTTTATTGTGCCTGAAATATCTCTTGAGAATGACGTCACCATGGGAATATTGATTGGCATACTCTCAGCTTTTTTGTATGCCCTTCGCAACTTGTGTCATCGTAAATATTTCTCCCATTATTCTGGCTCTCATGCCATGGCATACCAAACCCTAATCATCTTTATCAGCTTGCTAGCGTTTGTCTCTGAGGACCTATTTACGGGAACCGCTGATACCTACTTATGGCTGATCGTGTTGGGTATCTTCCTTACTGCACTTCCACATGCGTTGATAGCAACGAGTTTAAAACACTTAAGAGTGAAAACTTTTTCATTGGTGGCTTGTATGCAGCCTTTTTATGGTGTCATTCTGGCAGTCCTGATTTTAGATGAAAAACCAAATTGGCAGACATTCGTTGGTGGAATACTGGTAATCTCAGCAGCAATTTACGAAACGATTAACGCTCAAAGACTACATGGCAACAAACAATCAGACTGATAGTTGAGTCATATTGATAATTAGGGAGAAGCATTGTGTTTGTCTATGCACATCGAGGCGCCAGCGCACTAGCCCCTGAAAACACCTTGCTGGCCATCAAGCAAGCAAGTGAAGCCGGTGCAGATGGTATTGAATTTGATGTTTACCAACATCAAAACGAGTTTATTTTGATCCATGACCGCTGGGTAGATCGCACAACCAATGGCAAAGGCACCATAGATTCAATGTCATTTGAACAAGTTCGTAGCCTAGACGCAGGTAAAGGCGAACAAATACCAACCCTTAGTGAAGTATTGGCTCTTATTGGGGCGCGATGCCAAATTAATATCGAGATGAAAGGCGTACATGATATTGAGTTGTTGATTGACTATGTCGCGAAACATTGTCGTCAACATAAGGTACCAAGCAGCAATATCCTGTTTTCTTCTTTTGATCACCATGTATTGAAACATCTGAAGCGCTACAGACCTGATGCAAGGATTGGCGCACTTACCGCAGGCAACCCACTTGATTATGCGCTATTTGCTCAGCAACTCGATGCTGAATTTGCCAATATTGACTTAACCTTCGTTAACCAAGCATTTATCGAAGATGCCAAACAAAGAGGCCTCAAAGTAGGCGTATATACGGTTAATCATACAGAAGATTTAGACAAAATGAAAAGCTGGGGAGTTGATGCGGTTTTTTGTAATGATCCAGGCGAAGCACTGGCCATTATAAATGGCGGCTAAGACGTTTCACAACTTTGGCAATCGCTACAGCTCTTACACAACTTAACATTAATAATGTGCGCAGCAACAATAAGCAAAGCACCGAAACCTATAGTGAAAGGCTCATACGCTTCACCAAACATATCTTTGTTCCAGTAAATAAGCCCTCCCATTAACAGGCTATATATGGGATATAACTGTCGATGGTAACGATAAAAGCCAGATAACAAAGCCCAAAAGCCGATAATCATCGACAACGAAAGAATAGTCTTCTCAAACCAGTCCTCAGCAAAAAAGCTGGCGCTAACAAAAGGCAACACTGGGATTAATATAGGCAACAATAAACAATGCAAAGCACAGAGACTGGAAGTCCAGATCCCTACTCTATCCATCATTGAGTTTGATTGTTTACCTGACATAATACCGTATTCCTAATTTGAAAATATCTAGCTCATATAAATAGAGCTGCCAAACAAATATGCTTGCAGCCCAATAGGGACGTTATATTATAACATTTAGTAAATTTTGCAAGATCTTCTTCTCTCTTTTTGCAGTTTTTAAGACCACTAAAATTAGACATATCGATCTTTGTAGAACCGCCAAAAACCGAAAGCAAGCACCACTAAGTCATTCTTCAAAGCCCGAATCAGATTGACATTTAGCCACATTTTTGCTAATTTCAGCTCCGTTCTTTTGGTTTTAAAAGTTGTTTAACCAGAGCATAGGAGTACGCAGAAATGGATCTTTTTCTAGCAGAAGTGTTTAGCTTCCCCACAATAATATTTACCATTCCTTTAATTGTATTGATGCTGTTTTGGCTGTTTGCTTTTGCAGGATTAATAGACATTGAAATTTTTGATTTAGATACCGATATTGAAACAGACGCTGACTCAGGTAAAGCCGGTTCTTCAAGTGCAACCGTATTTGAGACCTTAGGTCTAGACGGCGTGCCTTTAACGGTAGCTTTGACGCTACTCGATTTGTACGCGTTTGCGTTTATTTACCTTCTAAGGAAATATTTGGCCCCACTGTTTGATGGCATTCTATCTGCCACGTTAATTGGCAGCTTGATGGCGCTTATCGCGGTGCTCATTGCCATCCCCTTAGCCGCACTTTCAATTAAACCCTTGAAACGTTTTTTCGTTACCCATGAAGGTTTATACAAAGATGAAATGATTGGCTTAATCTGTGTTTTAACCACGGGAAAAGTGAATGAAGATTTTGGCCAAGCAATCACCGAAGATGGTCAAAGCCTCAGTGTGCGAGCCGCAACCCCAAACGATATGTGCAAAGGCGCTAAAGTTGCCTTGATTGAATTCGATAAAGTAAGCGATACCTACACAGTCGTTAGCGAAGCTGAATTAATGGCAATGTCATCTTCTTCTGTTCCACTGAATCAATAAATAGTAACCCTTTTAACATTATCTAGTGTCAGGCGCCTTTTCAAGCGACTGCATGTAAGCAACATGACGTAATGGAGTAACACCATGGATTTAGAATTAATTTTTGTAATTGTCGGATGTGCGGTCGTCTTTGTGGTCGGCTTTATCCTAATGCTTGCCAGACTGTATCGAAAAGTCGAACAAGGCAAGGCAATGATCGTTAACAACATGAATGCAGAACCTAAAGTGACATTCACCGGTGGCGTAGTTTTACCGGTTTTCCATAAGATGGAGATTATGGACATATCCCTTAAAACCATTGAAGTTGACCGAAGTGGCACTGATGGTTTGATATGTAAAGACAACATTCGTGCAGATATCAAAGTGGGATTCTTTGTTCGTGTCAACAAAAACCGTGATGACGTGCTAAAAGTCGCTCAAGCAATTGGTTGTGAGCGCGCCTCAAACCCAAAAACCCTTGAAGAACTATTTAATGCCAAGTTCTCAGAAGCATTGAAAACCGTTGGTAAATCCATGGAGTTTGAAGAGCTTTATGCCAAGCGTGATAACTTTCGAGACATGATTATCGATAATATCGGCACGGATTTAAACGGCTATGTGTTGGAAGATGTGGCAATCGACTACCTGGAACAAACGCCACTGGACAAGCTCGACCCGAACAATATTCTCGACTCTCAAGGGATACGAAAAATCACCCAATTGACCGCTGAACAGCACATTCAAACCAATGTATTCCAACGTGATGAAGAGATGAAAATTAAGCGTAAAGACGTTGAAACTCGCGAAGCCATTCTAGAACTTGAACGTCAACAAGCAGACGCCGAAGCCAAGCAGTCACGAGAAGTCAGCACAGTGAAAGCGCGCGAAGTGGCAGAAACAGAGCGAGTTCAGCACGAAGAAAAACTCAAGTCTGAACAAGCCCGTGTGCAAGCAGAACAAGAAATAGAAGTTCAAGAACAGAACAAACAAAGAGAAATTGAAGTTGCTGAAAATAATCGCCTGCGAGCGGTAGCGATTGAAGAAGAACGGGTTATTCGAGCACGAGAGCTAGAAGAGATTGATCGTCAAAAAGAAGCGTCTCTGCAACGTATTGCCAATGAAAAACTGCTGGAACACGAAAAACGTGAAATTGCTGAGGTTATTCGTACTCGCGTAGAAGTTGATAAAACCGTTGCACAGCGCGAAGAAGAAATTAAAGAGCTACGGGTTGTGTCCGAGGCTGACCGCAGCAAAAAAGCGCAAGTCATTGCAGCAGAAGCTGAAGCAGAAGAAGCCTTGGTAAAAGATATTAAAGCAGCCGAAGCAGCCGAAAAATCAGCGACTCACATTGCCAAAGAAAAATCGACCATTGCAGAAGCGGATCTTGCCGTTTCCGAAAAACGAGCCCTTGCCAGTCGCAAAGATGCTGAAGGTAAAGAAGCGATACTTGCCGCAGATGGTTTAGCTGAAGCAAAAGTCATGGAAGCCAAAGCGGCAGCCAAAGAGCAAGAAGGTATGGCAGAAGTACGCGTTCAAGAATCTATGGCTGAAGCGATAGAGAAAACGGGTGTTGCAGAAGCTGAAGTGTTAGCCAAAAAGGCAGCAGCTGAAGCAGATGGCATGACCAAGAAATTTGCCGCAATGGCCACCATGTCAGAACAACAGCGCGACCATGAAGAGTTCCGCATGCGTCTAGATAAACAGCATGAAGAGTCTATGGAGTCGATTGTGACAAATGTCGAAATCGCCAAACAGCAGGCCCTGGTATTATCTGAAGCGCTTAAAGAAGCGAATATCGATATCGTGGGTGGTGATACCGGCTACTTAGATAGCTTTATTAAATCATTGTCGGTGGGCAAATCTATCGATGGTGCCATTGGTAAAAGCGAAACATTAACTACTGCGTTTAAAGATCATTTTAACGGTGATGCCAGTTTTGTTGATGATGCCAAAGAACTGATAGCGGGCTTTGGTAATGCCTCCGGCAGCGCCAAAGATACAGCGATAACTGCGCTAGTTGCAAAATTCCTAAAGGAAGGTGCAGACAATCCTCAATTACTTGAGATGTTAGGTAAAGCGGTCAACTCTGCTAGTGATAAATCCACTAGCAAATAACTGATCCGGTAAAATGCCCTAGCCATTGTTCATAGCAACAATGGCTACATCTTGGTGAGGAGTAATTTATGGCTGATGCAAATAATCAAGTCGATCAGGCTGTCGCACAAGGCGGTGCATACGAAGTTATTCGTGGCCGACTTTTAGAGCAAGCAACTGCGTTAAAATCGCATATTGATGACTTAAACAATCAACGAATTGAAGAGTTTGGCCAAGCGCAAATGAATGTGCTGGGCCGCGTAAGGGTTCGCACCGAAAACAATTGTGTATCCCGTGATATCGTGCCCATTGGTCATTCACTTTTATTCGGATATAACGTCTTTATTGGTCTCAAAAAAGAGACCAAGGTCGCCGATGTATTCAGTCTGTATGGCTTAAAAAAATCTGCCGATGGTTCGCCCAATTTCGAATTAGAAGCCTTGTCACTAGATGGCACATTTCTGGACGACCCACAATTTGTAAAAGAGTTTCAAGAGCTCTATGTCTACTACAAAGAAGCCAAACTTAGTCAGCTAAAAATACAAAACCAAACCCTGTTTGCGGTATTTCAAATCGGTCGAAAAATTGATGATGTGCGAGTATTCCAGTGGCGTGTCACTAAAGAAGGAAATGCACAATACATCGACAATCGTGGTGAGCGTGCAATCAAAAGAGCACCGTCACATGATTTCGAATGGATATCTTCCACCCGAGAACAACATGAATCAGGCAGTCATCCTCATATCAATATTCTTGATGAAGTATTTGTAGAAACCGTCAATGGCAGTTTGACCGTAAAAGTGGAAAATAACACCGAAGACGGCCTTGGTATATTTAGTGAAGCGGTGGAAGATAGTACCCAAAGTCTCGCTGATGCAGATGTACAATATGCCAAAATCGGCCAATTAATTTTACTTAAAATCCAGCCCTATCGTGAAAAACAATATCGTTACTTGGTGTTTAACACTCGCACCAAGCAAGTAAATCGCATAGATGCGATTGGCTTAGCCTGTGTGTCGCTGCCAGAGGATCACGGTATTATTTTCCCCGGTGGCTATTATTTAGAAAGTGGCGAAACCAAATCGTTTCCTGACCAAATTGATGGGCTCACCTTTAAACGAATGATACGCTCGCCAAATGGCGAAGACGTGATGTTCATCTTCTATGAGCCTGAATCTGGCCTCGCCGGCTTGTATTCTTACAACCTAATTCGAAAAGCCCTGCAAAACCCGATTTATGCCCATGGGTTTAGTTTTTTTGATGATGGTACTGCGGTCATTTTTAGTTCAGAGCAAGACGCCACGCGTATTCACCCTATGCAAATATGGCAAACGCCCTTTTTCACCGAAGAACATGCAGCCAAACAACCCACCTCAGATACCTTTCATAGCCGCATCGGTAACAAAGAACTGGTACGTGGTATATCGGAATTAACCGCCATTCATCGGGCAGCAGCAAACGCAAACCCCAATCGCAACTTGTATGAAGATTTAATCAAAGGTACACAGAGTATTTTTGACAGCTATTTCTGGTTAGAAGAGCCGGAATTATCTGCGTTAGCAGAACAAGTAAAGCTGATAGCCAAGACCTCGGAGCTGGTGATTGATGAGTTCGAAAAAGTAGAACAAATTCGAAAACAAGCCAGCAAAGCGCTGACAAAAGCACAACAACAGCAGCAAGACGCCATCAGCAACATTAACATTGCCGATTGGCAATCACCGGAACAATATGTTGAATGCCTCACCCAGTTACGCCAGCAGCGGGGGCATTTAATTGGTTTAAAAGAGCAACGATATATTGACCTCGATGCAATTCAAGCCATGGACAAAGAGGTCACTGAGCAGTTTGATCTAGTCAGTGAAGCCACCGTCGAGTTTTTATCCAGTGACAAAGCGCTGCAGCCCTATCACGATAAAATTATCACGCTCGAAAATACCCTTGCATCTGTGGAATTAGTCGTAGACATCAAACCCGTCATTGAACAGTTAGAAAACCTGTCATTGGGATTGGATCTACTGACAGAAATACTCAATGGTTTGAAAGTTGACGATGCCACCATTCGGACCCAGATTTTGGATGATATTTCCGAAATTTATGCCAAGTTAAATCAAGTCAAAGCCCAAGGACGCAATCGCAAAAAACAACTGGGCTCTGGCGAGGCAACCGCTGAATTTGCAGCGCAGTTTAGATTATTTTCGCAGAGTATTAACAGTGCGCTGGCAATGGCTGACACACCGAGCAAAGCCGACGAACAGCTATCCCGTTTAATGATCCAACTAGAAGAATTAGAGTCTAAATTTAGTGAGTTTGACGAGTTCCTAAGTGACATTATGTCGAAGCGAGAAGAGCTACACAGTGCTTTTGAATCTCGCAAACAGACATTGCTCGAAGAGCAACAGCGCAAAGCGCAAAATATATTTGGCGCAGCCCAACGCATCATCAAAGGCATTATCCGTCGTGCCAATAGCTTTTCAGAAACTGATGAGCTAAATACCTACTTTGGCTCTGATCCCATGGTGCTAAAAGTCGCAGAGCTTGCCGAGCAGCTTCGCGATATCAACGACCCGCTAAAAGCTGATGACTTAGAAGCCCAGCTCAAAGCCGCGAAAGAACAAGGTATTCGAAGCCTGCGTGACAAACAGGATATCTTTGAAGATGGCGGAGCCATCATCAAACTGGGCAAACATAAATTCAGCGTAAACAAACAAGCGTTAGATTTGACCTTGTTACCCAAAGAGGATGGCCTTTATCGCCATTTGGTCGGCACTGACTTTTTCGAAGCCATCGATAATCCAGAACTCAATGCACTTAAACCCTATTGGCAGCAAAATTTAGTATCTGAAAACAGCGATGTTAGTAGAATGGAATTTCTTGCCTCAGTGATCCTCAATGATGCCGAAAATCAGACCGACGGGCTTTCGCTTGGGCACTTGTATGAAATCGCTGATGACAAAAAAGCCTTATCTTCAATCGTACAAAAGTATATGACTAAGCGATATCAAGAAGGGTATGAAAAAGGTGTTCACGACCACGATACGGTGTTGTTATTGCAACAGTTGCTGCCCATACATAAGCAAGCGGGGCTATTAAGGTTTGCCCCCAAACACCGTGCTTTAGCCATGTTGTTTATGAGCTTTGACAAACAAGCGATGCAAATTGAGCAACAAAAAATTTGGCGAAGTCATGCCGTCAGTGCCCAGCTCCTTGCTAATGCATTAAACAGTCGACAAGGTTTTTCTCAATTACTGGCTAATCTTCAGCAACAAATGTCCAACTTTATTGCAACCGCAGAGTTGAATTTTAGTTCAAACGATGTAAATCAAGCCGCCGAGTACTTATCCCAAGAACTCGCCCAAGCTGATTTTGGTTTTGCCATTAGTCATTCAGCAAAACAACTACTCGATAGCCTTCAACAACAATTGGACACGCTAGGTCACGGTCAGGATTTCAATACCGCCATGGCGCAGTTTTCTAATTTAATGTTAGAAAATACTGACCAGCAAAATAACCAAGGACTTCCGGGTTTAAAAGAGCAGTGGTTGCTTACCAATGCTTGGATAGATGCCATGGTTGGCCAAAATACCCAGCAGGATTTAAACCCACATTACATCGCAGAAGCATCAGCATTGGCGATATGCAAAAGCTTGATCCAAACCCGTGTCAGTGATGTTGAGCTTGACGCAAATATTGAAGGCTTGTTGAGTAGTCATTTATCTATCAAAGATAGTCAACTCCTTGTTTCGTTGGATGAGTTTGTACAGCGCTTAAGTCACTATCATCACTATCACGTTGCTAATTTCACTCACTACCACAACTTACGCCACAACCTTATGGCAGTAAGCAAAGATGAGCTGCAACTTGATGCTTATAGTGCCAAGCCATTGAGTTCATTTGTTCGCAACAAACTTATTGATGAAGTGTATCTGCCGATTATCGGTGACAACCTCGCTAAGCAAATGGGCACAGTAGGCGATTCCAAGCGCACTGACTTGATGGGTCTGCTGCTGCTTATATCTCCTCCTGGTTACGGTAAAACCACATTAATGGAATACGTGGCGGACAGGCTTGGATTGGTGTTTATGAAAATAAACTGTCCATCATTAGGTCACGATGTCGCTTCACTAGACCCTCAAAATGCGCCAAACGCGACAGCTAAGCAAGAATTAGAAAAGCTTAACCTGGGTTTAGAGATGGGTAACAACGTGATGCTTTACCTAGACGATATCCAGCATACCCATCCTGAATTTTTACAAAAGTTTATCTCTTTGTGTGACGGAACCAGACGTATCGAAGGTGTCTACAAAGGGCAAAGCAAAACCTACGACATGCGTGGCAAAAAGTTTTGTGTGGTAATGGCTGGGAACCCTTACACCGAATCGGGTGACGTGTTTAAGGTGCCCGACATGCTGGCAAACCGTGCTGATATATATAATTTAGGTGATGTACTGGGCGGCAAAGAGTATCAGTTTGCACTGAGTTATATCGAAAACAGCCTAACCTCCAACCCCGTTCTAGCACCATTAGCACTGCGTGATATGCAAGATACCTACAAACTAATCGACATGGCCAGTGGTGAAGGTGTCGCTGCAACTGAGTTAAACCACCAATATAGTGGTGCGGAGATAAACGAGATCACCAGTGTCCTGAAGCATTTATTTGCCATTCAAGATGTCATTCTTAAGGTTAATTTACAGTATATCGAATCGGCTGCTACCGCAGAAGATTATCGCACCGAGCCACCGTTCAAGTTGCAAGGGAGCTACCGAAACATGAACAAAATGGCCGAAAAAGTCTCCGCGGTGATGAACCATGCAGAACTGATGCAATTAATTGGTGATCACTATACCGGCGAAGCGCAAACCCTCACCTCAGGTGCCGAGGAAAACATACTCAAACTTGCTCAGCTTCGCGGCACCATGGATGATAAGCAACAAGTTCGATGGCAACAAATATGTGACACCTACTCAACTAAAAAGACCTTAGATATTGACGGTGACCCAACTCAGCAAGCGGTGAAACAATTGGCTCACATGGCAGATTCATTAGAAGCCATTAAACTGGATGTGCAGCAATCTGACACCACAGATTTGATCCGGCCGATCAACCGCGTGGCGGCGGCTATGCACCTACTCAGTAAAACTTGGGCTGGCGCAAGTATTGAGGAAGACTTAAACAAACCAACTAAACCATCAAAAGGCAAAAAGTAATAGGCCCTAACTTGCCGCTGTTGGTTGCTATTAGCAACCAACAATAAAGGTTATTGTATAATCCCAATCCGTATCGCTGACAAGGAATAATAAATCAATGAAAACACTCAGCTTATTGTTACTGCTTGCTTTACCTATTGTTGCTTCGGCACAATTCTCAGGCCCATCCCCATGGCCTGAAATTAGAAAAAAGCGTATCGCCACCTTATTACCATCTGCATTGAAAAAGGCTAACGTGGATGCTTGGCTGGTTATTTGTCGAGAAAATAATAACGATCCGCTGGCTGACCATGTGGGGTGTGAAAATGCCGGTCAAACTGCTGTATTTCTATTTTACAACCACCAGCAAAAATTCCATTCAATGGCTTTTTCTCCTGCTGGTGAGGCAACAGCGTTAGCAGACATAAAATTACTTGATGAAGTGATTCCGGTAGCTAGAAGCGGCTCTGCCATCGCCCAGGCAGCTGAATTTATCCAACATCAAAAGTTCGATAGTATTGCTATCAATATGTCCACAACCAATGCCCAAGCCGATGGCATCAGCTTGACCCAATACCGCCAACTAACATCCTATCTGGGTGAAACATTTAGCCAACGACTCACAACCGCTGACGAGGTCATTTATCAATGGCTGTCGATTAAGTTACCTGAAGAAATAGCCATTATGCGCGATGCGGCGGCTGTTACCGCCCAATGGCAAATTGAAGCCTATGGGCAAATAAAACCCGGAATCACGACAGATGCTGATGTCGCACGATTTTTAAAGGCTAAAATGCGCGAAGCCGGAGTTGGTGATGCCTGGGCTGCAGCGCAAAACCCCAACGTTAATTCGGGGACGGATCGTGGGCATTCTCACGCCACAAACAAAGTCATTCAGGCTGGCGATGTGATACAGACGGATTTTGGCATTCGGGTTTACGATAGATGGGTAACTGATATTCAACGGTTTGCTTATGTGCTTAAAAAGGGTGAAACACAACCACCGGCAAATATTCAGCAATATTGGAAAAATGCTAAACAGGGGCGACAAGCTGCATTTCTAGCAATGAAACCAGGAGCAAAAGGCATTGAAGTTGATGCTGCACAGCGTCAGGTAATGGACGAGACCGGATCGCTACCACTAATGTGGAGTACCGGCCATCCGGTTGGCTATGTGGCCCACGACACTGGACCAAATTTAGGTGGCTCAAAGGCAGTCAGTGTTCGGCCCGCCTCTCAACGTCAGTTAACAACAGGCATGACATTTGCGTTTGATGGTTTTTATAGTTGGTTATTAGACAATGGACAACCTAAAACCATATCAGTAGAAGAGATGGTTCACATTACCGAAAAAGGCGCCGAGTTTTTGATACCGCCACAGCAGGACCTGATACTGATTGAATCGGACTAGGTCACAGTCTTGTTAAGGCTGTGATAATACCACCTTAGGAATAACGAAGCTGAAACCTCTGCACTAGAGAGCCTTTTGGCTTACCGTTAATGTCAAGGTAGGCATAATGAGGGACATCGACAAAGGCTATTCGAAATGATGTTGCATGGGATTTCTGAGAAATCATGACAAAAACCATGAGCATTGACATTAACAAAGTCGAGCTTTTCTTTATTTTTATCATTTTACTTCCGCCAAAGTTGCTAAAAAACTTAGGGCTTCTTTAAGCATACACTAAACAGTTTACAGTTCATTGTATACCACTTGATTACGGCCGCTTTTTTTAGCTTTGTACAATGCATTGTCTGACTTATCGTACAACTCTTCAAAGCTGGTATTACAAGACATGGTTGCCACCCCAATTGAGGCTGTGACAGTGGATTTATCGCCATCAATTTCAAACGGCGTGTTGGCTAAAATCGAACATATTCGTTCGGCGACATTTTTCGCAATATCTGGTTCTGATGAGCTCATAAACACAGCAAACTCTTCCCTGCCAATTCTACCAACGATGTCATATTGACGAGTCGCCACTTTCAAAAGGTTCGCCGCATGAACAAGTACTTTGTCTCCACCAAGGTGGCCGTAGGTATCATTGATTTTTTTGAAAAAATCCAGATCAATCACCATCATGGTTATCAAGTTGTTATTACGTTGGCACCTGGCCAACTCAGATTCAACGGAGGTGACAAATGCTCGTCTGTTGGCTAATTGGGTTAGCTCGTCGGTTAAGGCAAGTTTGTTTAGACGATGCACCGATTTTTCGAGGGTGGTCTCTGTGACTTTTTGTCGAGTAAGATCTTTGGTTTGTACTAACAATTCACCCGATGGCAGTAGCTGTTCTGAAAACAACATCCAACGCCCATCCACCATATCAACCTCAAACAGGCGAAAAGGGCGTTGTCGTCTTACTCCATCAACATACAACAGCCATTCATCAATGCTGTCAGTTTCTATATTGATGCCCCGCCTTTGAGTGTATGCGTGACGGACGAGTTCTTCAAAACTCCAAAATTCAGGGGATTCATTGGCAACGCAAAAAATATCTAAGAATGCATAATTGGCATAAAGCAGTTTGTCATCAGGACAAAAAATACCGTAACCGTCTTTGCTTACCTCAATGAATCGTTCAATCAGTTCATTGAAATTACATTTAGCGACTTTCAATCCCTCATCCTATTACTTGGTTTTTCATTGTTTCAGCATAGCTCAGGATCTGGCAATTTGATCATCAAAAAAGCGACATACTCACAAACAAGTCCTGTCTTGTTTCATAGATTGGGAATATTGCGTTATTCTCCCAACATCTCTCTAAGCTTCCTGTCGGCGATTTGAGCGGGCGTTAACCCACTGTCCTCATCCTGACTGTCAGTGCTAGGTGGCTCGTCTCCAAACAAGGCTGCTAGTTGCGCTTTTGCATCCTGTGCTTTTTGATTGGCGGTTTTCTCGAAGACCTGACCAGAAGGGGCAAAGTAGTCGCAAAAATTGGCCTTTTCGGGGTCAGACACGTCTTCAGCTCTGGGCTCATTGCAACCCCGTCGCCCATCATAATCTTTGCACATCACACACACATGTTGGTCTGCACCACACTGCCCGCATTCTTCTCGACGTGACATGGGAAAAATGACGTTTTGCAGCAGTTCGCCGCACTGCCAACAGGTTAGCTTGTCTGTCATAGGAATGCTCTTTTACTACTGATGTTGATCAAACATGATCACGTTGCCATCTGGATCCTTCAAGATACAGTGTGCCGGACCTGACTCTCCTTTTGTCGGAGAATCAATCGCGATATCATGCTGTTTTAAATGCTGCTCAATATGTCTCACGTCAGTTGGATTGAAGGTTAAAATGTTGTCTTCAAACATTCCCTCAAACAAGCCAATTACAGTTGTACCATGTTGCATGATTAACCATTTATCATCGACTCCACCACATTCTGGGTGTGCTTCAAAACCTAAGGTTTCATAAAATGCTTTTGATTTAACAATATCTTTGACTGCCAAACTAACTGAAAACTGCCCAAGTTCCATCATCTTCTCCTTTGATTAGTTTATAAATATAGCTGCTGATATCATTCAAAACAAAACATCTATATCAAACAGAGCCTTGAGCAACGTATCTAAGTAACCCCATATATAAGGTTAACTATCAATTAACGTCTCGCAGAATAAGGGTCGTCAGCCAGCAAAAAAGACCGCAAGTCAGCTTTGTTGGGATGCGCCTGTAGCCATTCTCTTAACGCTTTTATCTTGGCATAATCTTGTTCGCCAAATTTGGCGTTGTACAACAGATCAAAGGTATCTTCGGTGCGCTGGTCGCGAATTTTTGTCTGCCAATGTTCGGTCAAAATGGTATTAAGTGAACCTGCTAAGCCTTCTTTTTTGAGCAACTCCCATTCACCCTTGTCCATCCACACACCGCCGACCGAAGCGCTATAATCTAGTCGATGGGATGTATGTTTAGCAATTTTCAGTTTGCGCATTATCAGTCCTGATACTGGGCAAAGCATAGCTTTCACTGAATCATCAAGATCCTCAGATACTTCTACAGGGGTGTAGTTATATTCAGGGTGTTTATCCTTCCAATTAACGTAGTCTTCAATCAAGACCCAATTCCCGCCGCAGTTATCGCAAGTATGAGCACAAAAAAATAGCTCTAGATAACTTGGCACCAGTTTCCCGGTTATGCACTTAGGGCATTGCATCATTCACTCCTTTGTTTATTTGGTAAAAGTTTTGAGAACATATTGACAACAAATAGCACCGCCGCGCCAGCAATAACGCCAACAAGGCCTTCAATCATAAATGGTGCGATAGCTTCCATCAGTGAGCCCATAGTTGCACTTAGCCAAGTGACCATATCCTGCACAATATGGTGCACTGCAGGGATACTATGAACAAGAATGCCCCCGCCCACTAAAAACATGGCTGCCGTGCCAACAATCGACAAGGTTTTCATTAATAGTGGCGCAATAATTAAAATGGAACGACCGATAAAGCGTTGCAATCCATTGAAACCGCCGGATACCGACTTGCGCAACATATACAGGCCCAAATCATCCAATTTAACAATCCCTGCGACTAAGCCATAAACCCCGACCGTGAATAATATCGCTAAACCAGACAAGACGGCTACTTGGGTACCAAACAATTCGTTTTTAACGGTGCCTAATACAATGACAATGATTTCTGCAGACAAAATGAAGTCGGTTCTTATCGCTCCCTTAATTTTGTCTTTTTCCATTTTCACTAAATCAATTGAAGGATCTGCAAGAGCCTTGAGTTTCTGCGTGTGCTCGTCATCTAATGATTGTTTGGAGTGGAGAAACTTGTGAACAATTTTTTCAAACCCTTCATAACTTAAAAATAAGCCACCGATGACCATCAATATCGTGATCAGTACAGGGGCAAAGGCACTTATTGCCAAAGCAGCAGGCACTAAAATCAATTTGTTTAAGAAAGAGCCTTTTGCAACTGCCCATACAACAGGTAGTTCGCGTTCGGCTCTAACACCAGAAACTTGCTCGGCATTAAGAGCGAGGTCATCTCCTAATACGCCGGCTGTTTTTTTGGCGGCGACTTTAGAGAGAATAGCCACATCATCGAGTATTGTTGCTATATCATCGATGAGTGCGAGAAGATTTGATGCTGCCATCTGCTGTCCTTTTCGTGATTATGATGTTATTTCGGAGCGATAGTCTGATCCGCTTCTTTATGATTGATGGGGTGTTGCTGTCGTCTAGCAATTTGTTGAGTATGCATCAGTTCACTCAATGCAATTAGTTGTACCCCGTGATCTGATAAATTGACCAAAGCACCTTCTAAATAGCTGACTGTTTGAGGATAAGGGTGAGCTATTCCCACCGCAAAACCATACTTTTTTGCCAAACGTAGTAAGCGTTGAAATTGTTGGTCAATTTGCTCGTGGGTCGCATTGTGATCTAAAAACACATTTCGCCTTAAACTCATAACCCCGGTATCGTTGGCAATTCTTTCGGCTTTACTATAACGAGTGGTGCGGCTATCAACAAAAAACAATTGATGTTCCACTAAAAACTGCATGGTGGTACTCATCGGTCCTGAAAGTTGCGTTAGCTTACTTCCCATATGGTTGTTCACGCCTATGGCATCAGGCACACTGGCTAATGCTTGGGTCAAAGTGGTACGAATGGAAAGGGTTGACATGTCAGCGGTGATCGCCCCTGGCCCGAGCTTATTGCCAGCCAACGATTCCATCGGAATGTGCAGCATAACGTCACGATTTTGTTGTGTAGCTTGGCGAGAATAGCTTTGTGACAAGCGGGTTAAAGGTAATATTGAAAATGCAACTTCGGTAGGCAAACTAAACGCGGCGGAGTCGCGGGAAGTATTTCCCATATCATCAATAATCAAGGCTATTTTGGGCGTTTTTACGCTTTGTGCGCTAAATGACAAACAGCATAAAAATGCCAATAAAACCGCTCTGATCCATTGTGTTGCAGGATAATTTGAGTTTATTTTTATCATTATACCAACTCTATTAAAGACCTAATCTATCAGCAACAAAATAAAAGTGCATGATGAAGGCTGTCACGTGAAAGCATAGTGGCTCTGCGTTGAGCTTGAATAACGCCCAGCATCACTGTTTATCAACGAATCCATTGGGTAGGGTTCACAGGCGTTCCTTTATGACGTATTTCAAAATACAAATTAGGAGCACTTTGGCCACCACTTTGGCCTACCAAGGCAATGGTTTCACCACTTTGCACACTATCGCCCACTTGCCTAAGCAATGCCTGATTATGACCATATAAACTCATGTAGCCATCCCCATGATCCAACACAGTGACCAAGCCAAAGCCTCTTAGCCAATCCGCATACAAGACTTTTCCATCATGCACTGCACGAACAGTAGCGCCAGTATTACCATTGAACAATATCCCTTTCCAACGAATTTGTCCCTGCCGAATGCGACCAAACATATTACGCATTCGTCCTTGAGTCGGCGCTAATAATTTGCCTTTGAGCTTGGCTAGCCCAGTGAGTAAAACGGGACCTTGTTGCGCCTCTCTATCAGCTTGACGCTGGGCTTCTTCAATAGCTTTAATGAGTGCTTGCTCATTAATTTGTAACTGTTCAATTTGTGCAGCTTCTGAATCAATTTGTTGCTCAATCTTCCCGAGGGTCACTTCCCTCATTTGTTGTTGCTGTTGTAACTGCTGGTTTTGCTGTTGCTGTTCGCGCTCTAACACAATCAGCTCTTGTTGCTTAACTTGCAGCTGCTCACTGACCTGCTCAAGCTCCCTAACAAGTGAACGAAAAGCATCTATCTGGGCTTTTCGCGCATCCGTTAGATATTGATAATAGCTAAACGTACGCTCGAGCTTTGCTGCATCTTCTAAGTTGAACAAGATTTTGGCAAAGTCATACTCTCCGGCCATATACATACTGCGAGCCTGGTTTGCCAAGGCACTTTTTTGCTGACCGAGCTGCGTTTTCAATTGGGCCTGTTGGCTCTTTAAGGTGCTTTGTTGTGATTGGTTTTCAGATAATTCTTGGCGGGTAGCTTCCAACGAACTAGCCGTTCGTGCAATATTCAGCTCTGCTGCCTTTAGTTGAGCCTGCAATGTTTTTGCCTGAGCAAGCTGCTTTTCAATTTGTTGCTGCTTTTGCTTTATTTGAGCCTGAATATCCTTTAGCTCGTCCGATTGCTGAGCCGCCAGCTCAAAACACATAAAGAGCACGGTTAAGCACAGTGCTCTTGTCAATGTTTGTTGCAGTTTCATTGGTGTGTTCGCTTAAACACGAAACATAGTAATTTACTTAAGCGTAACAATCGGTGTCCCTGTCATTTCTGTCGGTTGCGGCATACCCATCAAATGTAACATAGTCGGCGCCACATCACTCAATGTTCCACCCTCTCGTGTTGTTGCATCGCGACCAAAATAGATAAAGGGCACTAACTCACTGGTGTGGGCTGTATGAGCCTGACCAGTTTGTTCATTAACCATCTGTTCAGCGTTACCATGGTCAGCGGTAATTAGACACTCACCTCCGACTTTGTTCAATGCCTCAATAACACGACCAATACATGCATCAACAGCTTCAACGGCTTTTACTGCGGCATCGTAAACACCGGTATGACCGACCATATCACCATTGGGGTAATTACAAATAATTGCATCAAATTTGCCTGACTCAATCGCCTCAACCAGCTTATCGGTCAGCTCGGTAGAGTTCATTTCAGGCTGCAGATCATAGGTTGCCACTTTGGGGCTTGGGATCAAAACACGTTGTTCGCCGGCATACTCAGATTCCCTGCCGCCGCTATAGAAAAACGTCACATGGGCATACTTTTCTGTTTCAGAAATACGCAATTGGGTTTTATTGTGTTGCGCCAACCAGTCGCCCATGACGTTCACTAAAGGCTCGGGTGCAAATGCAGCAGGGGCATCGATAGAATCAGCATATTGAGTGAGCATCACAAAATGCGCCAAATCTGCCACCGTGTTTCTCTCAAAGCCGGAAAAATCAGAATCCACAAACGCTCGGGTAATTTCTCTAGCACGGTCAGCTCTGAAATTCATGAATATCAGGCTGTCGCCATCTTCAAGTTTAACGCTTTGACCAATCACAGTGGCTTTCACAAACTCATCATTATCACCACGTTGATAAGACTCATCTAAACCAGCTAACGAGGTTTCGGCGTTATACTCGCCTTCACCTTGAGCAATGAGGTTGTAGGCCACTTCAACACGCTCCCAACGCTCATCTCGGTCCATCGCGTAATGTCGTCCAATCAGTGAAGCGACTTTGCCAACTCCCAACTGTTCAAACAAAGCCTCGGCTTTTTCAAGTGATGCTTTGGCACTTTGTGGCGCAGTATCACGACCATCTAAGAAACAATGAAGGTAAATTTTAGAAACACCCTGTTTTGCTGCCATTTCAATCATTGCAAAGATATGATCTTCGTGGCTGTGCACTCCACCCGGCGACATAAGTCCCATGATGTGCAGTGCCTTATCATTGTCCGAAGCGCTTTTTACAGCCGCAGCCAATGCTGGGGTTGAATCAAACTCGTTGTCGTCAATAGCTTTGCTGATGCGCGTGAAGTCTTGGTATACCACACGCCCCGCTCCCAAATTAACATGACCCACTTCTGAGTTGCCCATTTGCCCAGGTGGTAGACCTACGTCCAAACCTGAGCCAGAGATAAAGGTGCTGGGATACTTGTTTGTTAACCCATCCAGTACTGGCGTGTTGGCGTTTGCAATGGCGTTGTTTTCAGTCGCTTCACGGTGTCCCCACCCATCCAAAATAATTAAAGCTACTGTTTTTTTAGCGTCCGCCATTATTTGCTCCTGACTTATTTGATTTAAATATGATGTGAAAAGTTCGTTGTAGCCAATTGCAATCTCAATTTATCGATGGGTAAACAGGGAATTAACAATGGGCTGCTGAGTTCATAGATGACACAGTTTATCCTCTGCTGACATACACTTCTAGACCCAAAATGCCCTTATACTCTACCAGCAAACAATAACTTATAGCCGAATTGCGTTTTCTAGGCCGTTAGGGACTGGCTTAAAGCCAAAAATTCTATATACTTTGCACTCTTTTTTTTGTGCCAAGGGGCTAAGTAGTAATGGATCAAATCATCGAATTTGCGGGCAATAACGTCTTACTAGCTGGAATATGGGCTGCATTAGTCGTTGCCATCGTTTATAGCTTCGTTGCAGGCAGTTTGTCTCCGATAAAAGAAATTGGCACCCATGACGCCACTATGTTGATGAATAAAGACGACGCTGTAGTGCTCGATATTCGTCCGCCAGCTGAATTCAAGAAAGGTCACATTTTAGGCGCTAAACAGCTCAAAGCCGAACAAATCGCCAAAGCAGACTTTGCCTCACTTGAAAAACATAAAGACAAACCCATTATTGTAGTGTGCTCAATGGGCATGACAGCCAAAAAAACGGCGTCTTCAATGCTCAAAGACGGGTTTGACAAGGTGTCTGTCTTAAAAGGCGGAATGAATGCCTGGCAAGGCGCTAGTCTGCCAGTGGCTAAGTAAAGAGTTAAAGGTAAAAAAATGAGCAAAGTAGAACTATACACAAAAGGCTATTGCCCATATTGCAAACGAGCAAAAGCATTACTTGAACAAAAAGGCGTGGCGTTTGAAGAATATCCAATCGACCAACAGCCTGAACTTCGTGACACCATGATTGATAGAGCCAATGGTGGCTATACAGTTCCGCAGATTTTTATCAACGATCAACATATCGGTGGTTGTGACGACATGTTCGCATTGGAATCACAAAATAAACTAGATTCACTTCTTAGCGCGTAAGCGCGCTCAACTAATAGGAAAATATTTACAATGGCTGAAGAAAACCAAGCAAACGAAGCGGGCCAAGCAGCCCAACAAGGTCCTCAGTTTGCAATCCAACGTGTGTACACAAAAGACATTTCTTTTGAAACGCCAAACTCACCCGCTGTGTTCAAAAAAGAATGGACACCTGAAGTGAAGCTAGATTTGGACACCAAAACAGCTGAATTAGAACCAAATCTATATGAAGTGGTTTTGTCAGTAACTGTCACAGCCATGCTTGGCGAAGAAACCGCATTTTTATGTGAGGTTCAACAAGCCGGTATTTTCATGATTGGTGATATGCCTGAAGCGAACAAGGCTCACACATTAGGTTCATTCTGTCCAAACACCTTGTTCCCGTATGCAAGAGAAACTATCTCTAATTTAGTGAACCGTGGCACCTTCCCACCACTGAATCTAGCACCTGTTAATTTTGATGCTGTGTTCCAAGCGTATATGCAAAAGCGCGCTCAAGAACAGCAAGCTCAGGCACCTAAGCTAGACGCTTAAGTTAATGACGACACTGGATAAAACAAGTGTAACAGTATTGGGGGCGGGGTCTTATGGCACCGCCCTTGCTTTTTGTCTTGCTCGAAATGGTGTTGCTACCTACTTGTGGGGTAGAGATCCAAAACACATAAACGACATGGCAATGCATCGCTGCAACACCAAGTATTTGCCGGATGCGACCTTTCCAGATGCACTTCATCTTGAAGCTGACCTAGCAGCGGCAGTGAACAAAAGCACTGACATTTTAGTGGTTGTTCCTAGTCATGCATTTGCACAAACACTGGCGGCGATTAAACCTTTTTTGACGTCATCTCATCGTCTTATTTGGGCCACGAAAGGACTTGAGCCACACACCGGGCGCTTGTTGCAAGAGGTAGCGGTTGAGCACCTTGGCAACAACATCCCACTGGCAGTATTGTCAGGGCCAACCTTTGCAAAAGAAATGGTAGCCGGTTTACCCACTGCGATTTCGTTATCATCAACCGATGAGACATTAGCCAAAGATATTACTGCCAAGCTACATTGCGCCAGAAGCTTCCGGGTATACATGAATACCGATTTTATTGGTGTGCAACTTGGCGGCGCTGTCAAAAATGTCATCGCCATTGGAGCTGGGCTCGCAGATGGATTAGGTTTTGGCGCTAATGCAAGAACGGCCCTGATCACTCGTGGACTCGCTGAGCTGACTCGCTTAGGTTTGCAACTGGGTGCACAGAAAGAAACGTTTATGGGAATGGCCGGCTTAGGCGATTTAGTACTGACTTGTACGGATAATCAATCCCGAAATCGTCGTTTTGGCTTGGCCTTAGGTAAAGGGCTAGGTGTAGAAGAAGCAATCGATAGTATCGGCCAAGTGGTTGAAGGCTATCGCAATACCGAAGAAGTTAAAATTTTAGCCGACAAACTGCAGGTAGAAATGCCCATTACCGAGCAAATC
>JAOMVH010000069.1 GCA_028356795.1 Aliiglaciecola sp. | reverse complement strand
GTGACTGCCAGAAAAATTGGCGGTTAGGCAAACTTGTAACATTGTCGTACAAGCTCAACTTTTCATTTTTTTGCATTAAATATTTAACACGGCTGACGTCGCTAATAATAAAAACCCAATTATTGAGTTTGGCGTTTTCATCTTTAACCGAATAAATGGCCACTTGTAACCATTTGCTTGTGTATGGCGGCTTATGCCAAAACAGTTCACCATGCCAATTGCTGCCGGTTTCAATAACACGGTGGTATTCAGGACATTGCTTTTTGAACAGCGTCATAATGACATCAAATGGTGTCTTTTGTGTTGCATGTTTTTCTAAATCAAACAACCGATATGAGTTTGGATTTTGGTTGATGGTTTGCAGTTTTTGATCACAAATAATAATGCCGAACTCAGCATTTTCCACCACTTTATTAATGGGTTCTTGCAGCGATTTTAAATCTTTATTAATTCGCAGTACTTCATCTAAGCGACTATGAATATATTCATGCTGTGCGAGGATTTTGTCGTTTGAAATCAGTAATTCTCGCGCAACCTGTAAGGTTTTTTGTTGGCGTTCATATTCGACTTCAAGATTGTTTATCACTAAAAAACAGTCATCCTTGGTAACCGCAGCTATGGCCTCCAACCTTAGCAAGGCATCACGGGACTGTTCAGTCCAAATACCGCTTTGTATTTGACCCACGTTGCCGATTTGCCAAAAATCCTCGGCATCTTGTAGAAAGTCATCTAAGAAGGCTGAGTTATCTGACAATTCAAATGTGGTTGTGCCAACGGCTTCTGGTAACAAGGAATAAAACCAGTCTTCGCTGCAATGAACAACTTCAAAGGTGCGACCCGAGAGATGCTTTAATATTGTGCAGTTGATGATACCGAGCGCTTGAATAAGTGATTGCTGCATATCGGTATACCTAAGTTATTTCAAACAGAGTTGCGCGAGGAACTTAAACACATCTTCCACTTGGTCGCCTGTTTTGGCACTGGTGTTGAATGTATTCACAAATTCTTTACTGTAGCCATTGAGCTCAGACTCAGTCCAATGCCAAGCTACTTCCAAATCGCTTTTATTAATAATGAGTATAGCGGGGATATCGGAAACTTCTCTGACCATTCGTTGAATTTCCATTCCCTCAACAAGACTTTGAGAGCGGGTTTGGTCGGTAATAATGACGTATGCTGACGCACCGCGTAAATATTTAGCTTGAAAACCACAGTAGCGGTCAATGCCTTCTAAATCCCAAATCATCAATTGGACTTTTTCTACAGCAAGCTCAACCACTTTTTTATCAATTTTGACACCAATAGTGGTAAGGTATTTATCAGAAAAAATACCCTCTACATATTGTTTTACCAAGCTTGTTTTGCCTACACCGGATGCACCGAGTAAACAAATCTTTTTTTGGATCATGTCGTTGACTATACCTTGTCTATTCTGCCTTAAAGTTAATAATATTAAATATCACTTTACGGGCTCCTGAGCCTGTTGTTTGTAACTCTACAACACCTAGGCCAATCGCGTTTAAATATTCTGGATCGATTCCTTGCTCAACTAAAAATTGTTTTGCTGCTGTAGCTCTTTTAAGACTCAATGATTGATTAAACTGTTTTGAGCCACTTGAGCCACTTGAGCCACTTGAGTCACTTGCTCCCATAATAATCAATCCAACATTTAACTCCAGCTTTTTGGACAATTCAATGGATGTTTTTAGATATCCGGCAAGGTTACTGAGTTGCAGTTTAGCCTGCTGGCCTATTTCGCTTTGGCCTTGCTCAAACTCAATTTGCGTACTATCAATTTTGGCAGCATTAATTTCAAATAATGCACGCAATACCTCAGGGTTGTCCTCATCGACTGTGTCGAGCTCTTGCACTTCGATGGGGTTTATCATTGCGCTGGCATTTTGTAACCCAGGGATCCCATAGAGATCTCGTGCTAACATTTGACGCTGAGCATTTGATACTAATCCACTTAGTATCGGCGAGTTTTCCTGCCACTTAACCGATACTTCGGGGTATCTAGCTAAGGTTCTGTTAAGACGAGCTTTTATTAAACTTGGCTCAAGGGATAAATATCCTTTTTCTTTAACAAGAATAAGTTGAGCATCGAGATTTTGGCTTCGTATCCATTCATCAACGGCAATCGCCTCAGGATCACGGAGAATAGAAAAAGCAACATCTCGCCACCCGCTGATCTGTGCCTGATTGACGATAATGCCTGGTTCATTGCCAATTTGTGAGAACTGTTTTAACAACCTATTTTGTTCTATGCCGAGAAATATCCAATAACCGAGCACGCCAACAACTATAAAAACAAAAAGAAGGGCCCATATCGGACGTTTCTTAGATTCTTGTTGCGCTTCTGGCCGTAACTCGGCTAGCAGGCATTCATCGAGCTGTTGTGATGTTGATTCAAATAAAACGGTATCGCCTGAAAATTCAGTAATTTCTTTGGCGTATAGCTTATGAATATACTCATTGGTAACTTGAAATTTAGTTGATATGTCTTGTGGAATATTTCCGGTAAACGCAGCAACTAATAATAATTGTGGTCCCCGTTTTATTACCAAAGAGAAGTCTTCAGTTTTAATTACTTCAAGGTTTTGTTCCCCGTTTTGCTGACTTTGAGTAAATGAATCGGCCACAAAATCGTTGATAGCGGTCAGCATGCCAGATACTAAGTCGGCATCGGTTCCATCGTCATTGGAGCGTTGAACTGAGTTGAGTAAAATGCCCGTTTCTTTGTGTATTAGAAACACTTGCTCAGCCCGAAATACAAAGGTTTGACTCGCCACGTACTGGGAGAAGCTGATACCCGCTTGCCACGCTTTAAAGCGCCAAGCGATGCCCTTTAATGTAAAACTATTCTCTATCAGCTCGTTGGTTTTTTCGAGAAATTCACTTAAAAATGCAGTAACCGATTTACGTACTAATCTACCTACTAATGGGTAAAGGTAACCAACAAATTGTTCACTGTGGTTACTCACTGATTTTTGCACCGACTTTTCAACGATTGGCACCAATACGTTATCTAAGCCATCTCCACGTTTCTGGCGATCATGCAGTGCTTCTATAACAACCTCGCCGACTATTTCTCTGGCGTTGTCTTTTACCGTACTCGTAACTTGTGAGTTGTTTTCGCCCAAAATAAGGCTACGCAGACGCTGCATCTCTGCATTGCCGGGAGCGTTTGGCGTGGTTTTATCCAAGTCTGACATCGACTTCTGGTTAGTCTTCGTCGGTTTCTAAGTTGACCGCCATAGTGGCCAATAATTTTGCCAATGTCTTGCGATCTGTTTTTGTTGAACTTAATTCTTTGGTTACTTGGTCGAGCCTTTCTAGTGCTTCTGCAAAACGCGCATCATACTTTTCAGTCAGTTGTGCTACTTCCTTGTCTACCCTGTTGTGCAGCTCATCACTGTCCTGTTTGCCAGCCGCATCTGACATTTCCAGCTCAGAGGATAGTTTGTCAGCATAAGATTGAAGTTCTGAGGTTTTGTCCTCGTGATGCTGGTCAACTGAATTGACCTTCTCAGTGAGCATTTCTATGCCCTTTTGCATCGCATTGGTTAAGTCTTGCACGTGCTGATTAACCGCAGACTCTGCCCGCTCAAAGCTGTTTTGCATTGAGGTCTCAAGTTGGGCGATGCGCTCGTCAATATCCGCTTGCGCCTCGCCAAACACAATGTGGCGCAGTGTCTCTAATTCTGATGGGACAGAAGTAGACGAATCGACTTTGTTTTTTGCATCGTCTGTGTTGGTCATTTTCCCAGGCATACTATTCTCCCTTTATTCGTCTATCGAATAATTAGCATAGCTCAAATTTTCTGCGGCTTGCAGGAAATAATTGAAAGTTATAGCCTTTTTATCATGCCAATATTATTTAGCTGCGCGATGTATGGGTATCAATGAGATTTACTGCAACTCGCAGATATTCATCGGTCTTGTACAAAAAATTACAATTTATAGACACTTTAAAGAGGAACTCATATGCAGTAATGGAATCGCTTTTGTTATCATGTACTTCGGACACAACTCGGCAAAGACGTAATTGATGAAGGTACCTTCAATTTGGGCAGTTTTGGTCTTAGCCACGTTGCTAAGCATTTCTGCACCAGTAAACGCAAACAACGGCAATGATGAATTCAATTGGAATGTGACCATTGAGTTAGGTTATATCTACAATCCAACGCTCATTGTAGGTGGAGAGCAATCCAGCTTTGATGACTATACCTCTGTCAATGTTTGGTTAGATTTATACTACAAAGGCTTTTTTATTCAATCCAATCGCTACCGCACCTCTGGGACCTTTGGCGCAACTGAATTAGGCTATGAACTGCATTTAGATGAAGACTTTGAATTAAACATAATCAACAAAAACTACCTTGCTGGCTTTGATCAGCGCAATGTTGGTTTGGTAGTTGATACCTATATTGAAGAGTTAGAAGGAATTAAAGCCCGCAATTTTGTGCCTAGCCAAGGGATACGCTACATCCGATATCTTGACGAATCTGTATATTGGGTTGACGTCGCAGTCGATCTTGTCGCCGGGAGGCACCGTGGATGGGTGGTTGATACGTTTTATACCAAGACAACTGAGTATCGAAACGTTGATTTGTCATTTGGTGCCGGTTTGACGGTATTTTCTGCTGATATGACCAATTACTATTTCGGTGTTGATCAGGACGAAGCTAGAGTTAATCGTCCATTTTACGAGCCAGGTGTTGGGTATCGAGCAGAACTAGAAGCGGTAATGCGTTATCCACTGTCACAAGACTGGTTGTTTACCGCGGGCGCGACATTAAGCCACTATTCCAATAGTATCAGTGACAGTTCACTGGTGGCTCGCAACAATGTGTTCAGATTTAAGTTGAGTGTCAGCTATGTATTTTAACAGCAAGGGATTTGCTGCCGCAGTACTATTTGTTTCGATGAGTACACAAGCTCAACAAGCTACTGAATCCGACGTTGAGATGATTGCGCAACCTAACAAGTGTGTTGCTCTGACTCAAGGTCGACGTTGTTATGCGCAAGTTAGCATAAGTTGGACGTCAAACTCGGAAAACGACATTTGCTTGGTTGACTTAGATAACCAACTGGAACTTTACTGCTGGCGTTCAAAAACGCAAGGGCGATATCTCTATGAGATGGCGTCATCAACTGATATTAACTTAGCCCTTGTAAGAAAAATAGATGCGATGCTGTCTTCCGACAATCCCCAATTAGCCACTACCACGTTGAAGGTGAGTTGGCTATATGAAGGTAGCACGCGAAAAAGACGATGGAGACTTTTCTAAGTCTTGAGTTAAGGAAAAAATATGATTGAATATGCCAATATTTTATTGGTCGAAGACGACATTTCGCTAGCCCAATGGGTGACCGAGTATCTCCAAGAGCATGGATTTAAAATAAAACATATTGCGCGTGGTGATGAAGTTGAAGACTACGTGAAATCTAATTCGGTCGATTTGGTTTTGCTTGATGTCATGTTACCCGGCATGGATGGCATAGAAGTGTGTAAGGCCATCAGGCGTTTTTCTGATTTGCCAATTATTATGATGACTGCCCGAGCTGATGAGTTTGATGAGGTGGTTGGGCTAGAAGTTGGCGCCAATGATTATGTTATCAAACCGGTCAGACCTCGTGCACTCTTAGCGCGTATTAAGGCAATGTTGCGGATGTTGGAAAATAATCCGGTTCGCAATGTCAACGAGTTGTCTTTTGGTCATTTGTTAATTAATGCTGAATCGAAGCGAGTAACTTTTCAAGGCGAAAACATCGAACTGTCCACAAGTTTATTTTCACTCCTGTGGCTACTGGCAAGTAATGCTGGAACCGTGTTGGATAGAGACGCCGTATTCAAAGCTTTGATTGGGCGCGAATACGACGGGTTAGATCGTCGTATGGATGTGCTAGTTTCAAATTTACGTAAAAAATTGAACGATAACCCTCAGGAGCCCAAAAAAATCAAAACCATTTGGGGAAAAGGCTATTTATTTGTCGCTGATGCGTGGGATGACTAGTTAACTATGTCTAATGTGTTTGCGGTCAACCCATGAAACGCATTTATCTAAGCGTATTGTTTACGGTTGTGGGCAGCCTGATTTTAATCGGTTGGGTATTGGATCTTATTGCTCAAAACGAATATGACCATCAATTACCCACCGAATTGCAGTTGTATGAACTCATTGTTCAAGGAGCCGCGAGACAGCTCGATCAATTTCCTTTCCAGGCACTATCAGAAAAAACCACAGCTTTAAGCCAAGAGTTTGGGCAACAGCTGGTGTTAGAACCTGCGGCCAACTTAGCCCTGCCAAGTGAGCTTCAACAAGACTTGACTGCCAATGGTAAGTTGATTTTGCAAAGTAATGACGGTGCGGTGTTGTTTGTTGCGCTTAAACAGCACCCCAACATGTTGCTGCAGCTCAATATTAACCAACTGACACCGGGTAATGAAAATTTAGAGGTAATGCTGACTTTGGCATTATACATCGGTGTCGGCATTTGCTTGGCCCTTTGGCTTTTACCGTTAACCACTCGACTTTCCATATTAAGTCGCGCTGCCGATAGTTTTGGTGCGGGTAAATTGCAAGCCCGCGTGGCTCCTAGTCGTTTCTCCTATATCAAAGATTTAGAACTTAACTTCAATCGCATGGCGTCGCAAATTGAAACCCTAGTGGCGGACAATAAACTTCTGGCTGAAAGTCTTTCTCATGATCTTCGCACGCCAGTATCTTGCTTGCGATTTGGTATTGAGGCGGCTATTGATACCTCGGATGAGCAAAAAAGAGCAGCCTATCTTGAGCGGGTAGAGGAAGAGTTGACGCGAATGGAAGCGATGTTAAACGCCTTTTTGTCCTATGCCAGTATGGAACAAAAAGCCAAAACCATTGTGTTACAAGATGTCGACTTGATGAAGTTATTAACCCTGTGTATTGGCGAGATCGAACATTTGGCGATTCAGCATAACGTGACGATAAATGTAGATAGTCATGAGCCCACTTTGCCCATTAAGATAGATGGTCACTGGATCCAGCGAGCGTTAAGTAATTTGCTTACCAACGCTATTCACTATGCCAATTCAAAAATCGAAATAGTCGTTAATATCAAAGCAGAGAGTGTGTCCATTGAAGTGCATGATGATGGCCCAGGAGTACCTCATGAAAAATGGGACGGTATATTTACTCCCTTTGTAACCGTTGAGAGCAGTCGAAACCGTCAAACTAATTCTTTCGGCCTCGGCTTAGCGATTGTCAGCCGTGTCATTCATTGGCATAAAGGCAGTGTAACCATTACAGATTCTGCACGCTTAAATGGTGCTTGTTTTACCCTTTTGCTGCCTAAGTATTAGCAGATAGAAAATACCTAATAGACGTAGGTTAAATATGGGGTGTAAATATTTAACCTGACTAAACTGCATTTCTAATAACGATAAATTCCGGCTGGGCAACAATTTTGTTATGACTCTGCCCTTTGTGGTGAAATTTCGTTATCATATAAAATAAAACAATAACGAATAAGGGGGCTAAAGTCCCCAACGACAGAGGATTAGTTTTGTTAGCAAATCAAACAGGCAAGCAGTCGCCTGGTGAGCAAAATTCGGGGTGGTTTTCCCGTTTTCTTGCAACCGTAGAATGGCTGGGTAATTTACTACCACACCCCATCACCCTTTTCGCATCATTAGCACTTTTTATTGTCGTGCTGAGCGGAATTCTTGGTTATTTCGATATGGCGGTCGCCGACCCCCGGCCCATAGGGGCAAAAGGTCGTGATCCCGATGGTATGATTGAAGTGATATCGCTGTTTAACGCTGAAGGGCTGCAGCGCATCGTTACTGGATTGGTGACGAACTTCACCGGTTTTGCGCCATTAGGCACAGTACTTGTTGCCTTGCTTGGTGTATCGGTTGCAGAACATTCTGGATTATTGTCTACCGCTATGCGTGCCATGGTAATGAATGCATCTAAGCGCATGGTAACCGTCACGATCGTGTTGGCTGGGATCCTATCTAATACCGCATCAGAGCTAGGTTATGTGGTGTTGATACCATTGGCTGCGATGATTTTTCACTCTTTAGGGCGTCACCCATTGGCTGGCTTAGCCGCCGCATTTGCGGGTGTCTCTGGTGGTTACAGTGCTAACCTATTGCTGGGTACCGTAGATCCCCTATTGTCAGGCATTACAGAATCTGCGTCACATATGATTGCCCCCGACTATGTTGTTGGTCCGGAAGTAAACTGGTATTTCATGTTTATCAGTACCTTCGCGGTTGCGGCTATGGGCGCATTTGTAACTGAAAAAATTGTAGAGCCTCGATTGGGAACGTATGACCCGAGTGAAGCCTCAATCGAGCTTGAGAAACAAGAAATGTCGGCCCCTACAGCGCAAGAGAAAAAGGCGCTAAAATTAGCTGGTGTTGCGTTTGTTCTAGTTTGTGGCGTGTTGGCGCTAACGATTGTTCCAGAAGATGGCATATTACGCCATCCAGAGACGGGCGCTGTGGCTGGCTCGCCTTTCTTAAAAGGTATTGTTGCGTTTATCTTTATCACTTTTGCCGTTCCCGGTTTTGTCTATGGCCGCGTTGC
Organism: Aliiglaciecola sp.; assembly: GCA_028356795.1. Taxonomy (GTDB): domain Bacteria; phylum Pseudomonadota; class Gammaproteobacteria; order Enterobacterales; family Alteromonadaceae; genus Aliiglaciecola. The sequence continues at coordinate 3,071 of JAOMVH010000069.1, read as the reverse complement.
TGGCACCATGAAAAATGATAAAGATATCATCAATGCGATGGCCAAGAGTATGAGCTCGATGGGGCTTTACATAACCTTGGTATTCTTCGCGGCACAATTTGTTGCCTTTTTTAAGTGGACTAATTTAGGTACGGTATTAGCTGTTAAAGGGGCATCCTTGTTGACTGCTCTGGGTTTAGATGGCCCAGAGGTCTTCCTGTTATTTATTTTGATGTGTGGTTTAGTTAATTTATCCTTGGGTAGTGCTTCTGCTCAGTGGGCGGTAACTGCGCCGATATTTGTGCCCATGCTGATGTTAATTGGTTTTGCCCCTGAAGTGATTCAAGCGGCCTATCGTATCGGCGATTCAGTGACCAATGTAATATCGCCAATGATGAGCTATTTTGGATTAATTCTGGCCATTGCAGCCCGATATAAAAAGGATTTGGGCATGGGGACACTCATCGCGACTATGTTGCCATATACCTTGACCTTTATCGTTGGCTGGTCTGTGCTGTTTTATTTATGGGTATTCTTGTTTGGCATGCCCGTTGGTCCGGGCGCGGCAACATATTACACGCCATAAAGCAAAAATACTGAGATGTTCAAACGGCCCTTTATGGGTCGTTTTGTTAATCACTGCGAAAGACAGGTCCAATTCAGTCTTTTTGGCGTAATGACTCGATTACTAGTTTAAAAGCGAAACCATGAAATACACAGGCAGTCCAAAATTTACCCATAAGCAAGCCGATAAGGTTGGTGTTCTGATTACTAATCTGGGCACGCCCGAGGCTCCAACCAAACAGGCATTGAGACCTTATTTAAAACAGTTTTTATCTGATCCCAGAGTGGTAGAAATCCCTCGTCTACTTTGGTGGATGATCCTCAATCTGGTTATTTTAAATATTCGACCTAAACGCTCCGCCAAAGCTTATGAGACTGTGTGGGAAGAGACCGGCTCACCCTTGATGACTCATACCGCCAATCAGGCAAGGGCACTTAGCGCCAAGCTCAAGCAAAAGTGGGGAGAGGATCTAGTGGTTGATTTTGCCATGCGCTATGGTCAGCCTTCTGTTTCAAATACGATACAAGAGATGCTCAATCAAGGGGTTCGTAAGTTGGTCGTTTTACCTCTCTACCCACAATATTGTGCATCGACAACGGGTTCGACCTTTGATGCAGTTGCCGAGGATTTTCAGCAGCGTCGTTGGATACCTGAACTCAGATTTGTCACCCAGTACTGTGATAACCCCGAATATATCCAAGCCGTTGCGGACAAAATTCGATTGCATTGGCAAACCAACCCAAGAGCTGACAAATTGCTTTTGTCATATCATGGTATTCCAAAACGCTATTTAACCAATGGCGACCCTTATCATTGTCAGTGTCACAAAACCTCTCGACTTATTGCCGACAATTTAGGCTTAACTAGCGACCAATATATGACTACCTTTCAAAGTCGATTTGGCCGAGAAGAGTGGCTTAAGCCATATACAGATCATACGCTGCAAGGATTTCCAGAGCAGGGCGTCAAGTCAGTGCAGGTGGTTTGTCCGGGCTTCTCTTCAGATTGTTTGGAGACCATCGAGGAGATTGGCGAAGAGAACCGTGAGTATTTCATGGAGGCCGGCGGAGAGCGCTACGAGTATATTAGCGCCCTTAATAGCGACGACTCACACATCAATTTACTCGCATCGTTAGTAGAAGATAATTTAGTCGGTTGGCAGGGACAAGCCGACAATCAATTGAGAGATTCGCTGGCCAGAGATCTTGGAGCTGATAAGTGAGTCAAAGCAAGGAATTAAGCAAGGTCAACGCCCAAGCCCCCAGTGAGCTGTTAATGGCCCAAAAGGTCGCGAATATAACGGACACCGCAGTGCGTATTCCGTTTATTGGGATCAAAGTGGGTTTAGACTTTTTAATCGGTCTGATCCCAGGGATTGGCGATACCATTATGCTAGCGGTTGCTGCCAGTATTATCTCAATGGCAAAATCGATGGGAGTTCCCAAGCCATTGTTGATAAAAATGATCCGCAATAGTGTGTTTGATTTTGCGTTAGGGCTTATTCCATTTGTGGGGGATATTATCGATATATTTTACAAGGCAAACCAAGCTAACGTTAGAATAATGGAACGTTGGTGGGTTGAACAAAACAAACCCCACATCGATAACTACGCTAAAAAGCAGCTTGAAAAGTGGCAACAGTCTGAACAGCTGTAGCGCACTTTTGTGTTTAACGCTTACCCTGGTGAGCTTTCAAATTTTCCAACTTGATCACCTTTAAACATGCTTTGCTAGTCGCTTCGAGCACCACTAAGGGGGCTTTCCCTGCTTGCCTTGCTTGTTCCCAACGCATGGCACATAAACACCACTTGTCTCCATGTTTTAGGCCATCAAAATCATATTTGGGTCTTGGTGTCGATAGGTCATTTCCCATTTTTGCTGAATAAGTAAGAAACTCATCCGTCACAATGGCACACACACTATGATTGCCAAAATCACTATCAGGTACGTAACAAAATCCTTCTCGAGTGTATCCCGTATTACCGCAACAAAGTTGTAATGGTTTATCTAACACGTTGAGCGCGTTGGGCATAACGGTTCCTTAATTGCAGTTGTAAGAACTATTTGAGTATTGTATCAGTATACATCAATACCCCTAAGTCCTAGATTAGGATCTTTAGCAACATCCGGTAGCACATATGTTAGACAAGAGCTCAGTGGATCAATCGCTCAAAAATTTATCTTCTCAAGAAATTGAAAAGTTTGATCGTTTAGCCGACCAGTGGTGGGACCCAACTGGCAAATATCAAACGGCACTAGCGTTTAATGCAGCACGGTTGTCATTTATCACTCAGCAGATAACACGCAACTTTGCTGACAAGCAAACACAGCCCACTTCATTGCGAATACTCGATGTTGGCAGTGGCGGTGGACTCATTAGTGAGCCGTTAGCAGAATTAGGATATGACGTTACGGGTATTGACCCCAGCAGTGTCAGTGTGCAAGTTGCCACCCAGCATGCATCAGGCAAAGGATTAAACATTGATTATATTCATGGGCTCGCGTCTGATCTGGATCCCCAAAAACA
>JAOMVH010000068.1 GCA_028356795.1 Aliiglaciecola sp. | reverse complement strand
CGCGCTTAAGGCGCAATTTCCACAACAGTCCTTTCGCCGCTTCTTACCGATAATGACAATTCAATGTCAACTATATTGACAACTAGCACGTTGAGGGAAGCAAATTTTTTAGTAGTAAAAGCAAATGGGCTCAGACTCATTATTCGCACCATCAACACAAAGCCGACTGCCTTTTTGAAAGAATGGCCTCCCAGTGTACGGGCTTTTAATGTTCAACGCCTGAAAATTCGGAGATTCATTAGACAGGCGCTCTTTATAGCTTGCTTTGTACAATTCATTTTTGAAGAATAGTTCTAGTATATCCCGCTCTATATATAAGTATCGAGGAGCAGCAATTGTAACAAGGGTAGACCCGATGAAATTTGTTAATTGCAAAGGTGGCGGTTCATTCTCTTCACCCAACGCTTTTTTGAGCTTTATCATTTCTTCATTCCAATCGTATAGGTCAACCTTTTTCATGAAAGTTTCATATAGTAGGTTTAGTGTCATATTGGGCTTGTACAACATGAATTGGGGAATCAATTGCATGCTAGATTCTTGGTAAAAATCTGAAAAGCTTGGGTGCTCTTGAATCGCATTTTCAAATGCGACAAACTCCACTCCCATCTGACGCTTTGTGCTTGCTGCTTTGGTTTTGAATTTAGCAGCCATGTCAATGGCACCACTCCAATGTTCAACTTGGTCTTGTGGCGTTTTAGTTAATAAAAAGGTGGCTACGTTTAAGGTTTCTTGATGATGAATTACAGCTAATACCTTAGTAAATAAGTCTGGCGTATTCTCGAGAAGGTTTAAATTCAAATCGATTAATTCGGAGAGTTCCTTTGCCGCCTTTGAGTATTCTTTTGACTTAGTGAAGTGAATAACCTCTAGCAGCTTAAGCCTTATTGAAAACAAAGAAGCTTGATGGAAGGGCATTGGCACTGAAAAATGTGGCTTCGTGGCAACTTTAAAAGTCTTAAACTTAAGTAGCTGATTGAGTCTATTTATATATAAATCGTATTCAATTAATACGTTGGGAATTAGCGAAGTATTTCTCCAAACAAAGTCCAAACACTCTTTATCTTGATAGTGACAGGTCATTGGAGACGTTGTGACGGGATCTATTTCATCAAGCCACAACTCTGAATAGGAAACTTCCAGGGCATCATATGCATCTTCATTTGGAAGAGATCTTCGCATATTAAAGTTTTTTATACGTTCAAGCCCGACTTGATATGGTGAGTTCTGTTGGGAAGTCCACATTCCCAGCAAGTATACTGTTCCATTATTTTCTACAGATACTTCATTGTTTATTGTTTCAATCAATGCCACTGCTTCAGCTTGGGCTTTTTCATCGAGACTCAAAATATAGACCACCACAGCCAATACAATGAAAAAAGCCACAGAGAGCTTTCGTTTGAAAAATCTTAAATCCATTTATTTATTCTTGGTTCTTGTTATGAAACAGCAATGGTTAGAATCTAATTATTGGGCTTACATGTCAATTTCTTACTACTCTTAGTGGGTTTTTACCGAAACTTATTTTTCAATCCAGCGCGGTTTCAAAATCACAAGTGCCAGAAGGGTTAATCCAAAAACTAAGGGGGGCGTTAAAAATCGATTCGTTTATACATTGTGGCTTGTTCACCATATGGAAAGCCCTCCTGCTCTAGCCATTGTATAGCCGAAGCTTCATTGTCAAAGAATCGCCGTTCAAATCCAGAACCTTCGGGCAAGGCCATATTCAACTGTTCAATTTTCATAACTCCCTTATCATTAACCACCGCCTCTCTGCTCAAGCCATTTTTAATTGCTGAAGCCACCAGCCGAATAAGTAGAGGTTCGCTATCCTTTGTTGCCAGCTCCCATTCGCGCACATCCGTTAACATCGCCCAAGGTGGACCAAATAGCTTGTACGAATGCTCAAAGCCCTCTTTAGCATACATGATCATAGTTTCTCGGTTCCAAGCACCGACACATTTCACATAAAAAACACGCCCCTTTACGCATATGTGATATTGACCATGGGGAGCAAATGTTGACATCTAATTAATCCAATTTAAACGCATCGATTCTAAACAAAGGAACTACACCTTTAATGATAAATAGTAGACATTGGATACAATCCATGCAAACTTTGCATTGAAGCGCATTTTCGTTTGATATTTCCGATCATCGCGATCTTGTGTATGAATCGAGGCGGGGCTGTTAAGGTTATAACTATTGCCGTTTTATTTGCCGCTTTGGGTATGTATTTGTGAGGCCATATGTAGCTGCATGTACATAGAGCATTGGCCGTCATAGTGTAGAGGGATATGCTAAACGCTGCCGAGCTAATGTCCGAAAGCATTTAGTAACCGCTGTGGTGCCAACAACGATAGATCTGGCAACGACTAATTAAAAACACCAGTTGCCTAGTACAACAAAAAGAAAAATGAGAAGTGCTTACGGCACAATTGCCCGAGCATGAAAAGCGCTTGTGATCTCATTCGCGATTAGACAACTAACTACCTTACCATTTCTAACCGGAAATACTTCCTTTGACTTTTGATTGGATAGCCGAGAGTTTTGCCGCAATGGCGATGCTAATAAATTTTGTCGCTTACCGGCAAACAAACATTAATCGCTATCGTTTGATAAGTGGTCTTGCGATGATTTGTTTGGGCACGCACTTTTTACTGCTTGATGCGCTTGCAGCGGCGATTGGTTGTTACCTTGCGTTTTTCCGAAACTTAATTTCAATGCGCATTCAAACGATTGATGTTGTGGTGGTATTTGTTTGTATCAATTTGGCATTTTTTACTTTTGAGCTGGTTGTGCTGCAAAACTCCCTCTTTATTTTGTTGGCATACACGGCTTCCATTATCTTCACCGTGGGTACATTTCTCATCTCTTCTGCGCACCGAATCAGGCAGTATTTTTTAATTGCCGAGTCTCTGAACCTTGTGTACGCCATCATCGTCGGCAGTCTAATTGGTACACTTGGGATCGTTGTTAGTATCCTGGGGATTGTGTCTAAAATTTGGCAAGAGAGACGCTCAGTTTCCTCTATGCAAGGAACTCTTTGAGTATCCGATTTTGGAATAGAAAGCTCAAAATCATGTAGTGAAATATAGGTCTATTTAGCGTTTTTTAGGTTTTGAACATTACTTTTTGCTAATCGAATAGTCAGTGCTAGCGGGAAAAGTAGTGTTAGGCCATAAACCAACCATGTGGGCAACAGGTCATGCTGGTGGAAAGAGTAAAGCATTAGCATGCCTGCAACCAAATGCGTTAGTGGTAGTGCTATCCCCCAATAACAAGTAGCTGCAAATAGCAAAAATGTTATTTTTGTATGGTTGTGGGGTGTTTGCCTTCATAGTGTAGAGCGATGTGCTAAACGCAGGAGGAGTAATGTCCCGCTGACCAGTATCTAATTTGACTGTTGGTATTAGAACCAGATGATTAATTGGTTTGGGCAGACAAAACTCTTATTTTATTTTCTATTTCGGTTTTTTGTACAATTCCTATTTTGGTCATTAGTAACTTTTCTAGTGCTGTTTTGTATCCAATATTAAAGGCACTGTCTTTTTGAGCTATTACATCAGGCGTCACACCAACCCACTCCCAATTTGTCTTTGTAATTGGATTTATAGCTTTACCATAAGGGATACCTGCAACAAAACCACGACCAAAATCGATAAAACGCTTTGGGTGAGCTCCTCCACCAGTAGCTTCACCAATAACTATTGCCCGATTAAGACTTTGTAAATCATAAGCAAACTCTTCTGCTGCAGAAAACGTGTCATTGCTTGTTAAAATATAAACAGGAATATTCGCGAGCCGTTTGCCTTTCACCCGCCTAAAGGTCCAAAACTCATCGGTGGTATTAGAGTGTCGCCAATAAATACTATTTAAGTGGGTTCTTTTGTCTAACAAGTAACTAATTAACAGCTGGACCATCTCGGGATGGCCACCGCCATTATTTCTCACGTCAAAAATAATAGCGTCAGTTTCGGCGACGAATGACATGACATTTGCTACACGCTGTCGCGACTTGTTATTTACCTTGTCAAATCCCCAGAAATCAATGTAACCAATATTCCCTTCTAAGATCTCTACTTTGTTAAACCCGGAGTTTTTCCGCTTTAGTTCATCCCAGTAACTTTCAGAGGGATTGTTGTCCTGAGGTTGATTGGGATCAGACCAATTAAAGCTAAAATGTTTATCAAATGGCTTTAGTTTTTCGTCTATAGCTTTTGCAAACTCTTTTTCGCCAGCTAATGTAAGGAGCATACCTGACGAAGAAAGCGACTCTAGCGCAGCGAGTATTTCGGGAACATTCTGCTCTACAACATACTGTTCTGATATCTCTTGTTTTAAGTCAGTTAGTATTTTATTTTTATTGTGAACATCCATATCTTTTGCAAAGAGAATGGCTGGGATAAATAAAATACATGCTAAAAACTTCTGCACTGAATCTTCCTTAAGTCATATGGAAAAGCCGCTTTCCACGAAGCTGCTTTGATCATACCGCTCATAGATTAATCGTGGGTAAACTCATAGCTAGAATCGCTATTGCAAGGCAAACATACCATAATTTTTATTGGCCTAGTAATTCATAGAGAATTAGTCGATGTGGCCACCACAAAAGACCAAACAGAAAATATTAAACCTTTATCTAAAAGCCATTGTTATTCGTTTCTGCCATCTTATCCTTAAAAACGTTAGCCGTAGTCTCTTCGAGTGAGAAAGAGTTCTACCGCCAGGTATAGCCCGAATTCACGAAGACGAAATATTAGCTGGCAAGAATCAATAAGGAGAGAATGATAAAATGAGTGAAAGTGAAGCATATGCAGTTGCTTGTTAACTCGTTGACGACAAGAATTTAAGGCTGCTCGTTGCACTCAAATATGGCTCTTTCAATATCGTCCCTTCTTTGGCCATTGGGCAGGGTATGAAAATTCATATATTACTCGACGATATTGAAAACGTTGACGTTTTAGGGTGCTGGGCCAACTATCTTGGTTCATTTGACCAGGTAGTGGGTTACACCGTATTGGGTTCGATTATATTGTGCTCGTCTGAGTCAAACGAATACCTCGTATTACACCCTAGAATAAATGGTAACAATGCTAAAAATTATGGAAGGTTTGAAACATTGGCTGAGTTCGGAAAAAAGGTGCTGATGGACGAAGACTTTATCGAATACTGCATAACACCATTTAGCGTGACAGATGTAAGCTCACTAGTTAACAACTCAGTTCCACTTGATGAAAACGAAGCGTTTCACCCTGTTCCTGATCCTGCAATTGGAGGCAGTGGTAAACTGGAAACCTATAAAAAAGGTAATGTTTGGGTTTCAGCAGACATTTCAGGTCAAATTCGTGGTTTGTAGAAAACACCCGCTACCCACACATCAACTTTTACAGGTAAAATAATGACTCGAACCTTGCATGTATTATTAAGTACCCTCCTCATGATTTTGTTGGCTGGTTGTGGTGCGATTCAATGTGTAGATGCGCAATTTGAACGGGAACCTATACCGATTGATACGCAGTTCAAATTTCAACTTATTCAACCTGATCAAGCAACCCAAACCATCGATGTCAAATGTGAAAGATACTATAGCGCTATGTGCTCAGAACGGGGAAATAGCTGGCTGATAAGAGAGGTAGGTTCATCTTCGAATCATGGGAATAGTCTATTCGAGCTAAAACATAATTCAGACAAAATTTATCAATTGGAACTCCCACAATGTAGGAGTTTAGTTGAAAACAAACGCCCTATCAGTTTGAAAGACACGCGCATCATTTGGGGAAGAGATAAAGCAAGCGCTGAAAAACCAGGTGGTAACGGGAAGAGAAATATTTTGTTGGGCAAAAGCTTTCGGTATGTCGAAAGTGAGCAAGATATTCATACATATAAATATGGCGGCTACACCGGAAAGCCGCTTGAAATTATTAAGGTCAAATTCACTCTTACCCTTAATGGCAAAGAGATTGCTGGTTAAAGTGACATCGCTGTGTTTAATAACGCTAATTTTATTGACCTAGATTGATCTTTTTAGTACTGCAATTGGCAAATCGAATTGCCAGTACTATCGCAATTACTGGTGCCAAACCATAAACCAACCATATGGGTAGTAGGTCATATTGGTCAAACGCAAGAAGCATTAATATAGCGGCTATAAAATGTGTTATTGGTAGCGTCAGCCCCCAATAACCAATCATTGTGAAAAGAAATATCGCAATTTTTGCATGATTACCAAGTGGGTGATTAACAAGTAGTATCAGCACCAGCATCGATATAAGCATTAGCCAAAATGCTAGCAAGCTAAATGCTTTGAGGTTAATCAGTTGTTCACCCGGCCAGAACATACTGGCACTGGTCATACTGAGCAGTAAAGCTGCAATTCCACAGATAAATAGAGCCGCTCTTGTTTTGCCTCTATAAAAAATAGCTAGCGAAAAAAAGCTACCTGCCAGCAACGCGAAAGGTAGGAAGGCTAAGTTATACGAGGGCACACTTAAACCATGTCGGGTGCTGGTATTGATTATTTCACCACTGATGGCAGGGAATATGTAATCCAATATATGAAACGATATTGTCGCCCCATAAGGGGAAAACATGACGGTAAACAAAACTGTGGCAGTGCATAGGAATATTGCAAACACAACTTTCATAGGTGTTCCGTCATCATATCGCTTCAATGCCTAAATCTAGTCTAGGCTGCGTAAACCATAGTGTATTTTGAACCATACGTTACCCCTCAATAGCGATTGAATATTTCTGCCGGGTCGTTGTAATTCAGCAGCTCACGGCGAATAATACTTGTAATATCCTGCTAAGCCAAGGTCACAAATAAGGGTGAGCCATGAAGCATTTTGCGATTTTAATCGTCCTATTTTTCTCTTTTCATTGTCAGGCACAGGAGTGGTCAAATACGCTAATTGGTTTGTGTGATACTAAGTCCGACACCTTTACTATTGCATTCCTCGGAAATGGCAATGATGTGAGCCTAAATAGTGACAACAACCAATCTTTTACAACAAACACCTGTAAATTGTCTGATGGAACCTATGAGTTAAAACCACGACATTTCTTTAGGTCGACAGATGGCTTAGGTCGTTGCGGAGCTCATGAATATGTTGAAATAAAGATCCTTCGAGATGGTGAGGGTTTTTATCAGTCCTTAGTTCAGGGAGATTGCCATTATTCGGATACCTATATTTCTTCTGTGACAATTTTACCCAGTAATAAAGACAAAGTAGTGGTAGAAACAAAACCAGTCCCATGAAATTTTTAGCCTTGGTCATTTTTTAAAACTGAAATCTACACAATCCAGCGTTTGTCTTTGCAGATAATTTAAAAGATGTTTAATTTCAGCCTGGGTATTTCCGTAGACTGAAGTACAAATTAACAATGCCAAAATACTAAAAACGACTTTTTCATCTCATTTACCTCCAAGCATAGTGACTTCGTGTTGAGGGAAGGGAATTTCAATACCAGCGCTGACAATCGCATCATGGATAAGCTTGTTGGCAGCATAGCGCAATTCAAAGTGCTTGGTGGTAGGTGCCCAAAAGCGCACACCAAAATTAATGCTACTATCCCCAAAGTTGTCAATACCAACAATCGGCGTGTGAGTGGGTTCGATATCATCCAACTGAGACAGCGCACTTTGGATCAGTTCAATCACCTGCTGGGTGTTGCTGTGATAGGCAACGCCAATAGACAATTCAATCAAACTATTATTATTTGAGTTATGCAGTATTTCACCAATAACCAAGCGATTTGGGATTTGAATTCGCACATTATCTTCATTGATGAGGATGGTGTAGCCTAAATGTACTTCGTCTACTAGCCCCGCTACGCCTTGCACTTTAATGGTATCGCCAACCACAAATGGACGGGTGATAATAATCGTAAAACCGGCGGCATAATTAGATAACATACCTTGGATGGCTAAACCTACACCTAAACCAAGGGCACCTAAGGCCGCCAACAAGGGTGTTACGCTTATCCCCAAGTTGCCCAGCGCAATCATAGTTACCAAGACTAAAACCATAACTTTGACGATACTGCCGGTGAATCGACTCAAAGTGATATCGATATCTCGACCACGCATGATGCGCTCGACTTTGTTTCCTATTTTTCCCGCAATCCAAGCACCAATAATAAACAACAATATTGCGCCAACAATCTGGAAGCTGTAGGCCACCAAAAACTCGACCACAATGTCAGTCACTTTTTGGATCTGTGCTAAATTGTCATTCACTAAGTTCTTATTCATATTTTTTCTCTACTGGTAGATAGGCACTCTGTGGGGCTAATTAGCAGTTAACAGCCCAAATATTGATGTAGGGTAAACTACCTGTATTATTGATACAAATGACCTGTTTTAAATCCGCTGTTTTTCCTTTATGCTTTTTTTAAAATTTACTCTGCCAACCTTATTCATTGGATGAAAAATAGCGTGTTACGTCGTCCCTACTACCTGCTTTCTTTGCTTGTACTTGTATCGGTGTTGATTGTGAGCGAATATTTGCATCAAAGCCATCGCCATACTCCCGTCGAACTTGTTGTTGGTCTTGAGCCAAGTGTGAACGAATCACATCCATCGGAGATACCTTACGAGGCAGCCCCACCCAATCAAACTAGTTTGCAACAAAACGAGCAGATGGCACCTCCATTGGCTTGGTTATCGCGGCCACCCCATTACCTATCTGGAAAGTTGGTTGATCATCTTGATGACTTTCAGAAGCGATTTTCTGACGGTGAAAAAGCGGCAGGCTTTGTTTAGCGGCTAATTTATTACGCTGTGACAGAGCAGTAGTCACTAAAGATCAAATGGAACGACGAGTTGAAACGGCAATAAAGAATAACGAAAGACCAGGTTTTGTGGACCAGATAATAAACAAGTTTGAATTTTGCCAAGGCGTACCCTCGCAGCTAAGAACTAAACATCTCCCCTACTTTACCCAGCTTGCTGAGTCAGGGTATACACCAGCTCTCGAAGTAGTGAGCAGCATTCCCGACAAAATGTATATGCAATTTAGTGAACAGACTCATTTGCCCAGAGATGAATACATACAAAAACGAAATGAGTTTAAGGCGACTAAATATCGCTATTTGAATCAGGCTGCAATGCAAGGCAGCATGCTGGCACTGCATAAGCTATCAGGTCTGAATGCTCACCAATTAGATTTGATCGAAAAAGACCATACTTTGGTTTCGCTGTCATTAGCAAACGTGGCCGTGCTGTTACATTTAACAGAAAATAATATCAGTCACAGCCGCGGAGTATTCCAACAAAATAGATTAAATGAAATGGCAACACCCCAGGAGCTTTTTCAAGGACAACAACGAGCGCAGCAGATCATCAAACAGATTGAAGATAAAGGGCAAGCTTATGGGGCAATGGAAAATGAAAAGTGGGCTTATACGTTTTATTGATTATTCAGGCTTAGCATTGAAATTGTCACCGAGTCTATTCCTCAATGATAAATGTGTACCGACCATTTGACGTGCGCCGGAATTTACCGCTAGTTAACACCCCATCATCTAAGATGGTATCGAATTGCATGATATGTTCTTCTTCAGCCGTGACCCCAACAATGGAGATGCCTGCATAGCTATAGCCATCGGGTCCTTCCCAATTCCAATTTCCGCCCAACAATGTTTCTCTGGACCAGTCATCTTCATTTATGGCAAGACCATTTGCATCTGGTGGTAACACGATATGGCTATCATTGGGGTAGTAACCATTAACCTGTTCCCAAATTTCAAACTCGCGAGCAAACTGACCAAGGGTGGTAGCCATTTCGGTAAGTTGTGAGCGTAGTATAAAGTTGCGATAAGACGTCATCGCAATCGCAGCCAAAATACCAACAATGACGATAACAATCATTAATTCTAGTAGCGTGAAACCGCTATTTCGGGGACGTGCGGTACTAACCACAACTTGGCTTGGTTTTTTAGTTACTATTTCTATGCCCATACCCACACCCGCTATTGCTCATGCGCCACACTATTGTCGACGTCAAGCTAGTACGCATATATACCAACTTGCAAGTGCCAACAAAACACAACCTCTCACTACACAAATATTGGCGCTTATACATGCGTATACTGGTTAATCTTTGAGCCGATTGAATCGTCAATTTCCGTGATAAAAGAGGCCTGTTAAAGTCATTAATCTAACCACTTGTACATGACAAAGGCGTCAATGAAACCTTGCGAGGGGTGAGCGAATGCGCCAGGTAAAGTACCAACTTTATTAAAGCCTAGTTTTTCCCACAGCCGGATAGCGCCCAGGTTTGACGAAGCGACAAAGTTAAATTGCATGGCTTTATAGCCCAACTCCCTCGCCACTTGCTGAGAATGTTCACACATCGAGGTTGCCAGCCCTCTCCCTCTGGCCGCAGATGAAACCATATATCCACAATTACACACATGTGCTCCGGGACCAGCATGGTTGGAGACAATATAATAGGTTCCCAGTATTTGGTTGTTTTCTTCAACAACAAAGGTTTTACGCGGGTAGGTCATCCACACTTTAAACCCGTCATCTCGAGTGGAATCTTTGTCATAGGCGTAAGTGTCACCCTCCTCGACAATGGATTGAAAGATTGGCCAAATACCCTCAAAATCAGCTTGGTTTGCTTCTCGAATTTGCAAATCGGTAATACTCTCTTGTTTGGATAGGTAATTATGGCTTGTTCTGGAAGGTATTCAATACTGGCTAAACTCATAATATTACTGTGTTAACTTTTAAAGGTATGCCCCCTTTCTATCAGTGGTGCTTCATCGCCTCGTTTTGTTGAAAGGTATGGTAAACCCAATCATCCCAATGAGTTGTTGCAGTTCAAAACTGGAATATGGCGCAAACATCATGAAAAAAGAGTATGGCAATGTGGCGAAGTAGACGTTGAGCTTAACCCGATTATTCAAGTAAATGATTATGTGCATTTACGTCATCTAGCAGTCAAAGGTGACATAATCACCGAGCTTCCACCGTTTTTCTGTCACGACCACATCAAGCGAAACGAGTTAATCAGTCTTTTGCCTGACTTTGGGTTACCTGAACATGAAGTCAGCTTGATATATCCCACTCGAAAGCAAATTTCTCGGTTATCCAGAGTGTATATTGACTACTGCATCGAGCATGGGAAGGAATACCTATAGACCTTTAGTTGGTGAAATAGTTATGAGTACTTACCTGCAAAACACAATCCATTAACCACCAATAAAAATTGCACCTATCGGCATAACAAAAAACACGCCACCAATATAGATAAAGCCATAGATCTTTCTTCGCTCAACGATAACCGATAGCTTGTACGACAACATTAGTGGGATCTCTCGCAGCCATTTAATACCAAACACAACAATCACACCCAATATGTTGTATCTCAGGTGCACTAACGCAATTTGAAGGGCAACACCTGCATATTCTCCGGTCACTGCCAAAGAGGCGATCAAGGCTGTTATGCAAGTACCAATATTGGCACCCAGAGTGAAGAGGTAAATATCTCGAGTTTTTAAAATACCATTGCCTACCAGTGGCACAACCAAAGATGTCGTTGTGGAGGAAGATTGCACCATTACTGTTACAACCGTACCCGAAAAAATCCCCCTTATCGGTCCTTTACCAATTGCCTTGTGCAAATAATCTTTGGCTTTACCAACCATCAGGGCTTTCATGGTTTTACCCAAAAACGTAATCGCAAATATAATCAAACCAACACCAAACAATGCCAAAATAGCTCCGCCTATCTCGACAGGTAACGCGGCCACGGATGAGTTAACCACTGAAGCAACCGGTTCGGTGACAGCTTTAATTGGGTTAAACGTGGTTCCACCAGTTTGAATCT
>JAOMVH010000067.1 GCA_028356795.1 Aliiglaciecola sp. | reverse complement strand
GCTTTACTGGCCGTGGAGGCAAGGTTGATTACAATGAATTTTTTAAAGGACCCGCATCGATATTTGGCGGTGTTGAATACCATACACCAATTGAAGGCCTTACCTTAAAACTAGAGTATGACGGCAATGATTATATAAATGACAGAGCTGGTTTACTCGATCAGAAGTCAAAATGGAATGTAGGCGCTAATTATCGCTATAAGAACTGGGATTTTAACTTGAGTTATCAGCGTGGTAACACCGTTGGCTTTGGTTTTTCTTATAATTTTAATTTTCATACTATCAGACAAGTAAAATTCGATAGACCACCACGTGCAATTGAAAATGCTATACCAGCAGAAAGCATGACCACACTTAATCGCGATCGTTTATATGCCGACCTAGTAAATGAGGGGAGCTTCTTGATCAATGCAACCCATCAACAAGGCGATGAAATGATTTTCTATGGTACGCAATTGGGCTATCGAGATCATGACGAAGCCACTCAACGTGTGGGTCGCATACTAGCATCAGAGCTGCCAGAATCTATTACGACCTATAAGATTGTAGAGGGAGTTGCTCATACACCGATTCTAGAAACGGAAATAGATGTCAACAAATTTAAAGTTGCTGCCAAATACGAACGTTTAGAAACGGACATTACTCAAACTTATAAACGTCAAGATCCAACCCAAAACACCTTAGATAACTACAGACCGAAAAGCTTATCTGGCCCTATTTTTAACGTAGAAAGCTTTTGGATTCAAACTTTTGGTAACCCTGAAGATTTTTATCTTTATCAAGGTGGTGTATACGTAAATAGCGGTTACGCATTTAATCCAAATTTTTCAGTTCGTGGTGGTGTGAAAGTAACGCTATTAGAAAACTTTGATAAATTTAATTTCTTGGTTGATAGCGAAACAACCCCTCTGCCTCGGGTTAGAACCTTTGTTCGTGAATATGTTACACGTAGCAAGGTTACGATGGAAAATGCATATCTGCATTGGTTTGATCGCATTGCTGAGGATACTTATGCACAAGTTTATGGTGGGTATATAGAAACAATGTTTGGTGGCGTGGGCACAGAAATTCTTTATCGCCCTGTAGATAGCTCTCTCTCGTTTGGCCTAGATCTAAACTATGTTAAGCAAAGAGATTATGACAGCGAAACGGCATTTTTCGACTACACCGCATTTACTGGCCATGCCAGTATGTACTGGCAGCCAGAGTTTTTGCCTGATATGCAAGTAACTATCAGTGCCGGTCAATTTCTAGCCAAAGACAAAGGCGTAAACATCGATTTTGCTAAGCGCTTTGATAGTGGCATCGTAGTAGGGGCTTATGCTGCATTTACCAATGTATCTGCAGAAGATTATGGTGAAGGGAGTTTCACTAAAGGGTTTTATATTTCCATACCGTTCGACTTGTTTACGTTTGCGCCAGCCAAAGGGCGGGGTCGTTTACCTTGGGTACCAATCGGTCGTGATGGAGGTCAAATGCTTAAGAAGCCGGTTCAGCTAAGAGGATTGACGGAAATCCGTTCGCCTTTCTTTGATTAGACAAACATTTTGAAGTTGGTTAGTTTATTACTAGCCAACTTTTCAAGGAGATAGTTTGATGGCTTTTGAGTTCTCTACCACTCCAAAAATTGTTTATGCTCAACCCCTAGCCGATGTGTTAAAAAGCCATTGTGACAAATTGGCGCTCACTTCGTTATGTATCGTTACTGATCAACAGATTTTGTCTTTGGGATTACTCGATCCTGTCATCGAGTCTCTGCATCGCGCGTCGATAAAAGTGACAGTATTTGCCGAGACAGAATCTGACCCTTCTGTAAAAACTGTCAAGCAGGCGGCAGAATTTTTATTGGCTAATAATGTTGGCTTTGTTGTTGGTATCGGTGGTGGAAGCGCAATGGATGTGGCAAAAGTTGCTTCAATACTTGCCGCTCCTAATTGTCACCAAACCTTAGAACAATTGTTTGGTATTGAACAAGTAAAAGGGCTGCGATTGCCGCTGGTTCTTGTTCCTACTACCGCGGGCACAGGGTCTGAAGTCACACCTATATCAATCATTACAACAGGTGAAACAACAAAAGCTGGGATCGTGTCAAACTCACTTCTCCCTGACATTGCTATTCTAGATCCTGCGTTAACCCTAGGTCTTCCCCCATCGATCACGGCTGCTACCGGTATTGATGCAATGGTGCATGCTATTGAAGCCTATACCAGCAAGATAAAGAAAAACCCGCTTTCAGATCATTTATCATGTAACGCACTGAAATTATTGTCTAATAATATAAGAATGGCAGTTCATGATGGAAAAAATCTTAATGCTCGCGGTGAAATGCTGCTTGGTTCAATGCTTGCTGGTCAAGCTTTTGCGAATGCGCCAGTTGGTGGTGTGCATGCGTTAGCTTATCCTCTTGGGGGAACATTTCATATTCCTCATGGCCTTAGTAACGCTTTAATGTTGCCACATGTGATGAGGTTCAATTTACCCTACGCCAAGGATATGTATGCTGAACTTGCGCAGCTAATTTGTCCTGAGCTCGACTGCAAACTCCTTAGTGTCGATAAAGCCGAGACACTGGTCCGTTACCTGCAAAAACTCATCAGTGAATTGGGTTTACCTGCGCGTTTAAGAGAAGTCGGAATTACCCAAGATAGCCTTGCCAATTTAGCTAAACAAGCAATGTTGCAGCAACGCTTACTCGTTAATAATCCAGTTGAAATAACCGAAGAAGATGCATTAATGCTATACCAACAAGCGTTCTAGAGAGTAGATATGACTAGTCGATTAGACAGAGATTGTTTTCCTGAGTTTTACGCCATCGATACCCGTTGGAGCGACAATGATATTTATGGCCATGTAAACAATGTTCAGTATTATTCTTTTTTCGATAGTGCAGTGAATCGTTTTCTGATTGAGCATGGTGGCTTGGATATTCACAATGACCAAGTTGTAGGGTTTGTTGTTGAGTCAAAATGCCAATACTTTTCACCCATTGCTTATCCGGATACGATTGAAATTGGTTTAAGTGTGACAAAATTGAGCAACCGCTCTGTTACTTACCAACTCGGTGTGTTTGTACAAGGGCAACCTGACATTTGTGCACAAGGTCATTTTGTTCATGTATTTGTTGATCAGGCCTCAAATCAAAGTGTGGCGATTCCAGATCAAATTCGTCAAGCGTTGAATTCAATTGTGATTTCTCAGATATAAACAACGCGCAAGGCACAAACTAGACGCCCAGTTTTTACGCTGTTAAAATATAGCCAAGTTTACACAGGGTAAATGGAATTTCGTTTAACAGGGACGCAGTACAATGCTGATATCAGCCAAAGTTCTTATCAATAAAGCCATCTTAATAATCCTCTTTAGCTTTTTTATTCAATCAAGTGCGATAGCCACCGAAGCAACGCTACTAAAAGTCGGGAGTTGGGGTTCTAACACTTACTTGGATGAACCCGCTTTTGTTGGCGATTATGTGTTTCAAGCGCAAAGAGATTCGAACACTATTGATGTTCAAAGCTCAAACGTCAATCAACAAGGTGGCCTAGTTAATCAAATCGAAATTTCACAAATCATAAGTGCAGTCTATTCTTTTCGAGAATATCTCGTGGTTGCAACACAAACTAAGTTAATAATTGTGGATGTAAGTGACCTTGATAATCCCGTTGAAATTTATTCCATAACCGTTAGAAACCCTACCGGCTATAATCACAATATCTATTATACGGACGACGAAAATATTGTTTTTGTCGATGGGGATAGTAGGCTGTTTGTTCTTGGCTACGAAAATGAAATGTTTGAGATTGTGGGTTTGTATCAAGGCCCAGAAGATGACTATCAAGCTGGTTACTATATCGGTGATAGGTCAGTAGCGCTCGAAGACGATTCTGTTTACTACGCATACTCTATCATTAATTATAACAATGAAGTTAGTAATGAGGTATCTATTGAGAGTTTAAAATGGATGAATGGTAACCTAACGCAACGGAGTAAGTTTGTTGAATCCGTTGAAAATGGAAGTTCAAACCGTTTGGTTTACATTGATAACGGTAATTTCGCGGCAGCATCTGATGGTCAAAAAATTATCTTTTACGTTGCTGTATTAGACGGGTATGACTCTATATTGTCTGGCGATACCTACTCAAATCCATCTTCTCTGAAATACAATAGTAACAAATTGTGGATGGTTTCTAGAGGGTTAAATCTCACTATCTTAAATATAGATGATATCAATGCTACAGTCGTTGAGAATAATTCCATGATACAAGCGGATAATTCAACTCTTCGCACTAACCCTTATATCGTATTCAATGAAAATCGCAGCTTCTTGAAGTCCTCTCACTACTTAGGAGAAGTTACTCCCATCGATGATGATACCTTTTCTGTTACAAATTTATATTCACAATCTGGTTCTTCTGGCTCTATCGCAGTAAATGAAAGTAAATTATTTGTGCCTAAAGCTAACCGATTGCAAGTACTTGATATTTCAAACCCAATTGTTCCTCAACCCGAAACAGAAATATATTACGACGGACAATATTTCAGCAGAAATATTCTTCAAAATGAAGAGACAATTTTTGTTACGGATACATATTACTCGCGCTTTCAAGCAACCGAAATCGATGACCTTTTATTTCCTGATGATTATATAGATGTATATGCACCCTCAAACGGCGATCTATTAGGAACAGAAGTTGTTGATGACTATATATTCTCTTATCAGAGCAATGATGATTCTATTTTTAGATTCGACGCCGATTCTCATTTTTCTGTACTGGAAAGTCCCGATGAAATAGCGCTTCAAGCCGGGGAAAATCTAGGTAGTATCGACCTGGTGTCATCATCAGGCGATATGATGATAGTGAAATTTAATTCAGAGTTTTACAAACTCTATTATTTCACCAATGTGCCAGATACGAGTGAAATCGAAGTTCGAACATTGGCATTCGATAACTTTATTCAGTATTTTGTTGGTACAGATGCATATCTCTATGTGTTGGATCAAACTCAACGACAAATCTTAGCATTCAAAAATATCGATGGAATTTTTGAACTTGTAATGAAGAGCGAACTAGTTGAATTAGGTGTTGATGAGTTTATAGGTAGCATCGCAGAAGTCGATGGCTACATTTTGGTTGGAGGTAACAACGAGCTAGGAAATCAAATTACCTATACATTGAAACCAGAGAATGATGGTTCTTTTAGTTATGTTTCTGAGTCAGAGTTCTCAATAAAAGATAAGTGGAACTCCTATTCCAACTTCTTAGAATACCAAGATTACATATACGAAACGAATCAATATTCAGGTGTGCTTTCGGTTTATCAAATGAACAAGGCACCACTACTTAATCAAACTAATTATGAATTGAATGAAGACGACGAGATAGCCATCCCTTTTGCTTCAACAGACCCTGAAGACGATTTAGTTGATGTAGAGTATTTAGTGCCAATTACTGATGGTGAGTTGACCTTTGACAACGATTTACAAACGCTAGTTTACAAACCATCAAGTGACTTCAGCGGTGAAGCTTCTGCCACTATTCTTATTAGCGATTTGCACGGAAATAGTTCTGAAGCATCACTGGTATTTAGTGTTACTGCAGTCAACGACTCCCCGGTATTGTCCCCTGTAACTTATCTGGTTACGGAAGACGAGCTACTAAACAGTGAAGTGGGTGCCATCGACCCAGATGGAGATGATTTAACGTACTCTTTGATTGAAGATGCACAATTTGGTGAATTTTCGCTTTCAGATACAGGGGCAATAAGTTATCAGCCGGATGAAAACTTCTTCGGTTCAGACTCGGTGGTTATTACCGTTGAGGACCCTGATGGCCTGTTAGTTCAAGAGACTCTCACATTCACAGTACAACCTGTTGATGATGCGCCCATTTATGATGGAGCAACAAGTATCATCGGTGATGAAGATACTAGTTTGTCTTTAGCTTTGTCCGCTTCAGATGTGGATAGCGAATCACTCACCTTTTCACTTGTATCAGCGCCTGAAGGGTGGACGGGTGAAGTGATCGATTCGCAACTAAATATAATGCCTGCGATGGATGCAAATGGGGCCTTTGAAGTAGTCATTGCGGTGTCTGATGACACAAATATTGTTGAAAAAATCATTTCTGTTGAACTGCTGGAAGTTAACGATGCACCCTCTTACCTAGGTGATACGGCTATATCGGGTGATGAAGATGCTTCGCTGTCGCTTAATTTGCTCGTTTCTGATATTGATAGTGACCGATTGGCTATTTCAATCGTTTCCTCACCGGAAGATTGGCTTGTCGAGATCAATGAAAATAACTTGAACATTCAACCTCTTGAAAATGCCAATGGCGTATTCGAAGTAGTCATTGCGGTATCCGATGGCGTTAATAGTACCGAGCAAGCTATATCCGTTTCACTGTTGGCCGTAGATGATGCGCCAGTGTACGACGGGTTTTTAACTTATAGTGGTAACGAGGACCTCAGTGGGGTGCTAGAGTTATCTGCTTCAGATGTTGATAGTGATACGGTGACATTTTCAGTTGTTTCATTTCCGGATGATTGGACTGTTATTATTGAGGATGAATTGCTGAATTTTACACCGGCACAAAATGTTAGTGGCGAATTCGAAATTGTGATTTCTGTGTCGGATGGGGTTAACTCTTTTGATCAGGCAATCGCTATTGATTTAGCCGAGATTGATGATGAGCCCGTTTTTTCTAGTGAGGTGTCAATTTCTGGCGACGAAGATAGTAATCTAGCCATTGACTTAACTGCGTCTGACAGCGACAGTAACGCTATTACATTTTCGATAGTTGCTTTCCCTGAGGGGTGGTTGTTGGAAATAGTTAACCAAACCCTCAATATTACTCCAGCTGAAAATATGAGTGGAACATTTGATATTACAGTTGCAGCTTCAGATGGAACAAATACGGTACAACAAGTTATTTCTGTTGAGCTTAGCGAAGTGAATGATCCTCCCGTTGTTGAGTCTCCTTCTGTCAGTACAAATGTGACGGAAGGACAAAGTACAACAGTGAACCTCGCTGTTACAGACATAGATAGTGAGCAACTTACCTATGAGGTGACGGCACTGCCTAGCAAAGGTACAGCGACGGTTTCAGCGTCAGGTGTGCTTACGTATCGAGCGACTGCGGGTAGTGCAGGTATTGACTCACTTACCGTGACGGCTACAGATGATATGGGTGAGCAGGTCTCCATTGAAGTGTCTTTGAGTGTTGCTCAATCACCCTCATCAATGAATGACTCTGGCGGTGGTGGTTCCATGCCGTTAGTTTTACTTGTTATGTTGATGTTAGCATTAGTATACCGACGTGTTTACGCTTCACGTTTGTAAAAGTTAAGTTGAACCTTGGGTTTTTTAGCCAAAGGTTCGGCTTTAATGAAAATCTCTTGAACTAGTATTCAGGTTTTCCAAGAGGTGAGTTAGGTCTTCAATTCTGCCAGCAATGACATGTGTCACATCGGCATCTCCACGCTCCAGTATGCCCGAGACTTTGACAATTTTAGATTTTAAAAAGGCTTGTTTTTGCGCTCTGGCAGTGGCTTGCCAAACGACCACATTGGTGCAGCCTGTGTCGTCTTCTAATGTCATAAATGTGACGCCTGCGGCTGTACCGGGAGCTTGGCGTCCAATCACAACACCCACAACAGTGACCACAGATTTATGTTGTTTTTGCATTAATTGATTGGCTGGCGTGTATCTGCCTAGTTGGTCTGCCGTCTTGAGTAATCCAATAGGATGGTGTTCTAACGATAAGCTGGTTGCGGCATAATCTTCTTTCATTGCATCTATATTTGAAGGAGATGAAACGAAAGAGAATGACTGTTCTTGCTCTTTGAGTAAGGGTAATTCGCTCTCTGACTCCATGAGTGCCCAGCGGGCTTTGTATCGATTATCTGCTAGTTGAGCCAATGCATTGGCGCTGGCCAAGGCTTCCATTTGATCTCGTGAAATACCCAACTGCTTAATCTCAACAATGGAACAATATCCTAATCTGGGTCGCATATCGGTTAAGCGAGCAGCACAGCTTTCAGACAAGCCTTTTATCATTCGCAAACCAAGCCGTATCGTATATTCACCCTGTTGGTACTCCATTATGTGATCGTAGTTAGAGCGGTTAATGCAAATTGGTAATACGGTGATGTTATGACGCTTTGCATCTTGCACTAATTGTGCGGGAGGATAAAAACCCATTGGCCAACTGTTCAACAAGCCCACATAAAATGCACTCGGGTAATAATGCTTTAACCAACAAGACACATAAGCCAAAACGGCGAAAGACGCTGAGTGAGATTCTGGAAAACCATATTCCCCAAACCCGCATATTTGGTTAAAAATTCGCTCTGCATAGTCTTGTGTATAACCACGTTTAAGCATGCCATCAATTAATTTATGTTGGAATTGCATGAGCTGTCCGTTCTTTTTCCAGCTTGCCATTGCACGTCTTAATTGGTCAGCTTCGCCACCACTAAACCCAGCCGCCACCATAGCGAGTTGGATTACTTGTTCCTGAAATATAGGCACTCCCATGGTTCGGCTTAATACGTTGGCAACTTCTTTGGAGGGATAGGATATAGGCTCCTTTCCATCTCTTCGGCGTAAAAATGGGTGAACCATATCCCCTTGAATCGGACCTGGTCGAACAATCGCAATTTGAATGACTAGGTCGTAGTATGTTCGTGGCTTTAAGCGCGGTAACATGCTCATTTGCGCGCGCGACTCAATTTGAAAAACACCCACGGTGTCAGCTTGTTGGATCATCTTGTATACCTGAGGATCATCTTCAAGTTTGGTAATTTGAGCAATGCTCAGTGAGTGTCCATAATGATCTTTGATTAATTGAAAGCTCTTACGAATAGCGGTTAGCATGCCAAGGGCCAGTACATCGACTTTTAATAACCCCAGGCTTTCCAGATCATCCTTATCCCATTGGATGACACTTCTGTCTTGCATCGCCGCATTTTCAATTGGTACCAACTGATAAAGCGGTCCGGATGAGATGATAAACCCACCAACATGTTGGGAAAGGTGTCGAGGGAAGCCCATAATCTCATTCGTAAGAGAAATAAAATGCTGACCTTGTTGTGATCCAGGATCTAATCCAAGTTCTGCTATTTGTGCTTGCCAATTTAGTCCGCTATCCCGGCGATTGATGTTCTTGATAAAAAAATCTAATTGGGTTTCATTGATCCCCAATGCTTTACCTACTTCACGCAAGGCACTCTTGAATCGATAGCTGGACACAGTAGCTGCGATGGCGGTTCGTTCACGACCATATTTATTGTAAATGTACTGGATAACTTCTTCGCGCCTTTGATGCTCAAAGTCAACGTCAATATCTGGCGGCTCATCCCGCTCTTTAGAAATAAAGCGCTCGAACAGCACATTGATTTGGCGCGGGTCAACGGAAGTAATTTCAAGGCAATAACACACCACCGAGTTTGCCGCTGAACCTCTGCCTTGATATAAAATTTTCTGACGTTGAGCAAATTGCACGATGTCGTAGATGGTTAGAAAAAAGAATTCATATTCTTGTTCTGAAATAAGCTTTAGTTCTTTTTCAATGATTTGTCTGACAGCAGGCTTTATGCCTTCTGGGAAGCGTTTTTTAATACCAACCTCAACTAACTCTCGTAAATAGTTCTTAGGGGTTTTGTCTTTAGGTATAAGCTCTGAGGGATATTCATAACGTAACTCTTGCATACTAAACTGACAACGCTTGGCAATCTGTACAGCCTCATCAAGCCATGAACGTTTGAACAGTGAATTAAGTTTATTTTGGCTGCGTAGGCATCGTTCTGAATTAGGCAGCAAACTTCGTCCAAGTTTGTCTACAGTGGTGCGATATTTGATAGCACTTAATACATGTTGCAAGGGTTGACGTGAGGCATTGTGCATAAGTACTCCCCCACATGCACAAATGGGAATATCAAATACACTACTGAGCTTTTCACAATGAGTTAGGTAGTCTTGTTCATTGGCATTGAGGTGTCGTTGTAAACCAATCCATAGGCGCTGTTTATAGCATTTTTTTAGCCACTTAACCCACTTTTCATCGCTTTCTATGTTGCCGGTAGGTAACCAAAGCACGAAGCACTCTCGAACCGTTTGCAGATCCCACTGTGCCAAGCTGTATTCACCTTTAGGGGAGCGTCTTCGAGCATTTGTAATGATTCGGCATAACTCACCATAGGCACTGCGAGTTGGACTCAATAAGACGCAGCGTAGGCTCTCATTTAACTGAAAGTAACTACCAACAATCAGTTTGATAGGTAACTTATTGTCTTTAATTTCGGTATAAGCTCTGACAACCCCTGCAACTGAACACTCATCGGTAATGGCAATGGCTTGATAACCTAGAAAATGGGCCTGTCGTACCATCTCTTGGGGGTGTGATGCGCCATGCAAAAAACTAAAGTTAGTTTGGCAATATAATTCAGCGTAGGCCATAACGATTATCTACACCTACCTAACCAAATAATCCATGCACATACCAGCTAGTATTGGGTGTGCGATAGATCCAAAGCCATTGCCCATGTTGGTTCTGAGCAACAAAATAGTCTCTGACGACCGTGTTGTTATCCCACCATCCTGTGCTGATCCGTTCTGGTCCATGGATCACCGAGACCTTTTCTGATAGTGGCAAAGGGTTAGTAAACAAAAAGCTAGGACGCATAGCTTGTAGTTGAGTTTTTATTTTGCCCAGATCGGAGCTGGGAGAGTGATAAAGATTAATGACATCTGGCCGAAAATCATCTTTCAATGAAATCTGTTTGATAGCATGTTCACCTAATTTAGCTTGCAATAAAGATATGAGTTGTAGATACGATAAAGTCCCCTTGCTGGCAGTAAATAGATCAGTTTTATTAGGGCTGCGCTCTAATACTGCGCCCGTGGTTAAGTTCACTGCATATACAGGCGCCTGCAAACAAAGCTGCTCTAATTTAAGTTCAACCAAAGTGCGCCATTTAGAGGCTTGGTATTCCGCTTGTGCGGAACCAACTTCGAATCTGATCATATCTGCATCACGTTGGTATAAAGTGAAAATGACTTTTTGAGTTAGCTTGTCTCTGACCTTAAGAAACTGCTCTAACCCATCGAGTAAATGTGACATGGGCCGTAATAGTGTATCCGTGTGACTGATTTCGTATAGAAGCTCGAGATAGCGAGAAAAAGTGGACTGAGGATGAAAAAATTCAACAGGGTGATGGAATTCACCGCTTAAGCGTCCCAGATAGGTAACCAAGTCAATATCAAATCGTTTAGCAATATCTTTAAGTGAGATTGCTGTTAAATCAGCAATATTATGAATGCCCACCCGTGTTAACTTTTTAACTGTTTTGTGGTCAAGTTCTGACTCGGTTAACTTTCGTAATCCCACTTGATGCTTGAGCATAGGTAGGTGATCACAAATTTGATCCCATGCTGTTCTTGCCAGGATCCGAGCGGCAAAGGGCGATTGGCCCGTTGCATAGTGATATTGCACATTGAAATGCGATAACTGTCCTTTCAATGCTTGCCAGTAAGCTTTTAGGCCGCCATAGAGGTTGAGCATATTATGAATGCGCAGCAGCAATCCATTTGGTGGAAAGTGGCATATGTCGGAAGTAACCAAATACAAATGTTCGGCAATTTCTACTAATTTTTTTTGTTCTATATCGGGATTATAGGCCAACACTTGTAACTGTTGATTCAGTGCTGCGGCTGTTCCTAGTCCCATGCCATATTGAATACCGGCATCTAGCGCCTGTTGATTAAGCTGAATAACGCTGTTTGATTTACCATGTAATATCGCAATAGGCTTGGAAGCCAGAGCACTAGGCTTACTTTCGGCAGTGTTTG
>JAOMVH010000066.1 GCA_028356795.1 Aliiglaciecola sp. | reverse complement strand
GTACTTCGTGAGAACGTAGTTATCTACGAAGGTGAGCTAGAATCTCTTCGTCGCTTCAAAGACGATGTGCAAGAAGTGCGCAACGGCATGGAGTGTGGTATCGGCGTGAAGAACTACAATGATGTTAAAGTTGGTGACCAAATCGAAGTATTCGAAACGGTAGAAGTGAAACGCGAAATTTAATTTCAAGCGTTAACGTTCAGTAAAAACGGAGGCTGATGCCTCCGTTTTTGACTGTGACTTTTATCGAATTAGTTCTAAATAGGAGTGAATATGGCTAGAGAATTTTCCAGAACAGACCGTGTGGGTCAACAAATTCACAAAGAAGTGGCTAGCATTTTCCAAAACGAATTTAAAAACCGTGATCCGCGTCTTGGTATGGTGACGGTGTCAGGTGTTGAGGTGTCAAGAGATCTTGCTCACGCCAAAGTGTATCTTACTTACTTTGAAACGGATGAAGAGAAACTGAAGCTGTATAAACAAATCCTAGAAGACAACAAAGGGTTTATACGTACAATTTTGGCTAAACGTATGCGTATGAGAGCCGTACCGGCACTAAAATTTCATCAAGATACTTCAATTACTGAAGGCATGCGGATCTCTAATCTTGTCTCGCAAACCCTCAATGAAGACAAAGAGCGTGCTGCCAAGGTGGGACGTGACTTAGATCAAGAAAACGCCGATGAGAGTGCACCTAAATAATGGCAAGGCGTCGTAAAGGTCGTGCTATAGACGGAATTGTGTTGCTCGATAAACCATTAGGCTTTTCGAGCAACGATGCACTGCAAAAGGTTAGAGGTATATTTAACGCTGCCAAAGCCGGGCATACCGGAGCACTCGATCCTCTTGCCACAGGTATGTTGCCTATCTGCTTAGGTGAAGCGACCAAGTTTTCTCAGTTTTTATTGGATGCCGATAAAACCTATTCTGTGACTGCTACCTTGGGCGTGCGCACTGCAACATCAGATGCTGATGGTGACATTGTTGAGACCAAACCTGTTCAGTGTAATGAAACACAAATTCGTCAAGCCTGTTTAGCATTTTTAGGTAAATCTAAACAAGTTCCCTCGATGTTCTCAGCTCTTAAATATCAAGGCAAGCCTTTATACTTTTACGCCCGTCAAGGTATTGAAGTGCCAAGAGAAGCCCGCGATATCAACATATTTTCTTTAACGGTAGACCGAATTCAAGGCAATGAAGTGGATATGACAGTGCATTGTAGTAAAGGAACCTACATTCGTTCTTTAGTTGACGATATTGGTCAAAACTTGGATTGCGGTGCGTTTGTAAGTCGTCTGCATCGCAGCAGAGTAACTGATTACCCTGTTGATCAAGTCGTGACACTTGAAACATTGCAAGCCATGCGAGACGTGATCAATGAATCGGGTAATGATCTTCTTGAGAATGCCAGTTTTGTTTCTCTCGATAGCCTACTCCTGCCAATGGATTCAGCGGTAAAAACCTTATCAAAAGTAGAATTGGATGATACATCAGCAGGTTACTTCGGCAACGGCAATCCTGTTTTTTGCCAGCAAGCCCTTGAACTTGCCTTTGATGCACAGGTTAGAGTCTATGCAAATGGCCAATTCATGGGCGTTGGGTTTGTAGATGACAATCAAAAAGTAGCACCTAAACGCATCGTCGTTAGAAACTAGTCACTTTTTAATTCTCAACCTCTCAACCTCTCAACCTGTCAATTACTCAAAAGAAATTAATTGACTGGTTATCAGCATATCTGAAGGGCGGAATGGCGTTGGCATAATGTGTTCGGCTCTTTCCTTGACGTTTGGATAGCGCTTCATAAAGTCACCACTAAACTCGACAATTCGCAACTCAACTTGGCTCTCGCTTTGATAGGTTAGCTTCAAATTAATTGGTTGCTCATCTGTTACCACATAGCGAAAAACAAAGCCCTTTCTTGGTCTCGAACGTTCAATGTCAATTGCGGTGCCGTTAATAATTGCTTGGGTGATCTGAAGCGGTTTATCGGTACTTATTTCAAGTTTTGTTAATTCACGCTTTGGCGTCACCCTTAGGGTTATGGATGTACTTCCATCTTGATTTAAGGACCGCTTTGCTAAGTAGCTTGCCGCGTTGACATTAAGGGAAGTCGCCTTTGTCACATAAGTTGGATTTCGCCAGCGATTAATGGGGTAAATTGAATTCAATGCCTGATTGTTGCGATCTGCTTGACTGAAAAATTGAGAAGTGAAGTCATCAAGTCGTCGATTAAAAGTGAATAAATACGCATCGCGCGTTTGAGTATCCTCAACATAGTTAATGCTGGTTGGCTTTTTTTGACTTACGGAGTATTCGGCATTTTGAACTACACCAACAAAACTGATTAGCGCTCCCGCCAATAGAAACAACTGAATGCTTCTTACCCCTTTCATGACAAATATCAAAGGCAGCAACAACATAAACACCAATATACTTAACACCGTACCAATCAGCAGATTTGATAACCCTAAACCAATCACAAAAACGGGGATTTGAGGCGTGATAATAATCAATGCGGGTAAATTCGAAAGAGCGACACCAATGGCTAATTGGTTGGCGTTGATTTTTGGCGCGTATAACAAATATAGGCTTATTAGCGCACCAAAAACAGTGATGATAAAAAAGCCTGCTCCTGCAAGGTAAAAAGCAAATCCAGTATTGACCAATATCCAAACAACAATTACCGGGAAATACCAACTGGTTGGGGAAACATCGGTAAAACGTAAAACGAAAAAGTGATACAGCCATGCGCCTAGACTCAAAGTCAGCAATATGAAAGTGGCGATAATATAGTGTCCGCTATAAGTAAACCCTTGGGGAATGTCGATGAATTGAGGGAAAAGCCAAACTAGCAATTGCCAACCAAACGAACCAATCAAATAAGCCAATGCCAAAACAAGAATAGCGGGGATGAAAGCTAAAGCTGTATCTCTAAACGCTAGCTGACCTTTTTTACTCACGCGCCAGCAAAGTATAAAAAACAAAAATATACTGAGTATCAACATGGGGACGACCCAGGAGAAAGGGTAGTCGACCATGCTGATACTGCCTAGATTAAAGTAAACATGATCTTCTTGTGAATCTAAGCTTTGTAGATCGATGTTTGAAAAGTGGCTTAAAAGTGAAGTGATATAACTTATTTGGTGATTCAGCGTGTTGGTATCGAGTCTTTCATAGGTATCTTGTGCGGTATGGTAATCAAAATGATCGTCAATAAAAGCAAAATTAAACCCTTTAATATCGCCTTGTTCTCTAAAAACTGTTAAATCTGTGTCGTTGGGGAGCATTTTATAAATACTGTACATTAACGAGTTCGCAGCCGGGTAGGGCACACCGGCATTTGAGAATGCGTCGATTAAGCCTTTGTTACCGTCGTTGGTTTCCAATAACGTGTAGCTAACTCCGCCTGATCCTCGCGCTTCTAAGTTAAGAGTGAGTGCAATGTTTTTAGCCCATGGGTGGTATCGAATAAAAGCCTCTGCCCCCAGCAACCCTTGCTCTTCTGCATCAGTAATAATGACATACACATCGTTGCTAAATGACTCATTACTGGCGATTAGCGCTTTAACCGACTCAATTATTACAGCCACTCCGTGTGCGGCATCACTCGCACCGAAAGACGATGTGTTCGATGAATCATAGTGGCTCATCAATGCTAATCCTGCTGTTGTATTTGAGGGGGACGTAGCGGGGATTTTGGCGATGATATTTTTAACGTTGGCAGCAACAAAGCGTTTACTGGAAGTGGCCAACTGCTGTTGAATGTCGACTTCCAATCCAAGCTCAGTTAATTGTTGTACAATGTAATCGGTCACGTCTTGGTGATTCGAATTGCCAGTATAGTGAGGGTGACGGCTCATTGTTTTTATATGGGATTGGGTGTCGGTCAAGGATACCGGTTCACCAAAAACAAAAAAGGTTTGGTCGTTGGCAGGTAATTGCGCATACCAAGTCAATAAAATGCTTCCCACAATGAGAAAGCTAACGAATAGACTCGTTAGGCTCGATGCCTTGTTTTGATTTACCGACATTTGAAAGCTCTTTTTTTATAAATTGATTATTAAGCTTACCGTAAAATCAAGAACTTACAAATACTTGCCCCTGCTCTTTGTTAACTTGCTGAAGGTCTGAAAACACAAGCCTATCGAACTGTAAAACAAACACCATATAAAGCTTGAAAAACTATCGGACATGGCTATAATACGCGCTCTTTCGACTTGGCTGAATTAGTGATTGGCCAGTCATTACTCAATCTCAATTGGAGAATATTATGTCACTAACTACTCAAGAAACAGCAACTATCATTGCTGACTATGGCGTTAAAGAAGGCGATACAGGTTCACCTGAAGTACAAGTTGCTTTGTTGACTCACAACATCAACAAACTTCAAGGCCACTTTGCTGACCATAAGAAAGACCATCATTCACGTCGTGGTTTGTTACGTATGGTTAGTCAACGTCGTAAGTTACTTGACTACCTAAAAGGTAAGAACTCTGAGCGTTATCAAGATCTTATCAAGCGTTTGGGCCTACGTCGTTAATTCGATTGGCGACAAACAAAAGAAGGCGCTTTTTAGCGCCTTTTTTGATCCTGCTTTACGACTATCAATTTTGCTACAACGAAATAGCGTGAATTGGTGGTGTCATTTTGCCGATTAACCATGTAGACACATGGTAGGCTATATCATGGTGTCTCTAGGGATTGAAAAAAGGATTCTCGTTCTTGTTCGGTGAGTATCCCAACAAACGGTGAATGTCTTCTTAATCGGTTCATCTGCTCACTGGGTTCGCACAGTTGCTCGATCATGCTGGGCAAATCATTTTTCATTTCTATCACTGCCCACCAATCCAGATAGATGCTTCGGTACGTCATGCCAGCTTTGAAGCGGGCTTCTAGTTTAGCTTCCACTTTATTTATGAGCTCAGGATGGGCTAACAATTTCTCACCAATCCGTTTATGTATGGCAAGCAAGTTTGTATCGACAATGCTTGGGGTTTTATTCATCGCCATCAACCAACGGCGCTAGCATGGCTTCCAAGCCATTCAATTTGACCTCATACATTAAGGCCAATTGCTCGCCAAGTTTTCCCGCAGGAAAGCCTTTTTGATGAAACCACACCAAATAGGGCTCAGGTAAATGCAACAATTTCCTACCAGCATATTTACCAAATGGCATGGTTTGATTTATCGCTTCTTTGAGGGCATCAGGGTTCATGTTGAAGATTGATCTTGTTGGGTATCCCACAATACTTTGTAGGCACCTTGTTGTTCAATCAGTGACTGATGAGAGCCTTGCTCTATTACTCGGCCCTTGTCCATCACGACAATTCTGTCTGCATCTACTATGGTGGAAAGTCTGTGAGCAATGACCAAGCTGGTATGGCCCTGAGAAATCTCCTTGAGTGCATCCAATATGGCTTTTTCCGACTGACTATCCAATGATGACGTTGCTTCATCAAAGACCAGGATGGGAGGTCTTTTGAGAATGGTTCTAGCTATTGCCACTCGTTGCTTTTCACCACCAGATAACTTCAGACCCCGTTCGCCCACTTTGGTCTCACAGCCATCTGGTAGACTGTCAATAAACCCTCGTAAGTGAGCAAGATCGATGGCTTCCTGCACTTCTTCATCGGTTGCGTCAGGTCTTCCATAGCGAATGTTCTCAAGAATGCTGTCATTAAACAAAACTGTATCTTGGGGCACAATACCGATTGCACGGCGCAATGACTGTTGGCTCACTTTGCTGATGTCTTGACTATCAATGGTAATTTTACCGCTAGCCACATCGTAGAAGCGAAACAGAAGTTTGACTATGGTTGATTTCCCCGCGCCGCTTTCGCCGACAACCGCGACTTTTTCACCTGGCGATATGTCAAAACTGAGATCATGCAGGATAGGGCGGTCAGGTCGATAATTAAACGCTACGTTGGAAAATGAAATATGACCGCTATTCACTTTCAATTCGGCAGAGTTGGGGGTGTCAGTAATATTTGGGTCTTTCGCTAGTAGTGAGAACAAGTTTTCTATATTAGCTAAGGAGCCTCGAATTTCTCGATAAACAAACCCAAGGAAATTAAGGGGCATAAATATTTGCATTGTAAATGCATTAACAAGTACAAAATCACCTATGGTCATTTCGCCTTTGGCAACGCCTAAAGCTGCTATTGCCATCATTGATGTCATGGCTGCCGCGATAATAAAAGCTTGACCGCTATTTAGAGCAAAAAGAGACAATCGATTTTTGCGTCTTGCGGATTCCCAGCCAGCTAAATCTGTATCATAGCGATTCGACTCATACTTTTCGTTGTTGAAGTATTTGACGGTTTCATAATTAAGCAAACTATCAATGGCACGGGAGTTTGTGCTTGAGTCGGCCAAATTAACTTCTCTGACGTACTTGGTTCGCCAGTCAGTGGCTTTCATCGAAAATGTAACGTAAATGACTACCGAGGAGAGGATGATAGCCGCAAAACTAATACCGTAGTTATAAAACAGTAGGCCTATCACCATACTAATTTCAATCAGCGTAGGGCCGATATTGAACACCATAAAACGCATCAAAAAGCTGATCCCACTTGTGCCTCTTTCAATATCCCGAGACAGTCCGCCAGTTTGACGGTTTAAGTGAAAGTCGAGGTCCAGCTTGTGCAAGTGTTCAAACACTTTTAACCCAACTCTGCGCATTGCCCTTTCTGTGACTCGACCAAAAAGCGTATCGCGAATCTCTCCCATTAACACGTTTATCAGACGCAATGTTCCGTATGCAATGATAAGTGCAATGGGGACTACCATCACTTTCTCAGCGGTACTATTTAAATTGAGATTGTCGACAGTATGTTTTAACACGAAGGGTAGGCCAACGCTGGCTACTTTTGCCGCAACTAAGCACAGTATCGCTAAAAATACCCGTTGTTTAAATTCAAGCAAAAAAGGCCAGAGCTGCTTAAGCACGGCCCAATTTACGGGCGTATCAGGATCGACAGGGATTCGTTTGGATCGCATATTACCTTGGGGGAGAATGATTTAGGTTGACTAGTTTAGCAGTATTCTTTTCAACAAAGCGACGATTTTAGATGGCTTCTTGTAGTAACTCTCTGACTTTATGATAACGCTCAAATTGTTCATTGCTAAGCTCGCCGTTTTCAATCACTCGAATACAGTTGTCTATGAGCTTTTGATTGGTGATGTCCTCTTTATTGGTGTTTTCATTAATCGCAATCGATTGCAATAGGTTAAGAGCGATCGAGACATTGCGGGGCATGACCGTGAAGGCTTGCCTGAATACTCGAAATGCATCTTCTAAATCACCGCGTTTGTAATAGGCAACCGCTGAGTTGTTCAGTTCGCGAGGTGTTTGCTTGATGGTAGAGCGTTCTTGCTTTTCTTGTTTTACATAATGCAAAAACAAACTGCCTTGTTGTTCGTCTTTTTTACAGCGTCTTTCTATGACATCGAGTATATTGCTCGATTTGTCATAGAGTCCGAGTTCGTGAAATGCCTTGGCTTTATCAAGTAGCGAGTCCATGCTTTCTGTTTCCCAGTTTTCCTCTGCCAATTGGTCGAGCAGGGCTTTGGCATTCTCTTTCTCGTCTCGAAGATATAAGAGACGGGCATCAATCACTTTTATTTGGTCGTGCAGCTCCGCTTTTGGAAATGCCGCTTTAAACTGTTTTACATATTCGTTGGATTGTTTCAATAACTTAAAAGTTTCGCTCTCGTCTGCGGTCATCGCAAAATCGATACCTGCCCGTGCAACATTCAGATAATTTTCAGGTTTGTCATGGATGGAGTCCTTGGCAAACTTAACAATCTTTTTAGCTGCTTCGAATTGTGTTTCATAATCATGGGTAATTCTAGATAGATCCAAAGCTGTTTTATGGCGACGAATATTGCGCGGGGAAATTTCTGTGGCCATTACCACACATTCCAATGCCGCATCAAAATCTTTTTGTTTAATTTGTAACGCAGACAGTAAATCGTAGGCTGCTAGTTGAGAATCAGATTTAAATGCTAACTCAAGCACCAGTTTTTCTGCTTCGTCATCGTTGTTCAGATGAATGTTAGCATTAACCAAACCCAATTGAGCCCACGTAAAGGGCTGTACATTAATAATGGCCTGATAAAACTCTTTTGCTTGCTCTAAATGCCCGCATGCGAGTAACAGTTCGCCTTTGGTCTTTAATGCAAGGGGGAAAAATTCAGAGTTTTTTGGATTGGAAAGAAACAGCTCAGCTTCTGAGAGCGCTTTGGTCAATTGACCTCGCCCCATGAAACGGTATACATCTTTAAGCGCACGTTTTCGAACAAGTACCTTGCTTAATCGTTTATCTAGTTCATTAACTGTAAAGGGCTTGGCAAGGAAATCATCGGGCTGAAGCTCAACGATACTATGTACTAAATCAGACGTGGTATCGGCACTGATAAATATAAACGCTGTGCTGGGGTCAAGTTCGCCTTCGTGTTTGAGTTGATCATACAAATGGTAACCATCATGATCTTTTTGCAGATTATACGAGCAGATGATCAAGTCAAACTGCTCATGACGAATTTTGGTCATGGCATGTTGAACTTTATCTACGTAAGTGATGTTCGAAAACCCCAGTTCCTCCAATGAATATTTCATATATCCCTTGGCTAAAACGTGGTCATCAATGATCAATACTCTGGTGTCTTTGGATATCTGCTGATTCATAGGTGGTTGATTTAACTAG
Source organism: Aliiglaciecola sp. (assembly GCA_028356795.1). Classification (GTDB taxonomy): domain Bacteria; phylum Pseudomonadota; class Gammaproteobacteria; order Enterobacterales; family Alteromonadaceae; genus Aliiglaciecola. Next base: position 3,371 of record JAOMVH010000066.1, on the reverse strand, counting down.
TCGATGCTTAGGTTATCGTACTTCCTGCTAATTTGATAAGAGATTTTTATGGTATAACGCACTGAAATTTTAACTGACCAAAGAGTTTTGTTGCTAAATGGCAAAAAAATTAGATTCATTTGGTGGTCTTCGTAATCGATTTAATGCTGCAGGGGAGATAGTGGATGCTAGTGTTGGCTCGGCCTGAAAGACTTGAGCAAGCCATGTATGAGTCAAATATGTGATTGAAATTATTAATGGTTGTTAGATGTAATTTAAAACATGACAGCATTTGACCTTTCACACCAGTGACTCGGCCTGTTTATTTAGAGATTCTTTCAAAGCATCTGAGATAGTTTCATATTCAAAGTGATGGTAACTTTGTTTTTGTTGATGCCGTAATAAAGTCGGACAAACGTGTAGTTAATAACGCCGCTACCAAACTCAAGGTGTATATAGAATTTAAGGAAGCTTAAAACGTGTTGGAACAGCAATATGCCTATTCTGCATTACGACGCTCATTAGAATCATATTCGGCTATATCCAATGACACATGGCAGGCCTTTGCAACTATCACCAAGATGCGTCGACTAAAAAAACAAACCTTGTTGTACAAAGCTGGTGATGTGCCCCAATCATATTCATATGTGTATCAAGGATTAATTCGTTGTTTTGTATGTGATGAAAAAGGCAATGAATATAACAAAATGTTTTTTGATGAAGATAAATTTCCAGGCTCCATGAGCGCGCTGCTGACTGCTAGCCCCTCGGTGCTTACTTTTGAAACCATTGAAGATTCCATCATCATTGAAATTGACTTTGTCGCATATCGTCAATTGATGTTGGAAAAAGAAGATTTAAAGCTGTTTCAAATTCACTACTTAGAAAAGAATTGGTTGCTCGCCAAAGACGCTAGAGAAATCGAGATCGTACAAGAAGATGCTACGGCTCGATATTTACGGTTTGTTGCCCTTCATTCAAACTTAGTAGACCGTTTACCACAATATCATATTGCCTCTCATCTAGGCATTACGCCAACCCAATTAAGCCGAATTCGAAAAAAACTGTAGTTTATCAACCTATGTAAATGTCAGGCTTGATAACGCTCCGTACACTGCACTTGTTTGCTGACTAATCAGTAAATTTAGTCAGCCATATTTTAAAACGGAGACATAGCATGACATTACTAGATAGCTTAAATTGGCGTTATGCCGTAAAACAATTTTCTAATCAAAAAGTGACAAAAGCGCAACTTAAACAACTACTTGAAGCGACCCGGCTTAGTGCATCATCCTATGGTTTGCAACCTTACAAAATAATTGTAATTGAATCGCTAGAGTCGAGGAAAAAGTTAATCCCATTTTCCTATGGGCAAGAGAAAGTTGCACACAGCTCACACTTAATTCTTTTTGCCATACAAAACATAGTCGGAGATGCCACTGTCGACCGATACATAGATAAACATGCTCAAATGCTAAACAAATCACATAGCGAACTCAGTCGGTTTTCCGATCATATGAAATCTGCGCTGGCAGTTAAATCGCCAGAACAAAAACAAGAATGGGCCCACCAACAAGCTTATATTGCACTTGGAAACTTATTAACGAGCGCTGCCATAATGAAAATAGATAGCTGTCCTATGACTGGCTTTGATAATGAAGGTTATGACAAAATATTAGGCTTAAAAGAAAAAGGGTTAGCGACGTCTGTAATTTGTCCGATCGGTTATCGGCACGAAGATGATAATCAAGCTGAAAGCCCCAAAGTACGGTTTGATTATAATGACATTGTCATGGAGATATAACGTGGGCTATTTGTCACTACTTGCGTTTATCGCTGGCGCCGCTATTGCCATTCAGGCCAGCATGAACGCTCAATTAGGGGTGTTGTTAAAAAGCTCTATGGTGGGAACAAGCATCGCATTTTTGGTGAGCTGTATATTTACAATTACAGCGATGATGTTATCCACCAAACACTACCCGCAAATCGGTGATATTAAATCTGTGCCAATTTATTTATGGTTTACCGGTGGTGCATTAAGCGCTACTGGCGTTGGTTTATTTTATTATCTGATCCCCAAAATGGGTGTGGGTTCTATGATGTCTTATGCCCTTTCTGGACAAATATTAGTAGCGATAGTGGCCAGTCATTTTGGCTGGTTTAATTTACCAGAAAAGCCACTTGATATGATTAAAGCTATTGGCGCGATAGCGCTGATAAGTGGCGTAGTATTGCTCAACTTGGACTCGAATAATGTACATGGATAAAGAAAATCTTATAAATTTAACTGGGTTATGGAAGAAGTATGGTGCGCAAAAAATGCAAACCAGCTTATCTTCCAGTGTCTTTGTTAATCCCAAATGGCCTCATCGATACTGGCTAGACGTGCCTCTTGATAATATTGCCTATCAGAGTATGCCATCTAGGTTTGATAACATACCAGAACAAGTCACTATTCCAGTGTGGCCAATGATGAAAAGTGCAAACGCATTGCACTATGAGACGGCAGAAACACAGTTTAAGCAAACCGAATTGCTTAGCGATAATTGGCATTGTGGTTTTGAACAATTAGCAATGTACAAACAACTTCCTATTGACGTTATTTCATTACCTCAAAACAGGTCAGGGTTTGTTGTTACTCAAGTGGCCACGGCAGAAGAGTTGGCCAAGTGGGTGCTTATTGGCAGTGAGGCATTTGCCTATCAAATAGATAGTGATGTTATAAAACAATTAGTAGACGATAAAGAGCTACAAATTTTGCTTGGTTGGCAACATGGAGAAGCTGTTGCGAGTGCTCTTTTATATAAGACCGGAGAGGTTATTGGCGTGCATCAAGTCGCGGTGAAACAGGCTTTTCAAGGTCAAGGGATCGCAAACGCTTTCATGCAACATATTATAGTGATTTGTTCGCAATGGCAGGGAAAGTATATGGTTCTGCAAGCATCGGTGGCGGGCCAGCCTTTATATGCAAAATTAGGGTTCAAAGCTCAGTTTAAAATCAAAAATTTTCAAATCGTGCAAACGAAATTAAAAGATAGTTAAGTTATTACGGATAAAAACAAAGGAGACCGTGCTCAACGCTTGTTGTCTGGGCCATAGCATGGCAAACGTTTCATCTTTGACTTCTTACTCTGTCTAATTCCAAGTATGCCAAACTACCAATAAGGTTAGCAACTTGCTAACGGATTGTTGATATGTAAGCGACGTGAAATATGTTCAATATTTACTTACAAATGCTCATTGAAAACAGGGGTTTATGTTGTGTTTAGGCATAGTATTTAAGCAATGAGGCAACGATAATAGCTTCATTATTTCCGCCGCTTGATAAAACCATCTTGTGGTTTAATGTTACACACCACAATGGATTGCTCATGTATTTTGCTCTACTAAGA
>JAOMVH010000065.1 GCA_028356795.1 Aliiglaciecola sp. | reverse complement strand
TAACCGCTATTATTATACGAAATGATAAGTGCTTTGTTTGTCAGCACCTTAATCTTTTATCCAAAATAGTGTAATAAAATAATAAGGAGTGCCGATTTCGTCGGCATTAAATAAACTGGGCGCTAAGAAGCCAATGAACTAATACCAACAACATAAAGATGAAGAATAGCGTTTATCTGATTCTTGTAGGTGAGTGCTGTGGTTTATGCGTCTATCAAGGCGAGAATTATGTTGCCTATTCGCTCTACATTCATGATGAACAATGTAAGTAGGGGCATAGATAGTAATGCTTATTCAAGATAAGGGTTTATAAGCAAAGAGAGTTAATCTTGCAGCACATTAATTTGAATTATTACTCCTTGAACGAGCGCTTCAATATCCTTGTTGTCATTCTGTGCTAATGACCGCTCAAGCACACTTGCTGCTTCTGCCAACGGCTTGCAATCAAATAGCTGAGAAGCACCTGATAAGCGGTGGGCAAGTTGCTCTAACGCTTCATAGTCTTTGCTTCCTAAAGCTTGCTGAAACTGAACTTGTTCGTTTTCTAAGCTGGAGATGAATTGCTGTTTTAAATCGTCACTATTAGTTGATTCCAGACAGGCTAATGCGTCTTCGGTATTGGTATGTGACGTAAAATACTGACTGAGAATGTCGAGTAACTTTTCTCTATTGAGTGGCTTCGACAAGTACCCATCAAAGCCAACTTGTTGATAGCGGTCTACATCATGCTCCATCACGTTTGCAGTGAGCGCGATGATGGGCTGTTTATACCCTAGTGCGCGCAGTTCTTTGTATGTCTGAATGCCATCTTTCTCTGGCATTTGAATATCCAGCATGATGAGGTCAGGTACAACGTCTTTACACATCGATATGGCTTCAAACCCATCCTCGGCGGTTGCTACTTTCAAACCAAGACGTGTTAATAATCGACTGATTAGGTTTCGGTTGTCTTTGTGATCATCTGCGAGCAGTACACAACCTTGGAATGTTGGTAAGCCTTCTCCTGGCTCCTGAGTATCATTATGAGTTTCTTGATTACATTCAATAAGATCAAGACTAAATGTGAACATACTTCCTTTGTCTAGGTCACTCGATACTGACAGCTGCCCACCCATTAGCTCGACCAATTTACTGGATAACGAGAGTCCCAACCCGGAGCCGCCAAAGCGTCGGTTGATACTGCTGTCGCCTTGTGTGAACACATCAAAAATCTTGTCCATTTGCTCACTAGTCATGCCAATTCCAGTGTCGACAACATTGAAGGTTATACGATGCTCTGAATAAGAAACAATTAAGGTTACTTTGCCTTTTGGTGTAAATTTAATCGCGTTAGAACAAAGATTTAACAGCACCTGCTTTAATCGAAGACCATCAATAAGCACGTTAAGCTCAGGTGGTAGTTGGCGTAGAATCGAAAACGCCAAGCCTTTTTTGTCAGCTTGAAAAGTAAACATGTCCTGAATATCGTCAAGTAATTCGTGAATATTTGTATTGCTTGGTTCCAGATCGATTTTGTTTTGCTCGATTTTTGTTACATCCAAAATATCATTCAACAAAGCCATTAAATAGCGGCCATGGGAATGGATTTTGGATACTTCTTCTAACACTTCACCGGCTTCAACATCGCCATGAATAATCGATTCGGAATGGCCAATGACAGACGTAAGTGGTGTGCGAATTTCATGACTCATGTTCGCCAAAAATTCACTTTTTACCTGATTGGCGGTGGCTAGCTTTTGCGATTCTTGCACGATGGTTTCGGTTTTTTCGTTAACCTGTCTTTCCAACTCAGTCACAAATTGTTTTTGTTGTTCTATTTCAAGTTCACTTTGATGCTGGCGATAGCGAATGTAGATATTAATACACAAAAGCAGCAACGCACTGTAGATGATTAACATCCACCACTGCTGCCATATCGGCGTGGCAATACTAATGGGAACCACGAGTTCCGGAGTATAATAAAGGTCATTTTTAATATATGGACGAACTCTAAACGTATAATCGCCACCATCTAAATTGGTATAAACCACCGCATTATTGGAGCCATTGTCAATCCAATTGTCATCTAGTCCATCTAGCTTATACTCATATTTAAGCTGCGCAGCATTGATCAAATCCAAAGTCGAAAACTCTAATTTTATGTAGTTTTCACTGGGGTCTAGCTCAATTCTATGTTCTGGGTGCAATATTTTTACTGGCTGCCGAGAGGACCCCAACACCTCGAAGTGGGTCAAGTAGGTAGGCACATTAGTTTGTCTATCTTTCACATCATTGGGATTGAAAAAATGAATACCATCGCGACTGGAATAATAAATAGTTCCATCTTCATCCTGAGTAACTAGGTTGACAAAAAAACGTGAGCCGGACAGGCCATCACTTCTGTCATAATTGAGTAATCTACCGTTGCTGGGGTTGTATTTGACAATGCCAGTGTGGTTGAACAACCACAAATTATCTTCATTATCATTAAAGATAAAATGCACACCAAAATTTTTCGAAAACGTATCAACATTTTGGGATACCAGGGTATTAGTTGAGAAGTCAGCCTTGTAAAGCCCTAATCTCGTAGTCACCCATAAGCGGTTTAGGTTATCTTGAAAAATAGCGTAGATAAAATTGGAAAACGTCACTCCTTGTAAATCATTGACGAAAAATCGCTGAATATCACCGGTTTCCGGACGCCATAAATGCAAACCCATAGTGGTGCCAATCCAAATACGATTTTGTTTGTCTTCATATATTTCAGTTATCGAAGCACTCGCTAGGCTATTGTTTTGCCCTTCTATTGGCGCCAAATATCTGAAGGACTGGTTGAGGTCATCGACGATATAAACACCTTGCTGTGTGCCTATCCAAATTTCACCATTCGACATTTCTTGAAGATGAACAATACCACCAAAATTGGCACCTCGCGGCGTTCCAGCAGGCGGCATGATACGGCGGCTTTCACCTTGCTTGTCGAGAATATATAAACTATCAAAATTACTATAGAGAATATTGCCATTTTTGAGTTGCGCTATTCTATTTACCGATGGGAATGTGCCACTGTGCGATGAGTTAGATAGAGGTATGAGCTCTCCAGTCTTCCTATCCCAAGCATGGATGCCGTTGGACTCAGTGCCAAGTAAAATACGTCCATTTTTCCCCAATGCAAGTGAATAGGTTGACCGAGTAACCGGGGTATTCAATGATTGAAATATCGTGTTGCGTTGTATTTTGTATACGCCACTGCCCTCGCAACTCATCCAGATAATGTTTTGACGGTCTTCGAATAATGTCTGACTACAGCTATCGTCAATACCTAAGGGGACTTTTTCTAGCTGAAGGGTTTGATCAGTGAAAAAATACACACCCTTGTTGGTACTAACCCAGTATTCGCCAAAGCTGGTTTTAAGTAGCGAAAAAATCGGCCCTAATGTCTTCTTCTGAGCGGTTAAAACAGGGGTGAATGTTTCGTTTTTGGGATTAAATATCATCACCCCATCGTGCGTACCTAATACCAATTGGTTGTTTTTTGAAACCACAACCTTACGTACCTTATTCACGCCATTGGCACCAATTGAATCATCTGCCACATAATGGGAAAAACGAAAGTCATTGGTATTTAACCTATTTAATCCATGCCCTGTTGCTAGCCAAAGCACATCAGAAGCACTTTGCTCAATATCCCATATACGTGGAAATGAGGTAGCTAGCGGATTTCCCAGTACAAAGCCATTGTCATCAAAACGCTTGAAGTTGTCTTGCGAAGGATTGTAGAGGTTTAGGCCACCACCATTTGAACCCAGCCAAACACGGTCTTTTGTATCGACAAAGATGTTTTGGATATACGGGCTACCGATAGTGTCGATAACCCCTTCTTGATGCTTAAATTGTTTATACTCACCAGTCAGGGGATCAAGCTTAACCGCGCCACTCCCCCAGCCACCAATCCATAGGTTGTTATCTGTGTCAAAGTTGAGATTGCCAGAATTGTTGTCGGGAAGTTGATAACCTATTGGGGAGTCAATGGAATAACTTACAACGTTTTTACCGTCATAACGAAGCACACCATCATATGCGGTACCAAACCATAAAAAACCGCGCTGATCTTGCGCGATAGAGAAAATAATCAAGCTGGAAAAACCATCGCTTTCATCAAGCAATTCGACACTATAGGGAACAGCCAAACAGCCAAGCGATATACAACTCAGTAGGAGTAAAATGAATAATCGTTTAATCCGATGGCTAAACACAACAAATCCGTTCATTACTGTAACGCTTGCTTCCCGCTCTATTAACTTCATCTAGCCTATCACAAAAAAATGCTCGCTAGGAATATGGGTAGATAAATAGACTAGGGCGTGTTGATATTAAAGCCCCTAGCCCTGTGAATTTTTTATATCAATATTATGCTGTTTTATAATTGGTGCTTTTAATAACAAGTAAATCGCTGGCAATACAATTAACGCCAAGATCACAGCACTTGCCATTCCACCCACCATTGGCGCGGCTATTCTACTCATCACCTCTGATCCTGTTCCGGTACTATATAAAATCGGTAAGAGTCCAAGGGCGATTGTGCAAACGGTCATTATTACCGGCCGAACTCGACGACCCGCGCCATATAACACTGCATCTTTGTACTCATCTTGGCTAATTAAGGATTGGTTATCACAGGCATTTTTTACCAGTTGAGTGATAGACTGGTTGAGATAAACCAACATCAGCACACCTATTTCAACGGCTACCCCAGCAAGGGCAATAAAACCAACGCCAACAGCAACAGAGAAGTTAAACCCTTCCAAATACATTAGCCACAACCCGCCAATGGTAGCCATTGGCAAGGTTAGTATGATCACAGCAACTTCACTAAATGCCCGAAAATTGAGGTATAACAAGAGCACGATAATGGCAAAAGTTAACGGTAATACATAGGTCAGTTTTGACTTTGCTCTTTCGATATACTCGTACTGACCCGCCCAGTTGAGCGAATATCCACTGGGTAGATTTAACTCGCGAGCCAGCAAGGCTTTTGCTGATGCGACATAGGTACTCACGTCCACATCATCTAAATCAATATAGGTCCAACCGTTGATACGTGCGTTTTCACTTTTTATGCCCGGCGGCCCGTCTTTAATAGAGATATTCGCGACATCACCCAGAGTAATATGTTGACCACTGGGAGTAATTACAGGTAGCCGCGCAATTTTTTCGGGTGAATCTCGATAGTCTTGAGGATACCGCATATTTACCGGATAACGTGCTTGCCCTTCAACCGTTTGGGTGACGTTCACCCCGCCAATTGCAGTAGTAACCACTTGTTGAATATCGGCAATGTTTAGTCCAAATCGGCTGGCGCGACCTCGCTGTATGTCAATATTAAGATAACGGCCACCAGCAACACGTTCTGAATAAACAGATGCCGTTCCTGCAACATTGGTAAGAAGTTGTTCGAGCTGAAGGCCAATTTCCTGGATCACATTAAGGTCTGGACCAGCCACCTTTATACCAACCGGAGTTTTAATGCCCGTTGCAAGCATATCAATGCGGGTTTTGATTGGCATCACCCACGCATTAGTCAAACCAGGAAAGCGAACCAACCCATCCAGTTCTTTTTGTAGACTTTTGGTTGTTGTTCCTTCCCGCCATTCGCTTTTGGGTTTGAGCTGAATAAAACTTTCAATCATGGTGAGCGGAGCTGGGTCTGTGGCAGTTTCGGCTCTACCCACTTTGCCAAATACATTGGCAACCTCAGGTACGGTGCGGATCAATTTATTGGTTTGCTGCAACAACTCCCGCGCTTTACCAATTGAAACGCCCGGATAAGTGGTTGGCATGTACATTAAATCGCCTTCATCCAAATCAGGAATGAATTCGCTGCCGATTTTATTGATGGGGTAAAAGCCTATAAGGGTGATAAATATGGCCGCGGCAATCGTCAGCTTTGGAAAATCCACAACCCATTTGAGCACTGGTAAATAAGCTTTAACTAAGGTGCGATTTAGCGGGTTCTTGCTCTCGCTCAGTACATTGCCACGAATGAAATAGCCCATAAGAACAGGCACTAAGGTAATGGCAAGCCCGGCAGATGCGGCCATGGCATAGGTTTTTGTATAAGCCAAGGGAGTAAACATACGTCCTTCTTGGGCCTCGAGAATAAACACGGGTAAAAAAGACACGGTAATAATCAGCAGACTGAAAAATAGCGCTGGCCCTACTTCAGATGCAGAGGCTGCCACTATTTGCCAACGGTTTTTATTGGTTAGCGGCGTTTTTTCCATATGCTTGTGCATATTTTCAATCATCACTATGGCACCGTCAGTCATGGCACCAACCGCAATCGCAATCCCTCCTAACGACATGATGTTGGCATTGATGCCCTGCAAATGCATCACAACAAACGCAACAAGAATACCTATGGGGAGCGTAACCACAGCCACAATCGACGAGCGCAAATGATATAAAAATGCAGCACACACCAGAGCCACTACGATAAGCTCCTGGATTAATTTATCGCTCAAATTGTCCACGGCCCGGTCAATCAAACTCGAACGGTCATAAACAGGAATAATTTCAACGCCATCGGGCAGAGAAGGCTTCAAGGCTGATAGCTTGTTTTTAACAGCACTGATTGTTTGTTGTGCGTTCTCGCCATAGCGCATCACAACCACACCACCTACAACTTCACCTTCACCATTTAATTCAGCAATACCGCGGCGCATTTGAGGACCAACACTAACCTGAGCGATATCACCAATAGTTACCGCAGTGCCTTGCTCATTGAGCCCAATAGGAATTTTCTCGATATCTTGGATCGACTGAATATAACCTGTCGCGGTAATCATATACTCGGCTTCGGCCATTTCTATTACTGATGCACCAACTTGTTGGTTGCCCTTTTGCAGCGCCATTTGAATATGTGCAAGTGGTATACCGTAGGCTCGCAACTTATTTGGGCTAACTTGCACCTGGTATTGTTTGACCATACCGCCGATGGCTGCCACTTCAGACACGCCTTCCACGGTTTGCAGTTCATATTTCAAAAACCAATCTTGAACACTTCGCAGCTGACTCAGGTCGTGTTGGCCCGTACGGTCTGTCAAGGCGTAAACGTAAACCCAGCCAACTCCTGTGGCGTCTGGACCAAGTTGCGGCCTGACATTTGGAGGTAGACTCGCTGTCGCTTGATTGACATATTCCAGCACGCGACTTCTTGCCCAATACAAGTCGATATCATCTTCAAATATGACATACACATAGGAATCACCAAAAAATGAGAAGCCACGTACTGTTTGCGCGCCAGGTACCGACAGCAACGCCGTTGTTAACGGAAACGTCACCTGATCTTGAACAACTTGGGGCGATTGACCAGGGTAAGTGGTTTTTACAATTACCTGAACATCAGACAAGTCTGGTAGTGCATCTACCGATGTATTTTTAATAGAAAATATTCCAGTAAAGCCAATAATAATCGTTATTAGCACTACTAGAATTCGGTTTGTGATAGACCATCGAATAATGGATTCAATCATATTTTTCTCCACTACCTATGTGTTCAATGGTCATTGTGACTGGTTGACTGATCCGGGGACGATTGCAAAATTACTATCTGGGTGATCATAAAATCGTCTGCCACTTCGAACGTGAAATTCACCTTCATCCCCTCTTTTAATCCATCTATGTCGATCTGTTTAGCAACCACAAAATCCATAGTAGTAGCAGGCCGATCCCACTTTTCGATGGCTTCTCTGGAAATATTGAGCACACCCTTGGTGCCATTGATTTTATTAATAGTCCCATTCACCGTGGCTGATGGCATCTTGTCATCAGAATACTTATCTCCATTCAAGAACGTGGAGTCTTGTTTCTCGCCGATGCGATCAAACTCAGCGGTTTTACTGGATTCAGAGTCAATTAGAAATTGTGCAGATGTGACGACTTCATCGCCCAACTCTAGTCCATCAAGAATTTCTATATGCTGATCACCGACTCGCCCAATGGCTACAACAACTGATTTAAATCGCCCCTTTCCAGTAACAAGTACAACACGGTCTTGCTTACCGGTTCTTATCACTGCCTCTTTGGGCACCGATATTGACGAGCTAGAACTGGCAGTTTGAATGTCCACTTGTACAAACATATTAGGTTTTAGCTGCTTATCTTTATTATCCAAGGTGATTCTTAGCCGGAGTGTTCTGGTTGTGGGGTTTAAACTAGGATAAACATAATCAACTGAGCCAACCCATCGTTTTGAAGGCAGGTAATCTAAGGTAATAGATACCGGTGCGCCAATTGAAACAAGCGCTACGTCACTTTCAAAGACCTCTGCCTCAACCCAAACCGTATCTAACTGACCGATGCTCATGAGCGTATTACCAGGCGTAACATAAAATCCTTCGCGGATCTTCAAGCCGTCTATCACACCGGATTGGGGCGCATAAAAGGTGACCGTTTGCTGAACCTCTCGACTCTGTTCTAGACCTTGAATAAAAGTGGCTGACAACTGCAACGCCTGTAACCTCTTTTTTGCCGCCTTTATCAACGCTTCGTTGTTGCGCTTTAAAGCGATGACAAATTCATCTTGAGCATTCACTAATTGAGGTGAATATAAGGTATAAATAGGTTGTCCTTTTTGCACCGGATCACCAATCGCTTTGATGAATAACTGTTCCACCCAACCAGATACTCTTGGGTGAATGTGAACCAGCTTATTCTCGTCGTATTGAACATAGCCGACAGCCGAAATGGCACTATTTGATGCTTGTTCGCTAACCAGCGCGGTTCTAACTCCGAGGTTATTGATAACACTGGGTTCAATTAACACGGTTCCGGCATCCGCCGCGCTAGAACTTTCCTCATACACAGGGACAAGGTCCATCCCCATTGGTGATTTGCCAGGTTTATCACGGCGATAATTCCCATCCATTGGAGCCACCCAATAAAGAGGCTTGTCACTTTGACCACTATTACTGTCACTAGGTTCATCAGGTAGCAAGAGCATCCCCCCCACTCCGAGCAAAACACCCGCAAGCATGGCGCTCAAAACAAGGGCTTTCATTTTATTAGTTGAAGTCATGATTTTTTCCATTGTAATGAGAGGATTGATCTGAAGATTGGGTTAAAAAATAGTTGATACGAGTAATTGTTTTTAATTTGTCCACTTGAATACTAAGTGCGGTTATTCGTGTATTGAGCTCACTAATGCGAGAACGAACGACTTCAGCAAAGTTGCCGTCATCGTTGGTGTAGGCTGTCACCGCAGCTTCAGCTTGCTGATAAGTTTGATTTAACAATTGGCTCTGATACAAGGCTTCACGCTGAGACAATCTCTGGAGATTTTTTAATTCTTTTTCAATTTCAGTAATAGTATTTTTGAGCTTCAACAGCTTTTGAGTTTTGATTGCTTCTGATTGTGAAATAGATGCGGAAACCAGTTTGTCTTGTCGGTTTCTACTGAACAGTGGCATATCGAATGTGACCCCAACGGAAAAGAAATCCGCCCGATTTTCCCCCATTGGCGTGTCATCTCTTAGCGCATAACTGGCATTTAACTGCCATTGGGGCTTGTATCGTTGATGAGCCAACTCAACACCTTTTCTGGCAACCTGTTCTTCAATATCAATTGCCTTTATGGCTGGATGGTTAGCCACTAATTTCGCCAACATCGCTCGTGAAAAGTGCGCGCGATTTAACTGCTCGCCATGTTGCAATGCAATCTGAGGAAGTTGCTTTTCAACGGATAAAAATATAGGTGAGCCATCAATATTTAAACCATTAGACGTTGCGCGATTATTATATTCAAACAACCATGGATTCAAGTTCGCAATGGCTGTGTCAAGAGCCTGATATTGCAGCGTTAACCGGTCATCGAGCTGCACTAATTCGAGTTGAGCACGAATTACATCTTGCTGTCGTGTGTTGCCCGATGTCGACGCATAGCTGGCTTTAACCGCGTCCACCAACTGCACAAATAATTCTTTATCCTTGTTGATTAAAGCAATAGTTTGCTGTGCCAAGAAAGCGTCTAGCCATTGCTGAGCAACCTGTGCTGAGAGTTTGGCTTTGCGGTCTTCGCGCAGTAAGGGATGTTTGCTTGCATCAATTTTTAACTGCGATTGTTTAATGGCCAGTTCGTCACCCCGAGGCAACATTTGTGACATACCGACCTTAAACTGAGTCATGGGTTCTTGGTTAATATCCCAACTATCGGTGGGCAGGTTTGCCATGCTGATTGACACTTTGGGGTCTGGTAATGCACTGGCTGCGACACTTTCCATCTCAATCGCATGCTGGTTGAGTTTACTAGCGTGCAACCAAGGATCATTGGATTGAGCAAGGCCTATTGCTTGTTGCAAACCCAACGGCTGGGCCGCGTCTGTGCGCAAAGATAAACCACTAACAAGCATGCTAAGTGACAAGACGAGTATTTTTGAAGTATCGAACATTTTGCCTCCAGATAAGCTGGACTAATTCCAATGCGCTAGTGCGCAAACGTAAACTAAATGGAATCTGTAGAATCAATAATGCGCTTAAAACGCAGACGCACTGATCCTGTGTTAGGCAAAAATCGGTGGACGGAAGAGAGAGGTTTGATAATGATTATGAGTGGCATACAAGGCGCTGATTATCGGATCGTCGCCGACGGCCATTAACAAGCTATTACCGATGGGCAGCATGAGAGAATAATTCGCACATGCATTAGCAGGACAATTGCAGTCATTACCACAACAGTCGTTGGTTTGTGCTAGCCCACTCGATTGCATGCTAGCGTGGTCTGCATGTTCAAGTGTGTGGTTGACATTATCCAAAGTCTCATCGACTTGTGGCATGGAGTGGTGTCCAGAGCTAGACATTTGATGGGTGTCTTCACCTTGCTCACAACAAATCACAGTGCTGGCGAAAACCTGCCCAATTAAGGCAAACACTACCGCTAAGACAGTGAAAATGTGTGAAGAATATGTCATAAAAAGCTCATAAGTAAACGTACCCAGTCAAAATACTATTGGTACCTGATAAAGTAAAGCCAGAGGTATCACTGATTTGTTCATATCGAGCAATATGAAAATGCAATTTACATCGCGTTATCGGTGAGACGCTCGCTCAAGTCGGTTCATAATTTCAGGCCAACTTTTAATTTGGGGGGTGACTTCTACAACAATAGTGTCTGTTTTGCTGTGATCTGCTTGATGCAAAGTTTGATAGAGCTTTCGAGCGTATCCTGCTCGGTCTGTAGGCATGTTGAAGCATATTTTTGCTGCCGATGCAGATGCCGAATCAACATGTAAAACTGCATAGCTCTGACTGTTACCAACGCCGATATAGTCTTCCAACTCAGCTGACTCGACTAATACCAATGGAGTAATGGGTTGATAGTGAGCTTTCATATTGCCGGCGACCTTAACACTGTGCGACATCGGCATGGCAACATGCATATTGGTTATTTGTGCTAACTGTTCTTGAGAATAAGGCCCTGCTCGCAATATCTGCAGTTCATTGCCGGATACATCCAAGATGGTGGACTCTAAACCAACATCGCAAGCGCCACCGTCCAAAATTGCTTCAATCTTGCCACCAAGGCCTTGCTTAACGTGCTCGGCAGTGGTTGGACTCAGTTGTTTGTGCGGATTGGCTGACGGCGCCACCAGCCCATGGGGCAAGTCTGCAATCAGATCCCGGATTGACCGCAAACCCGGCATTCTAATGGCCACGGTATCAAGTCCGGCACTTATGAGTGAACTAACTTGAGGCTTTTTCTTAAAGATAAGGGTTAAAGGGCCGGGCCAGCATACATTCATAACACATCTAGCGGCCTGAGATATTTCATCGACCCAATAATTAAGTTGACTCTCGTTGCCAATATGAACGATAAGTGGATGGTCCAAAGGTCGATTTTTAGCTACAAACACACTCTTTACTGCGTCTTCATTTGTTGCAATTGCTCCCAAGCCATAAACCGTTTCAGTGGGGATCGCCACGCGTCCACCTTGCAATAAAATGTCTTTTGCGGTTTGAATATCTTGCGCTTTATTAATGTCGAGAATGTGTGTTTCGATTGTCATGTTATTCGGTAAAGTGCTGGCTGACTGTGCAAAAGCGCAAGCATACCTCGGACTGATGATAATTTCACGGATTGCATACAGGGCAATACTTAGGATCTGCTACCTTTTCGTCGACCTGAATGGTTTGTTGATACTCGCAATGTTGACAAGTGGCGGTGCGTTGCA
>JAOMVH010000064.1 GCA_028356795.1 Aliiglaciecola sp. | reverse complement strand
AAGCTTTCGCCAAGGCGGAGCAGTTTCAGCAACGTCGACAAGATAATTTGGAGGGCGGTGACTTGCGTTCTCGACGCGCCATCGATACCTATCAGTCGTTGGCAAACGAACAGCAGCGAAACGATATTCAGTCGTTATTGGGCATTGATACTTACGTGTAGTCATTGCATATACGACCAATGGAACTTTGGTACGCAAATTTCGTCTCACTATTAATCATCGAATAACAAGAACGTGAACAGGTATTCAGTTGCTATGCTGGAAATTTATGGTAGCGTTTGCTTCAGCTAGTAGCAAAGAGGTCTAAGATGCTAAAACGATTTTATGGGTTAACGATTATTTTCCTGTTGGCAGGGTGTGCGAGTGTTCCAGAGAGCATCCAAGTTGATGAAAATATGCCTTTAGTGACATATCAGCAAGCAGCCTCTAATCCCGATGAAAATGTAAATCAAGGCGTGCGCTGGGGAGGTGTCGTGGCGTTAGTCGAAAACCTCGCAGAATCTACCATGATTGAAATGGTGCATTATGATTTGCGCTCTTATGGGCGGCCATTGTTATCAAATCAAAGTGTTGGCAGGTTTCGTGTGTACGTTGATGGCTTCCTTGATCCCATGGTTTTTGAACAAGGGCGATTGGTAACCTTTGCAGGTACGTTCAGCGGCGTGGAAGAGGGCACTGTGGGCGAACATAATTATGTGTTTCCGAGCATTAAATCATCTGGGTACCATCTTTGGAAAGATATTGACCGTGTAGAGATAAGTGATATTCATATTTTTCCTTACCATTCTTATTGGGGCTGGCCACATCGTCCATTTCATCAAAGAGTGATTATTCGAAGCAACAATAATCAACCTTCCGGTGGGTCCACAACGCCAACTAGAGAACCTTCCCAATCATCAGGAAGCTCATCATCTGCAGGAAGCGTATCTCGGGGCGAACCGGTTATTCGTAAACAGCACTAGGGATAGTATCACTGCGAAAAATACCGAATCATCACGGCAGATAATTTCCTGTGGTGGCAATTAAGTGTTAAAAAACGGCAATAAACTGCCGTTTTTATTGTGCGGCTTACTGGCTGGGACACTTTCTATATGCATGACGTAAAATTTTCATTGTCTAATATTCAATTGTCAGGTTTGAGCAATGGGCATACGAGCAAGCCTCTAATGATTGGGTTGCATGGTTGGCTGGACAATGCGTGTAGTTTTGTGCCGTTGTCAAAATATCTCGACGATTTTCATTTTATCGCTTTAGACTTTGCTGGACATGGCTTGTCCAGCCATAGAAGTCCAGACGCGCACTATCATCAAATTGATTTTGTTCATGACCTACATGAGTTGGTTGTTACCCAAGGCTTTGAATCGTTTGTGCTTTTAGGGCATTCGATGGGAGGGATAGTTGCTTCCATGTACGCTAGCTGTTTTCCCGAACATGTATCTCATTATATTACGATTGAATCATTTGGCCCAATAACAAAAACGGCCCAGAGTAGCGCGACTCAGATGCGTGAATCTATCGAAAGTCGTCTTAAGCTCCAGGCCCGTGAAGCAAAACATCCTCAAAGTTACGATGCGGTTGTCAAAGCGCGTGCGAAAGCCGGTGATCTAACCATGGAAGCGGCCGAGATATTGGTTAATCGAAATATTTACGAGCAAGATGGCGAACTGCGTTTCCGCACTGATAGACGCTTAAGAACACTATCCTCGTTAAGGGTAACAAACGAACAGGCAGAACATTTTATGCGTAATATCGCATGCCCAACGCTCGCCATTATGGGCGACCAAGGCTATAAAATGATGCGTGAAAAAGTCACTGAGCGTTTGTCGTGGGTTCCTACGCTTTCTCATATGCAATGTGTGGGAGGCCATCACCTACACATGGATAATCCACAACAAATTAGTCAGAGTATTTTCGAATTTTTGGCGCAATACCCGTTGGACCACAAAAAATAAACTACACTTGCTATTTGAAAGGCCAGCTAAATACACGTATTTAACTTTTCGAATTCTTTGGTTAACATAGCCATAATGGTTTATAACTATTGTTTAACAAAAGTGCAAATGGCTGATTAAATATACAAAATGTCATTCTTTCTCTATTTGCAATAGCACTGCAGTACACTATTTAGAAGAACAAGCCCATGGAGGCAAAGTGGAAAAAATTTGGTTAGAGCACTACGATCCTCGCGTACCCCCAGAAATCAATCCTGAACGTTATACGTCATTGGTTGATATTTTTGAACAATCTATTGAAACCTATGCTTCCAATACTGCGTTCATCAATATGGGACACAGTATCACTTTCGCTGAGCTTGATAAGCTCTCGGCTCAATTTGCAGCTTATTTGCAAGATGCCGGGCTTAAAAAGGGCGACCCCGTTGCTATCATGATGCCGAATATTATTCAGTACCCTGTCGCGATGTTTGGGATCCTCAGAGCAGGTATGTCAGTGGTTAATGTTAACCCGCTTTATACCGCACGAGAGTTAAAACACCAACTCAATGATTCAGATGCTAAAGCCATTGTTATTATTGAAAACTTTGCCTGCACTCTTGCCGAGGTTGTTAAAGACACCCCGATTAAAAAAGTGCTGCTAACCCAACTCGCCGACATGTTGCCTGCGCCTAAGCGCTGGATTGTCAATTTTGCGGTTAAACACGTTAAGAAAATGGTACCAAGTTACGACATCGACGGTACTGAGTCATTTATTTCTGCGTTGAAAAAGGGCGCGGGTCTTACATATACGAGACCCGAAATTAGCAATGATGATATTGCTTTTTTGCAATACACGGGCGGAACAACGGGCGTATCAAAAGGTGCGATGTTGACCCATCGCAACATGGTTGCCAACTTGGAACAAGTTTCTACTATTTTGGAAACTGTTATTGAACCAGGTAAAGAGCTGGTGGTCACTGCGTTGCCGCTTTACCATATTTTTGCCTTGCAAGGTAATTGCCTGACATTTGTAAAGTTTGGTTGTCCAAGTTTGTTGATTACGAACCCTCGCGATATGGAAGGGTTTGTTAAAGAAATGGCGGCACATCCTTTTACCGTGCTGACGGGTGTAAATACCTTGTTTAACGGTTTGCTGAACACCCCAGGGTTTGATGAACTCGATTTTACAGACTTTAAGTTTGCTTTAGGCGGTGGTATGGCGGTTCAGCGTCCTGTTGCTGAAAAAATGGGAAGAAGTGACGGGTAAAGTATTGCTTGAGGGCTATGGGCTGACTGAGTGCAGTCCTGTGGTCACTGTCAATCCTCCCCAACTTGAAAGTTATAGAGGGTCGATTGGAATGCCGGTTCCTTCAACTGATATTAAGTTATGTGATGACGATGGTAATCAAGTGGCTGAAGGTGAAACCGGCGAAATGTACGTGAAAGGCCCGCAAGTCATGAAAGGATACTTAAATCGCCCTGAAGCGACTGCAGAGATTATTCAGGACGGATGGCTTGCCACTGGTGATATTGCCAAAGTAGATGACCAAGGGTATTTCTATATTGTTGATCGTAAAAAAGACATGATCTTAGTGTCTGGTTTTAATGTCTTCCCGAATGAAGTGGAGGAAGTGGCTGCGATGAACGAGCAAGTTGTTGAAGTGGCGGCAATAGGTGTGCCCAATGAAGTATCAGGTGAAGCTGTGAAGTTGTTTGCGGTTAGAAAATCCGATTCATTAAGCGAAAAAGACCTCATTGCTCACTGTCGAAAACATCTAACTGGTTACAAAGTACCGAAATTTGTTGAGTTTAGAGACGAGCTTCCTAAGACAAATGTTGGTAAGATATTACGCAAAGAGCTGCGTAACGAAGCAAAGTGATCTGTTAAACTAGATTAGATTGTTTAAAAGCCGGCTCATGTCGGCTTTTTTATTATCCAGGTAACTCCCCAATTCATGCAATATACACTCATTGATAATACCGAAGAACTACATGATTTTTGTCAACAAGCTAGCATTAAGCCTGCGATTGCTGTTGATACTGAGTTTGTGCGAACTCGCACACTTTATCCTCGTTTGGGATTGATTCAGATATATGATGGTGCAAGCTTAGGGCTGATCGATCCTCTAAATATTGATGATTTTAGTGCCTTGGTAGCACTGTTGGCTGACACCAATGTTGTCAAAGTGATGCATTCATGCTCTGAGGATCTAGAGACGTTTTGGCATAGTCTCTCGGTTGTACCCGCGCCTGTTTTTGATACCCAATTTGCCGCTTGCCTATTAAATATGGGAGCGACCTTGGGGTATGCTCACCTTATTGAGCAAATGTTAGGCTTAAAGCTAGACAAAGGTGAATCAAGAACTGACTGGATTGCACGGCCGTTAACTGAACAACAATGCCAATATGCTGCCAACGATGTGCTCTATCTTTTTCAAGTTTATCCAAAACTTCACCAGCAAATTGTTGAATTAGATCGCTTGGAATGGGTTTACCAAGAAATTCAGCAGTTGGCCCTGAAAAAGACGATGACCCTTGATGCAAGCAATGCCTATCTAACTATTAAAAACAACTGGAAATTACGCGGTGTGTCGCTTTATGCCTTGCAATTGTTGACTAAGTGGCGATTGGAACAGGCGCGTAAAAGGGACCTTGCACTTAACTTTGTGGTTCGAGAATCTAATTTAGTGGAAATTGCCAGATCGTTACCTACTAGCAAAGGAGCGGTGTTTGCTATAGATGGTATGACGCCACAAGAAGCCCGCATTCACGGCGAGGCGCTGCTCGCTATCGTTAACGAAGCGAAACAAGCTCCCAGCGACCTATATCCACCGGACATATCACGTTTAATGGAACGTAGTACTTTTAAAAAAGTATCTGGTGAAATTCGTGAACTTTGCATCAAAAAAGCGCAACAATTATCAATCCCTGTGGAAGTGTTGGGCTCTAAAAAGCAAATTCAACATGTGTTGAAACGCCATTGGAAATTGTTAGACGAATTGCAGCAAACTGGAGTGGTGCCTGATTTGTTATGCGGCTGGAGAGCAAATCTACTGGCCCCTGAACTGCAACAAATATTAGATACATATTAGAGTATAAAAATCATGTTAGTGTATGTGTATAAAAGTCCTAAAAAAGCTGACACCTTCTTGTACGTATTGAAAAAAAATGATTTCTCTGACGTGCCCCAAGCATTGAGAACCACCTTCGGAACGCCTGCATTTGTAATGGTAATACCCTTAAATAAAAGGCCTAAGCTTGCACAGGTTGATAAACAAACATTGCTTGATGAGCTTAATCAAAAAGGCTTTTACTTGCAGCTACCACCTCCGCCGGAAGACCTGCTAAAAGCCCATAAAGCAAGCCAAACCACTAAGCCGGAGTAACTGAATATGATATTTAAAACCAGTTTGTTATCAATTGGGTTGCTGGCATGTGTATCATTTCATTCATTAGCCACTGTTGTATCAACGCCAAAACCCACTTTTGAGGTATATATTTCTGCTCTCAAAGCACAAGCCATTGAACAAGGGTTCGATGCCGACTTTGTTGAAAGTGCATTTGCGGATGTGACGTTTTATAAGCGTGCTGTGAAAGCAGACAAAAATCAACCTGAACGCAAAATCACCTTAGATACCTATTTAAAAACCCGGGTTCCCGATTGGAAAGTGAAACAAGCGATTGGGTTATTTAAACAGCATCAAACGCTATTGGAGAACGTTGCCAAAGAGTATGGCGTGCAAGCTCGATTTATTGTTGCCTTGTGGGGAAATGAAAGTAATTTCGGCAAAATACAAGGTAAGTTTCCTGTGATATCTGCCTTATCTACCCTAGCTTATGAAGGGCGAAGAGAATCGCTGTTTAAGTCGCAGTTGTTCGCTGCATTGAAGATTCTTGATGAGGGACATATTACCCAAGACAAGTTTTTGGGGTCTTGGGCAGGCGCGATGGGGCAGAGTCAATTTATGCCTACTTCTTTTTTAACTTACGCGGTAGATTTTGATCAAGATGGCAAAAAGGATATCTGGAATAACCCGGCTGATGTGTTTGCATCAATTGCTAATTACCTTAAACAAGAGGGATGGAACGGCGAAGCAACTTGGGGACGCCAAGTGACAATTCCGGACAACTTTGATATGCAATTAAGTGGGCTAAATAAACAAAAAATGCAACCTCTTACTCGCTGGCAAAATATTGGCGTGCGCCGATATGACGGCACCAATTTACCAGACCTTGCAATATCGGCTTCTTTGATTATGCCAGATGGAAGTGACGGAAGAATTTATTTGGTCTATTCAAATTTTCACACACTAATGCGATGGAATCGTTCTAGTTACTTTGGTATCGCCGTTAGCTACTTGGCCGACCGTATTAAAAAAGGAAAATAGCGTGCAATATGCCCATGTGAATGCTGATGGTCTGCCAATTTCTTTGCCTGTTGGTAAAGTGGTGTGTGTGGGTCGTAATTATGTTGATCACATCCAAGAGCTTAACAATGACGTTCCTGACGAGCCGCTGTTATTCATAAAGCCAGCAACGAGTCTTTGTGATATGCATCAATCTATTCATATCCCCTTAGATAAGGGGGGGTGCCATAATGAAGTTGAAGTGTCGGTGTTGATCAAAGACCGCTTGTCCACAGCCAGCGTTGAAAAAACTCAAGATGCCGTTTGGGGTGTCGGTATTGGCCTCGATTTAACTCTCAGACAACTGCAAGACAACTTGAAGCAACGTGGCTTGCCATGGGAAAGAGCCAAGGCATTTGATAATTCGTGCCCCATGTCACCTTTTGTGCCTTTATCTCAGTTTGATGACCTGACCAGTTTGGCATTTAGCCTCACGGTCAATGGTGAAAAAAGGCAAAATGGCAATACCAGCTGTATGATCTGGAATATTGCATCTTTGCTGTCTGAAATCAGTCAGGTGTTTACCTTAATGCCTGGTGATATTGTCATGACGGGCACTCCAAAAGGCGTTGGACCACTCAATGTCGGCGATGAGTTGATATTAACTTTGGCAGAGAAACTAGCGATACATTGTCAAGTAGAGGGGCAATAATATGCAACAACCGGTTAAATATTGGGAAACGAAAAGCTTAGAGCAAATGACTAGACAAGAATGGGAGTCTATTTGCGACGGTTGTGCAAAATGCTGTTTACACAAGTTTATCGATGAAGACAGCGCAGAGGTGATGGAAGAGGGCAAAGAGGAGCTTCACTTTAGTAACATAGTGTGTAGTTTGTTAAATACCAAAACCTGTGAATGCACCCAATATGACAAGCGTAGTGAGTTGGTTCCAGATTGTGTGACATTGACAAAAGATAACCTCGAAAAAATCGATTTTATGCCTCCAAGTTGCAGTTATCGCAGGCTGCGAGAAGGTCGAGGGCTGCCCTCTTGGCATCCGTTGCTGAACAAAGGTAAGAAATCTGAGATGCATAAAGTCGGTATGTCAGTGAGAGGCAAAACCGTGTTTGATAGAGACGTTGACATGAATCAGTTTGAAGACTACATCGTCGTTTGGCCTTTAGCTGATTTGGATTAGAATTCGACTCTGTTTCTACCTTTGTTTTTAGCTCTGTAGAGTAGGGTGTCGGCGCGTTCAAACAGTTGTGTTAAGTTCTCACTATTGGGTTGCATTTCCACCGCGCCAAAACTTGCAGACATCGAAAACACTTCGTTCGATAAAACAAAGTCATTACTGGCTATTTGCAAGCGTAACTTTTCCGCCAATATCAAAGCACCCTCAAGTGACGTTTCTGGCAACAAGATAATAAATTCCTCTCCTCCCCAGCGTGCTGGAAGATCTGACTCTCTTACTTCTTGTTTAAGTAACGCGGCAAGTTGAATTAGTACCTCATCACCAAAGTTATGGCCGTAGGTATCATTGACTTTTTTAAAGTGGTCAAGATCAATTAATAACAGCGATAATGGCCTGTCATAGTGTTTACTCAATGCTATATGTTGTTCAGCCTCATGATTGAACTCTCGTTTATTCACCAATCCGGTTAAGTCATCATACGCTGCGGCATATTCTAACTTTTTCATCATTTCTGTTCGTACCGAAATATCCCGCAAGATCCCAACCATTTCTATTGGGCCATTTACGCGAATTTTTGAAATAGAGATTTCCAGCGGAAAAACACTTCCATCTTTGCGCAGTCCCTCCACCGCTCTGCGTGATTGCATCGATTGTGATGTCGTTTGCGAGTGATAGAAGTCATCAACTAGGTTGTCATGATTGCTTTTGTGTTGTTTAGGAATGAGGTCCATAAGTGAAAGGGTTTGCACTTCATTTGTTGTGTAGCCAAACATTTTGCATGCGGAGGCATTCATGAATGTAATGTGCTTATGAGTGTCTATTGATATAACGCCGTCATGAGCAAATTCTACAATAGCATCCAGACGTTGACTATAAATTTTGAGATCACTAGATTTCATATTGATAGCTTAGACTAAATATTGATTTGTGACGACCAATTGGTAATAGATAGAGGCAAGTGCAGCTATCTATTCCAATGATGTTGGCCACCCTTTTGGGGCTCATTTCACTAGAATTGTCTTTTCGTAAACAGCCGACTAAACAACACAATTACAAAGGCTAATGTATAAGCTGCAAAGATCACTATCATCCACTGAGGCATACTCATATTCATAAATTGCCAATCAATATTGCCACAATCTCCTGTCGCCGCAAATATGTTAGGCAGCCAATTGTGTAGCGGCATAAACGAAGGGAAATTAGGCACGATTTCACAGGCCGTAAAAAATGGGTTGGAGTTGGTTTGTAAATCAACATGCTCAATGGCGATTAGCAGTCCCCAAATAGCCGAAATGCCCCAAACAACAAAAGCGATGAAACGTGTGAGTAGATTGTTTTTACATAAAGGTAGTAGTGCCGCGAATAATACGCCAAATACTGCTGTGCGCTGGTAGATGCACATTATGCAGGGCTTTAAGTCCATTGCGTACTGAAAGTACAATGCGGTCATCTCTAAGACGAATGCTGACAAAAACAAGCTTGTCCAGGCCCATCTTTGTTCAGCCCAATTCCCAAAAAATTCAAACACCTTCATTTATCTACTACCTCAGAATCAGTGTGCGACCGGTGAATCCGTTTCGCCTGGAATATGATGTTCTATTAAGTGTAAGTCGTAAAGCACATCTGTGAGCTCATACAAACCAAAATAGGTCGCTGCCAGGCCAACCAAAGTAAGTACTATGGTAAAAGGAAATGCCATATAGACCATTGTGCCGTATGACAAGCGCAACAGTGGCGCAATCGCCGAAGTTAACAAGAACAAAAATGCTGCCTGACCATTTGGGGTGGCTACACTTGGTAAGTTAGTTCCGGTATTAATGGCCACTGCTAACATGTCGAACTGGTCACGGGTAATTTGACCATTTTCCAGTGCCTTGGTGACTTCTGTGATATAAACCGACCCAACAAATACATTATCACTGACCATCGACAAGGCGCCGTTGGCCAGATAAAACATCACCAGCTGAGTTTTACCTTCGAAAATTAATACCCAATCAATAACAGGCTTAAATAACCCTTGGTCGATAATCACGGCTACTACACCAAAGAAAACACACAGTAGAGCGGTAAACGGCAGAGCTTCTTCAAAGGCTTTACCTAATGAATGTTCTTCGATAACACCTGTCATAGTGGTGGCTAATACAATAACCGACAGGCCAATTAATCCAACCTCAGCCAAATGTAACGCAAGGCCCACAATTAACCATAAGCCTATTAATGCTTGGGCTAGTAAACGAGCATTGTCACGCTTGGTGCGCTGCGCGTCCATGTGTTCGTTGTAGTCAGACAATATTTCGCGAACGACTTCTGGTAATTTTGCACCATAACCAAACCAGTGAAACTTTTCTACAACATAGGCGGTGAGTAACCCTGCGAAAAAAACAGGAATAGTGATTGGCGACATGCGTATGAAAAACTCACCAAAATCCCAGCTCGCTTTTTCTGCAATGATCAGGTTTTGCGGCTCGCCAACCATAGTCATCACCCCTCCTAGTGCGGTACCTATGGCTGCATGCATCATTAGGTTGCGTAAAAAGGCTCTGAAATTGTCTAAGTCATCTCGGCTAGGTTGGTGAACATCGTCATCGGAAGAGTGGTCATGGTCGTGATGGAAGTCTTTACCTGAGGCAACTTTGTGGTAAATGCTATAAAAGCCCATACCGACGGCGATAATGACGGCGATAACCGTAAGGGCATCTAAAAAGGCCGATAGAAAGGCCGATGCCGCCATAAAGGCTATCGACAAGGCGCGTTTATTTTTTAAGTTGACAAGCAACTTGGTAAATACGTATAGCAATAGCTCTTTCATGAAGTAGATACCAGCCACCATGAATACCAGCAACAAAACCACGCTGATATTGGCCTTAATCTCATAAAACATATGCTCAGGGGAGGTCATCCCGATAAAGAGTGCCTGAATTAGCAGCAGCCCCCCGGGTTGCAGTGGGTAACACTTCAGTGCCATTGCTAGGGTGAAGATAAATTCGAGGATTAACATCCACCCAGCAAGATAGGGACTAACAAAATAGAATAAAATGGGATTAACAATTAAAAAAGCGGCGATAACTTGTTTGTACCAATCTGGCGCATGGCCTAAAAAGTTTTTATAAATTGCCTGAGTCATCGAAAGTTGCATTGCCGATTTCCTTTTAGGAGCCGTCTTGATCCTAGACGTATTTTTATCACTAAGTTTTAAGAGGTATGAGTGAAAAAAGCAAGGTAAATCTCAGTATTATCAGTATTTTGATTGGCTTTTGTGCGAATCGGCTACATCTTCTGCGATTCGCTCTCAATGGATTATTTTACAACTTATTAAAGTTTCGTTGTTCCATACAAAATTCCTCTGGTACAATCAGTTTGAAACATGACATGAAAACTATAAAAAGAGAGCTGTTGCATGATTTACAAGGCACAAAGCCCAGCAGGATTTGCTGAAGAGTACATTGTAGAATCAATTTGGAGTGGTCGTTTTCCGCCAGGGACCATCCTTCCTGCTGAGCGTGAACTATCAGAGTTGATTGGTGTAACCCGCACGACATTACGAGAAGTGTTGCAACGTCTGGCTAGAGACGGCTGGTTGACTATCCAACACGGTAAGCCAACAAAAGTTAATAACTTTTGGGAAACATCAGGTCTCAATATATTAGAAACTCTGGCTCGACTTGATCAGGATGGTATTTCTGAGCTTGTTGACCACTTGCTCGCTGCCCGCACTAACCTCAGTTCGGTGTTTATTCGTGGCGCGATTAAGAACAACCCCGAGCGCGTGATGGAAATTTTAAAAGGGTATAAAGATATTGCTGAAGACGGTGGTGCGTTTGCGTTATTCGATTATCAAATTAATCATGACATGGCGTTTGCCTCAGGTAACAAGGTTTACGTCTTAATGATGAATGGTTTTAGAGGACTGTATTCACGGATCGGCGGATACTACTTCTCTAATCAGAAGTCTCGTGACTTATCTAGAAACTACTATCAGCAGCTAATGGGGCTAGCAGAAAGAGGGGATTTTAAAGGCGTCGCTGCAGTCATTCGTGATTACGGCATCGAGTCGGGAAAAATCTGGCAAGAAATCAGAGCCGAAATGCCCAAAGATCTCGTTGACTAGGTCAACACGCTCTAATTATATTATTTACAGAGTTCAAATTCTTTTTGAACTCTGTAAAAATAAAACCATTAAATTCAATAAGCTACATCTCTCCTAAAATTATTTTCAATTTATTTGTTCATTTAGTATGCGGTTTCTAATTTAGATCGTTAACCTTGTTTACAGTCAACACAGCGAGGAATTATTCATGACTAAATTAGATTCAATCAAAGGTAAAGTTTCAGAAGCAGAAGAGTTTGCACGTAAAATCTGGTTAGCAGGTCTTGGTGCTTATGGTAAGAGTTTTGACGAAGCACAAGGTCAATACGAAAAATTGACTGCTGAAGCAGGAAAAGTATTTGAAGACCTAGTAGAAAAAGGCGAAGTACTTGAAACTGAAGCAAAAGCTAAAATCAAATCAAAAACTAACGTAGAAGAGCGTGTTGCTGAAGTACGTCAGAAGCTTGGTTTGGACAAAGCAAGCTCAGAAGACAAAGTTGAAGAGCTTTCTGCAAAAATTGACGCGTTAACTGACGCAGTGGCTAAACTAGCTGCAAAATAATACTTGGCGCCTAGTCAATGCTAGGCGACTGTCTTTATTTTTTTAGTAAATGTTGTTGGAGGAATGATGAAAGCAGCAAAAACGGTTGAACAAGCTGGACGCAAGTCTTGGTTAGCAAGCGTCGGTGCATACAGTGAAAGCGTGGAGAAATCCACTGAGAAACTGGACAAATTGTACGTAGACAGCAATGCTTTCATTCAGGACTTAATTTCACGTGGCGAAAGTGTTGAAACT
>JAOMVH010000063.1 GCA_028356795.1 Aliiglaciecola sp. | reverse complement strand
TGTCTTCAACTGGACTGGTTTTGTGTGCACCAAAGCCCTTTGTTGCGTAATACAAGGTTTCACCAGGAGGCCAATAGATAACACCCAGTACTGGTTGATTGTTTTCTATCAGTGCAATATTCACGGCGAAATCACCGCTACGAGCAATAAACTCTTGAGTACCGTCGATAGGATCAATTAACCAATATCGCTGCCAATGGCGACGGTGGTCTAAGTTACCGTTATTTGATTCTTCAGACATGATTGGAATATCTGGAGTGAGTTCTTCTAGAAGTGCCACAATAATTTCGTTGGCTTTGTAATCCGCCGAGGTGACCGGTGATTCATCTTCTTTTTGATAGGCTTTGAAGTCACCACTGTCGTATATTTTGAGTACTTCTTTGCCTGCTTCAATGGCAGATTTTTTAGCAATATCTAGTAGTTCTTGCCGGGGATCCTGTGTCATCAGCTTTGCTCCGATTGGGAGTTTGTTGTCAGGTGAATGGGACACTGGCGCATCACAATGCATTGTAGAAGAGGCCGGTGGGAATATATTATCTGCACATTTTGCACCTCTTACATATAACCAACGTAATAGCACTGAGAATCCGGATTTTATCGTTATGGGCGATAGAAAAATCGACTGGACTAAAATAGTGAAATACGACTTGGGAAACACAGATGAGAATAGCTAGTCTTTTATTAATATCAATTTTATCAATAACATACAGCAATGCTAGTTTTGCAGACTGGCAGCTCGATAATGGGCAATCTTCGTTGAATTTTATTTCAACTAAAAACCAACACATCAATGAAAGTCATTCGTTTACCCAGCTTTCAGGAACGATATCAGACAGTGGCGCGATCACCGTAAACGTTGACCTTACCACGGTAGAAACCAACATTCCGATCCGCAATGAACGAATGCAAGCCTATCTGTTTAATATCAAAGATACACCCAGCGCCACCTTAAGCGCGCAATTGGACTCGACGTCATTAGCGTTGAAAAGCGGCCAATCAGTATTAATGACAGTGCCATCAACCATCACCATAAACGGCATCGATGCCAACTATGACGTACAAGTTCGCGTCAACAAACATCAAAACGGTGACATGAGCGCAACAACGGTAAAACCCATTCTAGTGCAAGCAGCAAGTCATAAACTCATACCAGGTTTGGACAAGCTCAAGGAATTAGCCGGACTGAACGGAATAGGGTTTGTCTCACCAGTAACCTTCTCAGTGGTATTTAGCGCACAGTAATTCTCCCTGAATATTGGGAGATTATTACCCGACACTTAAATATTGTCTGGTGGGCATTGAGAGTGATGACGTATGCTGCTCCAGACATCTTTGAACACTTTAAGCAATAAGCGATCATTCGACATTTGAAACCTGACCGATCACTATTGCGATAAAAACGGATATTCAGAAAATGAATCCGACCTGTTTATCCCAATTATCTATGCAATACTTTGAAATTTAACTAAATTACTGAAAAAAATGACACTACATGAATATATTTTTGTGACTGTATCCATAATAATTGGATTATCGCTAACACGGCTCTTACATGTGGTTGGAGACTTGATTCGTTATCACGATAAAGTGAAATTTCATTGGTCTACCGCTATCTGGGGGGGGACCGTAATGATTTTCACTCTTCAATTATGGTGGGTAGGATGGGATCTTCATGATTTTAATGATTGGTCTTTTATTCACTTTTTAGTTTTAATATTTGCATCGATTTTTATGTATGGTGCCGCAGAGATGGCGCTTCCAGACCCTGATGATGGGTACTTTGATATGCTTTCCCACAGTCAAGCTTTAGGTAAAGTGTCTGCAATGTCCTTATTGTTATATTTTCTTCTTGGACCTTATATCAATATAATTATGTTTAATAACCCAATATTTTTATCATTGGTAATTCCGTTAATAGGTGTTGTATTAATGTTGCTAGTTATATTAATCCCTCGCTGGTTTAAATGGCTATCTATTATTTTTGGACTATATTCGCTGTTTGTACTTTTTGTAACCGCATAAAGTATATCTTATTGTAGAGTAGTCAGAAAAATCACCAGATATTTTGGTTCAAATTGCAACAGAAAATGACACCGACCCCTTATCCTCCCAGTGCTTATTCCCAGCAACCTCAACGTTAAAACCGGCTAATGCGCAGCAGTAGCTGATAATCAGCAATATTTTGAGCTAACCTTCGAATATTAGGTTTATTTATAGATCGTCTTGGATCTGGTCTTTGCTAACAATATTCACACTTTCATGCAATTCAGAATATTGCACAAAAGCTTCGCCGGTTTTCAGTTGCATCAACACATGATTCACTTTTTGTTCAAGGCTAAAGTCTACTTCGCCGTACTCAGTCCCTTCTTGTAAAACAAAAGCTTCAATCAGGTTTTGCAAGGTCTCGGAGGGGATATCTGAAATAGGAATGATCATTCTTTTACTGTTTTATGGGCTGCAAATGGCGCAATATAGTCGAGTACACGTTGGTGGAACCAAATCTCTGGATTCCAAGGGGTGCCCTGCATAAATCCAACATGGCCGCCTTTGGGACTCAGTTCCAATTCAACATTATCCGACAGATCATGCTCATCAGGGATCACGGCTTCATTCATAAAGGGGTCGTCAACAGAATGCAAAACCAGTGTTGGAGTTTCAATACTTTTCAAAAAGCCAATGGCACTGCATTTTTGATAATAGTCTTCTGCTCCTGCAAAGCCATGCAGTGGCGCGGTGACATGTTCATCAAACTCTCTAAAATTTTGCAGCTTGGCCACTTGCTCATCCTTGATATTCAGCAAGCCCTCATAATTGAGTTTACGCATCTTTTGGCGCAGTGTCGTTACCATGCTTTTGAGTAAATAGTTTTGATAGACCCGCGAAAAACCACGATTAATACTCTTTGAACATTCATCTAATCTCAAAGGCGCAGAAATCGCGACCGCGGCTTTGATGAGTTGTTGTGAGGGATTCTCGCCTAGCAACTTCAATAACATATTGGCTCCCAACGAAAAGCCGATGGCGACTTTAGGCATCGCTGGAAATTGGCTATCTAGCCAATTTAGAAAATAACTGGCGTCTTGGGTTTCACCGGAATGATAAGCCCTAGGTGTTTTATTGGGTTCGCCACCACAGCCACGGAAGTGCATCAGTACAGTCTGCCAACCATCGCGCTGGAGGGTTGCCATAATATCATTGGCATAGTGAGATTTTATCGAGCCCTCTAGGCCATGAAAAATTACCGCGAGTCCTTTTGATTTCTTAGCTTGCTCAGGCTGTCCCCACACCAAGTTCACTTCATCTGAATCAGGTAGTTGCAGCTTTTCATTACGCACAGACAAGGGCATTCTTTTTTGTAAGAATCGCGGCCACAGAGTTTGTATGTGACGGTTCTTCGCCCAAAAAGGTGGCACAAAATCGCTTTTTCGAATTTTGTTGATCAGCCGTTTCGGCTCTTTCATCATGTGTAGGGGTTTATCTGTCATCGTTTTCCATTTCGAATTGTGTTGCCAGGCCTTCAAGCTTGGTGATCATATTGCCCAGCTCTTGGCCCTGACTATAGGGCATATTACTTCTATACGTATGTAAATTACTCATATCTTGTCTAACGAATGTGATTGTCGCTAACGAATCTATTAGCTGCTGTTGTTGTAGCTTTTCCAATTCAAGTTCGTTTTTTAGCAATTGCTGATATTGCTTGGGCTCACTTTTTTTTACAGCTACTCGCTTGTTACGTATCAACTGGGTTTGTCGATCGATTTGAGCAATATCTTGCTGCAATTTATTTATATCAACAGACGACAATCCCAATGACTTGCGCTCAAGGTAGCCACATAAAAGCAGCAGGTTGACGTTAAAGCCATAGCGATTTTGTAAGTCCAGACACAAATCTTTTACTTCTGTCAAAGCATACACCTTCAGTGAATAATCCCAAAACCCACTAGCTGAGAACATGTTGTTGTTCGAATTCCGTTTTCTTTGCCTCTAATTGCTCTTGTGCATCCAGCCAATCCATTTCGACCTCTTCTAGTTGACCTTTTGTATCGGCTTGCTGGCCAAGCAATTGCTTCATCTTTACTTTGTTTTCTTCATTGTATAAATCTGGATCAGCCAACGCACTTTCTAGCTTTTCAAGGGCTTGTGTGAGGGATTGCATTTTCTTCTCAGACACATCAACCGTTTTGCGCAAGCCACTTGTTTGCTGCCTAAACTCAGCTTCCAATCGCTTTTGCTGTTTTCTATCAACTTTAGTATTTTCAATAACTTCTGAAGAAGAACTAATATTCTGCTGTTCTAACTTGCTGGCAGATGCATCTTTGAGCAACCAGTTTCGATAGTCATCTAAGTCTCCGTTAAAGGCTTGAACTTTGCCGCTATCGACCAAATAGAAGTCATCACACACCGAGGATAACAAAAAGCGGTCATGGGAAACCAGTACCATAGCGCCTTCAAAACTTTGCAGAGCTAAATTCAGTGCATGGCGCATTTCTAGATCTAAGTGGTTAGTGGGCTCATCCAGCAACAGCAGATTGGGCTTTTGATAGACTAACAACGCCAATACCAAACGGGCTTTCTCGCCACCAGACATGGGCGCAACCTTTCCCAGCGCCTGCTCACCATGAAATCCAAAGCCCCCAAGAAAGTCTCTCAAGATTTGCTCGGTTGCTGTCTTATCGAGCCGAAACAGATGATCAATGGCAGAATCGTCAGGACGTAAAAACTCCAGTTGGTGCTGAGCGAAGTAACCAATTCGCAATCCAGCAGATGTCATGTAATCGCCACTCATGGGCGTTTTTTCATTGGCGAGTAACTTAATCAAAGTTGATTTACCGGCACCATTTCGGCCCAACAATCCGATGCGACTACCAGGCACCAAATTTAAATGCAAACTGTCAATGATCACCGTTTGCTCATAGCCGACTTTAACCTCTTCCATTTTCACCAACGGATTGGGTAGTTTAGGCGGCATGAAAAACTCAAAGGAAAATTGTGACTGGGCGTGAGCTGGAAGCAAGTCCTCCATTTTTTCAAGCTGCTTGATCCGGCTTTGTGCTTGCTTAGCTTTACTGGCTTTGGCTTTGAATCGGTTGATAAAGGATTCCAGATGGGCGACTTTCGCTTGTTGCTTTTGAAACTCAAGATCTTGCAAGCGCAAACGCTCTGCACGCTGTTTCTCAAATGCCGCATAGTTTCCGGTATAGCTAACCAGCTTTTGCTGCTCCACACTGACAATCTCATCTACGGTGCTGTCTAGGAAAGACTTATCATGAGAAATAAGAATAAGTGTTCCTGTATATCGAGACAGCCAACGTTCAAGCCAAATAACTGCATCTAAATCGAGGTGGTTGGTTGGCTCATCGAGTAATAACAAGTCGGAGTGACACAGCAATGCTTGAGCAAGATTGAGGCGCATTCGCCAGCCACCAGAGAAATCGCTAACCGAGTTTTGTATTTTTTCATGGCTAAAGCCTAGGCCAGCCAAAATTACCGATGCGCGAGACTCCATATCGTAGGCACCTGCGTGCTCCAATTGACCATGAATCAGCGCTATCTTTTCGCCATCATGAGCAGCTTCCGCTTGTGCAAGTTGTTTTTCTAACTGACGGTAATGTAGGTTGCCATCAACCACGTAGTCTAAAGCCGAGCGCGAAGATGCGGGTGTTTCTTGTGCTACTGAAACAATCTGCCAATTTTTTGGTAGTTTGCAATCGCCGCTATCTGGATGCAGCTCACCTCGCAGCAACGCAAACAAACTCGATTTACCGCAACCATTTGCCCCAATTAAACCCACTTTATGACCGGGATAGATGGTCGCCGATGCCTTTTCAAGTAACTCTTTGGTGCCGCGCATCAGCGTTAATTCAGAAATTTGGATCATTGCTTAACATTACTAATCAAAAACAGGATAATTGACGTAGTATATCATCGAGAACGCATAGATAACTATGTGATACTGCGGTAACGCTTCATTTGTGGAAACCTATGACTAAAAGAACCAGAAAACGTTTTGTCGCCGGCGCGATTTGCCCTAAATGTAAATCTATGGACACCATCATGCTGTTTTTCGAAAATAATGTTGAAAAGCTTGAATGTGTCCAATGTGATTACAGTGAGGTACAAACTGAACAACAAGTAGAGAAGGCAAAACGTGAAAATGAAAGTGTCATTGGCGTGTTCAAACCAGATTAACAACTAATACTAGAAGGCCAGCGCCGTGCTTTCATCAACAATCACACACTAAAAATCACTAGCCACTGCCAGATTCGAAGGTTAATAATGTGGAGGCGGGGTCTCTTCAGAGGCATCGGCCATGTTAGACGGCTCCATCTGTTTGACTTTATTGACCAATTGTTTCATTTGAAAATGTATTTTATCAAGTTGCATTTGTTGGTCGGTCAATGCTTGGTTCAGCTGTTCAATGGTATCTTCTTGAAATGCCACTTGGGTTTGTAGACTCTCTATTTCACTGCGCAAATCATCACTCATGACGGGGTTTGTTCCATTTTATAAATTAAGGGTACTGCCAATATTCAGCAAGTCCGCTACTGCTGATGGATAATACCTGATTTGACGCGACAAAACTTACTGCATAAACAATCGCACTTTGGGGTTGCGTCCCCTCTTTTGGCGTAACCCGCCACTCTTTCACTTCATTGCCCGTCACCACGTCCCACAGGTTAAGTGCCCTGCCGGGCGAGCCTGTTACCAGGTATTTCCCATCTTCGGAAAACGTCGCTGAGCTAAATATCTTTTGTCTTTGGATAAAACTAAGTGCGCTGACTTCTTCGCCACTGGTAAGATCCCACACACGTGCATCTCGTTTGCTGTCGGCGGTAAACGCATATCGACCTTGATCATCTAAAGCCACTTTAGTGACTCGGCTAGAGTGAGTAAAACGGTGGATCACTTGACCACTGCGGGTATCCCACAAATAAGCGATATAGTCATTACCACCGGTTAATGCATAGAAACCATTGGGTGATAGGTCAACACTATTGATTTTTTCTTGATGCCCGAGAAACTCTAACCTTCTGCCGGTGTTTGGTTCAAAAAACATAACCTTGCCGTTGCCACGGCCTACTAAAATGCCTCGACCATAATTAGATACGGCAATATCTCTTACGCTCGCCTCATCAATTCGCCAAAAACCCTCAGGCTCTCCTGTGGTCAAATTCCAAAGTGCAAACGCTTCTCTATCGGCAGTCACAACATAGGAATTGTCCGCGGCAATGTGCACCAATCCAACGGTGTTGCTGTTATCTCCCTCTTCTTCGTGACTCCATTTGTATTTTTGCTGCCCAGTACTTAGGTCCCACACTAAAATTCCTTCTTGAGAAGTAGACACTACACTCATGGTTTGGTCGGCAGAAATATCTGCTTGATAAACCCCTTCTTGAGCTTGCCGTACGGTTTTTTCTGGCTTACTCGCAGGTCCAGAGCAAGCGATTAAAAATTGGAGAAAAAAGGCAACAAGAATAACCGTTTTGCTGTTCATAATTTGGCTCTGGCCTCTCTAGGTTAGGTAATGGGTTGCGACTAGGGTTTGTTTATCACACTAGTTCCTTTAGTATAAGCGCTGAAAATAACTATACCTAATCACAATTTGTTTCAGCCTTGCAGCAAACTTATTGATTTATTTACGTTTTGGAGAATTATAATGAAAAAAGCAGCCATTGCTTTTGTTGTCGCCTCAGCATTTAGCATGACCGCCTGTCAGCAACAAAGTGTTGATCCTTTGCTAGTTGAAGAGGTCAAATTTGAAAATGAAGCACAAAAGCAAGCTTATGCATTTGGCGCAAGTGTTGGCACATTTGTTGAGCAACGCATGGGCGAACAAGCTGATATGAATGTGATGCTTGATAAAGAATTGGTATTGAAAGGCTTTACTGCTGCAATGCAAGGTAATGCGCAATTCGATCTTACTCAAATTCAAACACTGAACAGTGATTTAGACAAAGTAATGCGTGAAGCCGCTGTCGCTAAAGCGCAAGTCAATATCGAAAAGGGTAAAACATGGCTTGCAGAAAATGCAAAAAATGAAAATATTACTGTCACAGAGTCAGGCCTTCAATATGAGGTGCTAGTCGCTGCAGAAGGTGACAAGCCAGTTGCACAAGACACAGTAAAAGTGCATTACAAAGGCACACTGCTAGATGGTACTGAGTTTGATTCTTCATACAGCCGCGGTGAACCAGCTACTTTCCCACTTAATCGTGTTATCAAAGGCTGGACTGAAGGTTTGCAATATATGAATGTTGGATCTAAATACAAATTCTATATTCCATCAGATCTTGCTTATGGCGAACGTGCTACAGGCAAAATCACACCTAACTCAACATTGATTTTTGAAGTAGAACTGCTTGAGATCATGAGCAAGCCAGCTACCCAGTAAGCACTTAGTTTTACCAGAAAGAACAAAGCCGGAATCCTCACGAGGTATCCGGCTTTTTTCACTTACCAGCTATTTCCATGCTGAACCTTAATCCACACTATTATTGGTCTTTCTATTCGACCTTGAGGCCCAGAATTAGTCCGGGTTAATAATTTCAATGCTGCCTAATTGTTTACTGTTTCATTGCTCGAAATTGAACAAATGAAACTGACGTTTTTAGCTCGAAAAATAATGTTAAAATATATCCTCGATTTTGAAACGTTGTAACTCAATACACTGTAAAAGGTTTGCAGCAAGGCCATATACAGCGCGCTTTTTAAACGACATTGACAAGGCAGGAGGTGCTAGTCGCTTTGCCGTTTAAGTACTAAAAAGCCTAGCGCAAAGTGGATTGGTTCGCCTGTTTAATTTAGCTGGTTTTTGGAACAAATTTGACTAATAAAAGTCAGGTTATAATGAATAAATCGAAGCAATTTCTAGAAGAACATTTGTTTTTAAACATAAGTGTTTGTAACGTAATAAAAGTTTCTGTCAAGGGAGAATTTTTTCATTGAGAACCCCATTAATTACCCGTAAAGGTTTTCTGTTATTGCAACAAGAGCTTGATCACCTATGGCGAGTTGATAGACCAGAAACCACCAAAAAAGTCACCTGGGCGGCCAGTTTGGGTGATCGTAGCGAGAATGCCGACTATCAATAATAACCCTATTTTTCATACTAATATAAATATATAGGCATTATATCAATGATTTAAAAATAGTATGTATAATAAAGTATGATACTAATTCGTCAAAGTTTTGTCGTCGACTAGTTTCGCATTCTTAGTCCAGCCAGCAATGACTTCTGATGTAGTCAGCATTTGCCAATTAAAGTGCCCTTCTAAAAAATGGTCAGCGACTAAGGATTCAAGTGCTGACGTTTCAATGTCATCAGGTAGCTTTTTGGTGTAGGAAAACTCCCAACCCTTCTCTTTTGCTAAAGTCAGGTAGTCATCGGTTTTTTTTGCGAGTAACCTTTTTGAGACATAGCTAGGAGTATTGGTTT
Source organism: Aliiglaciecola sp. (assembly GCA_028356795.1). Lineage (GTDB taxonomy): Bacteria > Pseudomonadota > Gammaproteobacteria > Enterobacterales > Alteromonadaceae > Aliiglaciecola. The sequence continues at coordinate 3,411 of JAOMVH010000063.1, read as the reverse complement.
TATGTAGGTGTGCAGCCACTTTATCAGCTTGAGAGTAAAGCAACCAACAGCAAACTCGCAAAGGGTAAGATTTCGCGAGATGTTTTAGCAAATTTTCAAGTTTAATCGATTTCTCCACTGGGATGCGACAGTCATCACTGATCCAATCGACAATGTCGTACAAATTACCTAGCCTTACACTTTCCACTAAAATCGAAATGTCTTCAAAGTCCCGTCGAGTGAGGTTCATCTCACATATATCGGTATAGAGTGTTTGTAACAAGGAGGAAGTACTTCCGCCTTTTTCACATTGACACAAATAGACACCCACTTTGAACGGGTTTGATATAAAGTAATTTTCGCTGCGACGAGCCGTTCCCATCCAGTCATGCCTTGAAAAGGCGTTAGGCCCCTCAAAAACCAATTTATCAGTTAACATCCTGATTTCATCTGGGATCTCTTTAATCGATATAAGTACGTTTTTCTGAACTAACTGGCTTATATATTGATGGTCTGATTCGCTACTGCCCGCCAGGCAAAAGTTGTCGACGTCAATTTTAAGCGGCTCACCGTCGGCTTCATAGTACTCTGACAATAGCAAAAACAAATAAAACTTCTCTACGTATGAGAGAGTACTGAGGCTTAATTTACCAAATAACATCTGTTTTTTGATATTTTTTATAGCGCTGAACAACGCTCGCTTTCGCTGCTCTTCTTCAAGCCTCTCTCTTTCTTGCTTTTCGTGGATACAAGTTTTACAAACATATACATCAGATTTTTTGATATCCAGAACGTCTTTTCGCTTGTAGGCAATAGTTCTTTTGCCGCACCAACTGCATGCTGAGGAAGTAGAGTCAAAAGTAAAAAAGCTTTTCTTCTTAATAAGTGTGTTGAGATTACTTATTTGCCCTTTAAATTTTGCTTGAAGCTCGGAGACGGTGAACGAGAAGCCACTATTGGCAGAATCATCCATCTCCCAATATAAGTTTATAGCTTCACATTCAATTTCAGAGACACTATCGCAGTAACAAATCATCCCTCTACTTATCATATCTAGATACCCCAACATATCGACACCATTCTAATCATGCATTAAAAATGCGCGAAAAGCAGCAGCCTTGTTTAGAATACACTCGACTTTCTCGTGAAAGATGATAATGTCAATGCATCATTCTAAATGATGCATTGAAAATGATTTTAAAAAGTTTAGCCGCCATAATGGCGGGCCATCCCTTTCGAGGGAAAATAAAGGAAGACCTCAACGGTAACGGGTTAGTCATTCAGATAAAGGATCTGCCTTCTGCTGGAGATAAGCTCAATTGGCAACGCTTACTTAAAACGAATGTAGCAAGTCGCACAAAAGTAAACTGGTTAAAGACAGGTGATGTGATTGTTCCTTCAAGAGGTAAAAATATATTTGCGACGAGTATACAAAGTGAACCATCTAACTTAGTTGTTAGCCCTCACTTTTTTATCATACGACTACAAAGCCAATTAGTACTCCCCGAATTCATTGCATGGCAAATTAATCAGAGTCAAATCCAGCAATATCTCAAAAAGTCAGCAGAAGGCTCACTTCAAGTTAGCATTCGGAAGTCTGTATTTGAAAACATGGAGCTAACAGTTCCTCCTAAAGATATTCAATATAAGCTTATTGAAATGAACGCGTTAGTTTTAAAAGAACAGAAACTTTTTGAAGCCCTTATTGCCAACCGAAAATCAGAAATAACACAAGTTTCAAACAATATACTTAGTCAATATAAAGACCATCAATAAAGGAAGTAACATGAATAAAACGACAATCAATCAGGATGATATCAATAAAGCAGTATGGGCTGCTTGTGACACCTTCCGTGGTGTGATCAGTGCCGATACTTATAAAGACTTCATCCTGACAATGCTGTTCTTAAAGTACATCTCTGATGTTTATAAAGACGAATACAACAAACTGGTTGCCCAATATGGCGATAACCCTGAGCTTATTCACGCCATGATGTCGAAACAGCGCTTTGTACTGCCAGAAGGTGCAAGTTTCTGGGATCTATATGAAAAGCGCTATGAAGCAGGCAATGGTGAGCGCATCGATAAAGCCCTTCACGCTATTGAAGAAGCCAACGGCAGCAAGCTTAAAAACGTATTCCAAGACATCAGTTTTAACACTGATCGATTAGGCCAAGAAAAACAAAAGAACGACTTACTTCGTCACTTATTGGAAGACTTTGGTAAAGACATTTTAGATTTAAGCTCAGAGCGTGTGGGCAGTTTAGATATCATCGGTAATGCCTACGAATACCTTATCAAACACTTTGCTGCTGGCAGTGGTGCTACCGCTGGTGAATATTATACCCCACCCGAAGTTTCGACTCTTTTAGCAACGGTTTTAGAGCCAGTTGAAGGCGACCAAATCTGCGACCCATGTACAGGAAGTGGCTCATTGCTACTTAAATGTGGCGCTATGGTACGTAAAAACTCTGGCTCCAAAAAATACGCATTATTTGGACAAGAAGCGATTGGCTCAACTTGGGCGCTCGCCAAAATGAACATGTTCCTCCACGGTGAAGATAACCACCGCATTGAATGGGGCGACACCATTCGTAACCCATTACTAAAAGAGAAAGACGGAAACGGCTTACTGCACTTTGATGTAGTGACAGCCAACCCCCCATTTTCACTTGATAAGTGGGGACATGATGATGCCAGCAACGACCCTTATGGGCGCTTTAGACGAGGTATTCCACCAAAAACAAAAGGTGATTATGCCTTTATCAGCCACATGATTGAAACCTTAAAACCAGAAACGGGCCGAATGGGAGTGGTAGTGCCACATGGTGTGTTATTTAGAGCATCAAGCGAAGGCAAAATCCGACAACAACTGATTGAAGAAAACTTGCTTGATACCGTAATCGGTTTGCCAGAAAAGTTGTTCTTCGGTACAGGTATTCCAGCCGCCATCTTGATATTTAAAAAACACAAGACCGATAGCAATGTATTGTTTATTGATGCCAGCCGTGAGTTCAAGTCAGGTAAAAACCAAAACCAGTTAACTGACGAAAACATTAAGAAGATTATCGACACTTATAAAGCGCGTGAAAGTATAGACAAGTACGCATACCTCGCCAGTTTTGATGAAATCAAAGAAAACGACTTTAACCTCAATATCCCTCGCTATGTTGATACCTTTGAAGAAGAAGTTGAGATTGATTTAGTGGCAGTGCGCACTGAACGTGTGCAACTTAAAGATGAGCTTCAAACCCTTGAAGCAGAAATGGAAGGCTACTTGAAGGAGTTAGGTTATGGTGCCTAATGGATGGAAAAAAGGTGTAATAGAAGATATTGCTAAAGTTTCTTCTGGTGGAACTCCTAGTAGACAAAATGATGCGTATTGGCTTGGCGGTCAAATACCTTGGGTAACAACAACTGAAGTTAAGTTTG
>JAOMVH010000062.1 GCA_028356795.1 Aliiglaciecola sp. | reverse complement strand
GGGTCTTGAACATCTTATTGGTAAACAACACAAACGAGGATTGAATTCGTGAATTTAAAATGTAAAGGAGCCTTAACGGTGTTAATGCTTGGGACACTTTTTACCGCCCCGAGAGCCGCAGAATTAGACTTCTCCATAGCTGGTGGTTATCCCTTTGTGTTGGTTCCTGAGGTTTCTTGGTCAACTAAAGACAGATCTCAGCGCTGGCATGTGAACTACAAAGCTGGGTTAGATGACGGGATAAGCGTAGGGTTTGAGCAATCCCTTAGCGCAGACAATCGGCATAGGGTTGGCGTGGTTCTTGGTGCCATTGGCATTAAAAACGAAGAAAACCCTTGTGCCGAACAACAAGGCGTTTTGGCCTGTGTATTGGCAAATATATTCGATGAAGAAACTATCAATGGGGTTGGCGTAACCTACAGTTTCTACTTAGATGAACTTGCTCACTCAGGTTGGCACGTAAAACTTGAAGGTGGTTACGGTGAAGGTTCAAAAAGTGACACCAAAAACACTGGCGCATCGATTCGAATTGGCTATCAATTTTAAAGGAAAGAGAGAATGAATAACTCTGCAAAATTTTGGGATCGCATAGCAACTAAGTATTCAAAGCAGCCAGTTGCAAATGAACAAGCATATCAAACCAAGCTAAAACACACCCAAACCTACCTGCACCCTGATATGAAGGTGCTTGAATTTGGCTGCGGTACAGGCTCCACTGCCATTGCGCATTCATCCTTTGTTCACTCCATAAGAGCCATTGATATTTCTAGCAAGATGATTGAAATCGCTAAAAATAAAGTGCAACAACAAGCTATCTCAAACATTGAATTCGAGATCAACACACTTGACGGTATCAGCTGTGAGCATCAATCAATGGATGTTGTACTGGGTTTAATACCAATTTCAGTAAGTAATTAGTCACTCAGCGAAAATTTAAAAGGATTTAATCAAGGCGCTTGAAAGAAGTAATAGTGGTGCTCTTTCGAGGTCGAGCAACGCAGAGTAAATCCTTTTAAAATTCGCCCAAAGGGAATGCTCTAGCGGCTTTTCTTCTGCGTTCTCGTTTTTTAAAAGGGAACAACCATTTCTACACAACGACGCCTTGATGAAAATCCGCTGGATGCATTCTGAGTGGCTAATTACTTACTGAAATTGGTATAAGTATTCTGCATTTATTGGAAGGTTGGCAGGGAGCCATTAAAACCGTTCATCATCTTCTTAAACCAGAAGGGTTGTTTGTTTCAAGTACAGCCTGTGTGAAACACCTGTGGCCTTTGAGATTGTTGGCTCCCATTGGACAATTTGCAGGACTAATTCCGACACTTAGCTTTTTTAGTGGTGAAGAGTTGAAGCAGTGTTTAATCGAGCAAGGATTTGAAATAGAACATTTTTGGCAACCACAAAAAAACGCGGGAATTTTTATTATTGCTAGAAAGAAGTGATGTTGGCTTGATTGGAAAATACGCCTTCGGTAATCAAAAGCATGTCACTAGTATTTTAATAAACAAAAAACGGCTTCAATTTGAAGCCGTTTTTATAAATATAATTTGTGCGTATAAATGTGTGGTTTAAGCCCTATATACGGCTACTCAACACAGTTCCGATTGGCGAATCCATCAAACCTTGCTCAGAAGCCCATGCTTGAATCGTTAGGCCATCAGCTTCTGGCGCACTCAATTGGCTCTTAGGCATTTTTTTCACTAACAAGCTACCTGCTTTTACAGCGTTTGCTTTAAACGCGGTGCGGATTAAGCTCTCACCGTTACAGCTAACACCGGTGTAATAGTCTTGAAGCTTCAATTTGTAGTTAGTTTGAACACTTTTCATTTTTTTACGTAGTTCGCCTTTATCATCTGCTTTGACGATAGTGCAGATGTTTTGAAGGGCATCATTTACGTCGGCATTTGCTTGACCAGCTAGAGCGAAAGATGCGGCAGCGATTACGATAGACGTTTTAACGATTTTCAACATTGTTATACCCTTATAAAATTCTAAAAAATGATTGTGCTGTGTTTTTGACGGGGCGCATTAGACGATAAAATGAGCAGTAGTGATATAACGGTATGAATACCAAGGTATGATTTTTCATACGTACAAAATTCGTACAAACCCTTTCAAAATAAAAACCTTTCTGATTATTATAGAAAGCATTTTATTAAACCATTGATTTGTTTAAAAAATAAACAGGCTATGTTTGAGCGAGCAATAAGTTGCTACAATATCGTCAAATCTAATTGACCGAGAATTTTTTGAGATCCCTTAGCCGATAAATGACCACTATCAATATATAAATAGGTTCCTTCAACATAGGTTTCACAATATTGCTGGTTACACATTAATTTATCTAGCCATATAACTTTGGCTTTTGATTCGATCTGTGAAAGTAGTTGATTGACTGTTTGTTGATGAGCCTGATACTCCTGCATTTCAACGTTACAACCATTTCGCAGCAATAAAGCAGAGCTATATTTCCGATCAAGGCAATCTTTGATATTAAACCCTGATTTAGGTGGGGGAGATATAACAATTGGTGTGAGCCCCAGTTGCTTAATCTTTTCTATTGAGTTTGCTAGCCCTTCTAATAAACGTTCATAACTGCTTTGAACTAGACCGTTTGGTGTCAACATTTGACCATTTTCAAAGTTCATATACTGGTGAAATGGCGAACTTAAAACTACATGGGTCAATGTTGAGTGGCTACTTATGTAGTTCAGTGCTTGATTGTTGAATTCTAAGCACTCGTTTGCCCAGGGTTCTAAATAATTTTTATAAATAGGTGCGATGTCTATGAGTGGTCCACATACGCTTTTTGTTATTTGCACAACGCCAGAGTGATTTTTAACGATACCCGGAAGCAAATGCATGGCGTAACTATCTCCCCATACCGCAATATTGATTTTACCATCAGAGAGACACTGTACTTTTAGCGTTCCATCTTTATTAAATCCATTGTCACAGACCTCAGACAATCCATAATTCGTTGTAGGCATAGCAGCTTGGTCCGGCAAAGGTTCAAATCGTTGAGTAGCAATTAACACGGGGAGCAAAAAAACAAGAGCGGTTGTCCCTGCTACTGTGTACCAATTAGCAAAAATATGTTGAAACTGGCCCTTTCGAAATGGCGTTTCTACCCATCTAAATTGTGCATAACCAAGCCCGATAGAAACTGGTACTAATAAAACGCTGACCCATACTGGAATTTGTTCAACGTATGCTAAAAATGCGAATGCGTATAATGGCCAATGAACTAAATACACAGAATAAGACCAGTCACCAATGCGCTCCACAGTTTTGATGACTTTATGGTTAACAAGCCACTTATCGTCACCCAACAAAATAAATGATGTTGCTAAAACAATAAACACAGCTTCGATGCTAGGATGTTGAGGGGTGATATTGACGCCGCACAAAACTAGTAATGTGATGACGCTTATGGTTTTCAACCAAGCTGGTATCGTGAATGAAGGTTGGTGCAACATTAACCACGCGCACAACGACCCAGCCAAGAGCTCCCATGCACGTGTTGGAAATAGATAAAATGCCCATTCTGCTTTTTGCGCCTCAGAGATGCGCCACAATAAAGACGGAACCTGATTAGAGGCATAAACCCAAGAGAAGCACCACGCTATGCTTATAGTAAATAAAAATAGCAATCCGTGAAACCGATAACGTTTCGGGATTATGAATAGAAAAAGAGGCAGGAAAAAATAGTATTGTTCTTCAAGTGACAATGACCAAATATGTAATAAAGGCTTGCCATCAGCAGCATTATCAAAATAGCCAATTTGGGTCGGCAGAACCATGTTTTCAGTGAACGTGAGTGCCCCGACTAATTGTGCAATATACTCAGACCATCGCTGCGAAGTAAGCAGAAATAGGCCCAAAAAAGAGGTAAACAATAAAGTGCAGTATAAAGCGGGGAGAAGTCTTTTTGCCCGTCGAACATAAAACTGTATAAAGCTAAATGACTCGTTTTGTAACCCTTTTAGAATAATTGAAGTAATTAAAAAGCCAGAAACAACAAAAAATATGTCTACCCCAAGGTATCCATGAGCGAGTACATTCAGCTTACTGTGGTATAGCACCACTACCAATACCGCTATACCACGAAGTAACTGTATATCTCGTCTCATGTCCGGCCTTTGCTTGTTGCGATATCAAGGGAAAATTTAAAGCCCAAAATCAGTGGGGTTAAAAACGGCTAGCAATTTAACCACTAACCGTTTTTATGTCTACCTTTTGACCGTATTAAACAGACAATATGACCGTTTTCTATCTCTGTCAGAGGACTATATTTTGCCTAGCACCTAATCCTGGCCCATAAACGATCGCATTCAATAGAAGACGATTAGTGCCTCTTGTTGACCCTCTAAAGTTAGGCTGGCCTGCAAACATAATCACTTGGCCACTCTTGATTCGTTCTCTAGTGAGATAAGCAGAGTTGGCTATACGCTGTGCGGCTTCTGGCCAAAGTAGGCCGCTCATTCTAACCTGCAGAGTTTGTCCTTTGGGTAAGGTATACCAAGCATCAGCTTCTTTTTCGTCATCAGTTTGCTTGTCATCGACAGGTTTGTATACACCCACTCGCACAACAGCCTCACTTCTCTCGTCAGACATAAGTACCGGAAGCTTACTGTATAATAACGGAAGGGTTTCATTCACACCAAATGTTAACCAATGCAATTGGTCGGTTCTACCTGCCACCATAGCGCCAGAGGGCATGAACAGTTTTTGCCATTTTTCACGTTTTTCCAGTTCTTTTTCTTTAAGACGTTTTGGTGCATCACTCCATGGATAGGCAATATTGCTAGGCAGGTCATGCTGTAATTTCAATACGGAGGGCGCAATGTCTTGTGTGGCCAGCCACTCTCTTTGCAACGCCGTGTCAAAATCTTCGGCGTCTTCAAAGGTATGATTGAGTAGTTTTACATTTCCTATGCCATTTTTGCCTGCAAGTGAAGCACTTGAAGACTGGTGAGTAATCAAGGTGCCACCTTGCTCAATCCAAGTTTTTAGAGCGTGTGTTTGTGATTTGTCTAATGATGAACCTGTTGGCATTATCAGAACATTGTATCGACGCAAATCGATGCGAGCTAATGAGCCTTTGTTGATTTGACTATGTCGGATCCCTAAGTGGTGATCGATGCTCCACCAGGTGGCTCCTGCATCATAACTTCTAACATCATCGTGGCTGACGATCGCAACCTGTGGACGTTGTAATAAGCGGAAATGGCGGCCGCCCCAATCGGGTAAATCACCTTCACCCAAGCCGGCATACATGTTTTGTATTGTTAGGCCAAGCTCTGTTGCGGTCTGGTTAACTGTGTCAATGTAATTGGCGCTTTTGACATTGTCGGTGGTAGTAACGACTACCGATCCGCGGGGGTGAACCTGATCGTTATACTGAGCTTGCTTGTCGACAACTCTAACTTCAACACCTTGTTCCATTAAACGGGCAGCAAATGCAACAGAACGATCATCGTTGCCATTCACAGACCAAGCGATTGCTTTGGGATCAGCTTGTGTTTGGTTTGTGGTAGGTTGTTGATAAGGCGCAACTGAGCGAGTCATATTTTGCGGCACGGTCAAGGCATCGAGACCGTACATCATAGACAAGTTCCATGCCGTGGTGTCATACATGATAGAACGACCTTCACGTAAGATACGTTGCCTTTCTTCTTGCAAAGTTATTGGTTTGATTTTGGCATCAAATTCCATTATTGCTGCTAACAATCTCGCTTCAGGCTGGCGGTTCGGAATGATAATGCTGCCTTTAGGTATGGTTGTGCTCGACAGGGTTTGGCCCATTTGGTTGACTGCGTTTTTAGCTTTAATATCCTTTTGAGCCACAAATACTTCAATATCTTGGGCGAGAAGTCGGTCAACCAAGGCTTGAGTACGACCAAGGTTTTGATTAGCTAAAATCACATAAGTGCGCTTGGCATAGTCACTATCACTAGCTAACAGTGATTTTCTGTCAGCCCAATAGTCTTGATACATCTTTTTACTATGGGTAGATAAGGTTTCAAGGTTGGCAATCGTACTGACAAACTGATGATGTACCGACTCTTTATAAGTTTGCACCGTACCTTCTGGACGACGTACGCCATCTTCGGCCATTCTAGACTGCTCATAAAGAATATGCATCGAACCACGATACTCGGCGTAATTTGAGTAGCCTGGGTACCAGTTCTCAAACCATTCACCGGTGTAATAACGCCATTGTTTTGCGTCGAACGCAGCCCCTTGGTCTTGTGCAAAGGTCTCAGCCCATTTTTGTAGGCTTGGTGCAATGTTAAAATTTAATGGTTGGCGTGGTGGCCCCATTAAATAGGTGTCTTGTGGGCCCATTTCATGACCATCAATCATTAGCTGAGGACGAAATTTGTTGATCATTTTTACCCGGCCAACGGTTTCTGGCTGTGTCAGGTAAAAGAAGTCTCGGTTTAAATCGAAAAAGTAGTGATTGGTGCGACCTGAAGGCCAGTCGCCTCGATGCAATAACGATTGATCGTCAACGTTGGGAGCTACGCCACGATACTGTTCTAATGATTTAGAAAAACGATCCCGTCCGTCGGGATTCATCATAGGATCAATCACCACCACCATGTTGGCTAACAAATCTATCACTTCTTTGTCTTGAGAAGCAGTAAGGTGATAAATGGCCGTTAACGCGGCGTCTGCGCCAGAGGTTTCATTGCCATGAATGGAGTAGGCCATCCATGCAGTAGCAGGTAATCTTTCGATGATCCGATTGGCTTCACTGCTGTTGGTTTTTCTGGGATCAGACAAGGTTTCGATATCTTTGTATATATCATCAAGTTTGGCTAAATTCTCTGGGCTCGACAGGAAAACCGCAAACAAAGGGCGATCTTCATGACTGCGGGCGTACTCAACCACTTTGATACGATTACTTTTACTAGCCCAAGTTTGAATTGATGCAGTGATTTGGGCCGGAGACGCCATTCGCTGACCAATGGGAAACCCCAATATTTCATCTGGATGAGTAACCTTAGTATCGTAACTACCACTTAATAGTGTGTCGTTATAGACAAGATCTGGATCTTGGGTGGGTGTCATCACTAAGCTTGCATAGCTATTTAAGCTTATAAATAAACCCGATAGAAATAAAGCGATAAAGCGAATACGCATGTGTTTTCCCTTTTATTATTGTCTTATATTTTTAAATCGTGCACGTATATACGGCCATTAAAGCATATTGCAGCAATGAATAAATGCCATATTCGGAAGATTATTGGTGTTGTCTATTTTGAACCGTGTTCAATCAACGAGCTTAAAATACTTCACCTTCTTATTCAAAGTTCAACTTTTCCATTATTCTTTTTATACGTATCGGCCTAGTGATACATGTTTGATGATAAGAGCGGAATTTTTAGATTATTTAACCCCAACCCTTGATAGACGCTTAAATCACAGCACTTACCGACAAAAAACAGATAACAAGCCATTCACCACCTCTATATTGTTGAAATAAATAAGAAAAATTTAAAGTTGTCGACATTTCTTATCCAGAATTGAGGTTAATTAGCTTTTTGTCGTGCTAGTTCTAAAATACTGTCATAAAGTCTTGCTGGCTCAAGCTTGCAATATTCTCAAACGATTCGTCGTCTTCGAGTGTTTGAGCGATAATAAGCGCGCCTTCCAGACTCGCTAACAAACAACTTGCACGTTGATGGATATCATCTTCTGATAAATTGCTGCCATGGGTTACAGCTACATGAGACAGCCAAACTAAGTTTCGAATAAAAAATCCCTTCACCTCTGGTAATACACTCGGTGGCAGAACTGCTTTTTCAGCGCCCAACATGCCGCATAAACACAATTTTCGATCAATAGTAAGGGCCGCTCTAAACATGTTCACATATTCATTTATGAGAACCTCAGGTTCTTCAAATTGTGCGGAGAGCTCATCTAGGCGAGCAAAAAATGAATCGGAATAACGTTTTGCAACCGCGACGGCTAGGTCGGCTTTGGTTGGAAAGTGATAGTGCACACTGGAGCTTTTAATCCCCACCTGACTGGCTATTTCTCGAAAGCTAAACGAATGATAACCATTGCTTCGGATCATGCTTTCAGCGATATCAATAATTTGTTCCGCAGTTACTTTTGGCATCTGTCACATTTTCCTAGTCATTCGATCACAACAGGATTGTGGCACACAAGGTAATCAATGGTAAAGAGCGCAATTAAGCTGGTGCAATTGTGAGTTGCGATCAAATTTTGACAGCCATACGATCTTGCTGTATCTTTATTTACCTATCAGTAGATAGGTAAATATTTTGCACGTTTAATTTTTACCCCTTTGGAGAAACAAAATGAAGATATACGACGTTCCTAATTTCCCTAACCCTCTGAGAGTTCGCATTGCCCTTGCTGAGAAAGGTGCACTTTCCCATGCGCAGTTTGTTGATGTTGATGTCATGAATGGTGAGCATCGCACCCCTGATTTTTTGGAAAAAAATCCTACAGGCGCGATACCCGTTTTAGAGCTTGATGACGGTACTTATATTTCTGAGTGCAGTGCCATAATTGAATATATTGACCATACCTTTGATGGCCCAAGCTTAACCGGAGATGATCCCAAACACCGGGCGATCGTAACAATGCAGCAGCGAAGAATGGAGTCAATGGTTTTAGATGCGGTAGCGGCTTATTTTCACCACGCAACTGATGGACTCGGACCGGCTTTGGAAACCAACCAAAATCCAGCTTGGGGCGAGCAACAAAAACAGCTGGCATTGAAGGGCTTGGACTATGCTAATCAAGTATTGGCACAGCAGGCGTATATTGCTGGTGAGCAATTTAGTGTGGCAGATATTACATTGCACGCGGGTTTAGTGTTTGCAGCATTTGCAAATATCGAAATACCACAACAATTAACTCACTTAAAAGCTTGGCAAGACAAAGTCAGCCAACGTCCTAGTTTTCAATCCTAGCGAGGAGATGACATGAAAATACATGCCGATTTCAGTCAAAAAGTACTGGTACATAGTCAGCAGTCACCTTGGTTAGCATCGCCAATGGCCGGCGTTGACCGCCGTCCATTGGACCGAGTTGGTGATGAGGTGGCTCGTGCCACAAGTATTGTTCGCTATGCCCCTGGAAGTCATTTCTCGGCCCATGTGCACACTGGTGGTGAGGAGTTTTTGGTGCTTGATGGTGTCTTTCAGGATGAACATGGTGATTACCCGGCCGGCACCTATGTGCGCAACCCTCCCAATACTCGGCACACACCTAGCTCTGAGTCGGGCTGTACGATTTTTGTCAAACTCTGGCAGTTTCGTCCTAACGACGCCAGGCAATTTTCTGTCGATACACAAAGCGCTGAGTATTCGGATGATCCAGAGCAAGCAGGCGTACGCTGGTTATCTCTGTATAAAGATGCAATTGAAAACGTCAGTATGGTTGATGTTGCGCCAAATCAGATGTTCGATATCGACACGCCAAACGGCGCTGAACTCTTGCTGGTATCCGGTACTTTGATTGACAACACGCAGGAGCTAACTGAGCAGGATTGGTTGCGTGTGCCTACGTTGAGCCAAATAAGTCTAGTGGCGGGGCCACAAGGAGCTCGTTTTTGGTTGAAAACTGGCTATTTGGACGATGTTGAAAATCAAATACAGCGAGTACAAAAAGCTTGATGGATGTGAGCAATAGTGAGAGTGAAAATGCGTTGGTGCGGCAAACCGACACTCTAGTTGTCGGTGCCGGGCTAGCGGGTTTGTTCCTCACCCGTGAACTTTGTCTGCAAGGCCAGCAGATTGAGCTAGTTGAAAGCCGCAACCGCATTGGCGGGCGTATACTGTCTGATCCTGTTGGCAAGGTGGATTTGGGACCGGCTTGGCTCTGGCCACCACATCAGCATGTTTTAGGATTATTGAATCAACTAAATATTCCTTACTTTGAGCAGTATGCTTCGGGTCATGGTTTATTTGAAACTCAGCAGGGTATCCAGCGCATACCCGCTAGTCACTCAGACGTATCATATCGTGTAAAACAGGGCTGGCAGTCTCTTATCAATCGATTGCTAGACGATATTCCCAGCCAGACATTACGTAACGCAACTCAGTTAATCGCCGTGGATAAAACTCAAGAAGGGATCTGTGCAACCGTAAAGCAAGGGGACAATTCAATCGAAAAGATTGCCGTCAAGCAATTAGTACTTGCCATGCCACCCAGACTCATTGCCGATACAGTTGATTTTATCCCTGCACTAGATGATTCCGTCATCAAAACTTGGTCTGGGGTTCCTACCTGGATGGCTGGCCATGCCAAAGCCGTTATTTACACAGAGCATTCAAGCTGGCGTGATAAGGGCCATAGCGGTTTTGTCTATAGCCAAAAAGGTCCACTTGTTGAAATCCATGATGCCAGTGATTCAAGCACCCATGCCCTATTTGGCTTCATTGGTTTTGATGCAAATCAACGCAGCGCTATGGGCAAGCAGGTGTTGGAAGACGCAATTAAGCATCAAATCCAAGGGCTTTTTGAAGTGGAAATTAAAGGAATTGTTATTCAAGACTGGTCCTGTGAGCCGGAAACGGCGACAAACCTTGACCGTATTTCTCCGTCTCACCACCCAAGATATGGTTTGCACCCAACTTCATTGTGGAATGATCGTATTTTATTGGCATCCACCGAGAGTGCGCAGCAGCATGGTGGCTATATTGAAGGAGCACTGATTGCCGCCAAACAGGCTTTGACAACAATAAATTCCAATAAATAATGTCCCTTGGTCGACGTTTACTATTTCATCAATCAAAGATAAATACGACGTCTGATTTAAATTTAACTGGATATTTATACAGTCACGTATACTATTATAAAATAATCCCAGATAACCTGTAATGCGATGCCAAGTATAAAACCCATTGTTTGTATGGCTATATTGTTTTTCTGTAGCATCAGCCTACATGCCTTTGTGCAGCCAACCATAAAAGGAAATAATACCATGAACACACTAAATGGAACTTTTGAAGTCACTATGCAACCCCAGCAAGATGATGAGTTTTCAGTGGGTCGAATGACCATTGGCAAAATCTATAGCGGCGAGCTTGATGGTGTCGGTAAAGGACAGATGCTAAGCCATCGAACCCAAGTAGAAGGTTCGGCGGGCTATGTGGCGATTGAGACCTTTACTGGAAAGGTGGCCGGTAAAAGCGGCAGCTTTGTGTTGATGCACACCGGCACAATGAACAAGGGAGTGCCCTCTTTGGTTATCGATATTGTGCCTGATTCTGCAACCGACGAGTTGTCAGGTATGGCAGGAAACATGAGTATTGATATCAAGGATGGCAAGCACTTTTATACATTGAATTATCATTTTCAATAAACAAGATAACCTCAATCACAAGTTCCATCGGCCAACCTAAAGTTCAATAACCCGTAAGGCTTGCATTTTTATATAGGTGATTATATAAATAGTAATATATATGTTTCACAGTGCTTGGAGCCCTTATGTCGAATGACTTTTTAGATGAGCTTGGCGAACTTGCCCTTGGCAGTCGATTAAAACGTTTAAGCGAGCGAATGCTTGCCGATGCCGCTGCTATTTATCAACATTTTAATATGGATATACAGCCAAAGTGGTTTACCTTACTTGCGCTTATCGATAAGAAACACCGTGTTAGTGTGGTGGAAGCATCTGAGTATTTAGGCTTGTCGCAGCCTGCCTTGAGTCAGTTTTGTCGTCAGCTTCTGGCCGAAGAATTGATCCAAGTTGACGTGGAAAAAAATGATTCACGTAAAAAATATATGTCTTTGTCTGACAAAGGTAAAGCCCGTGTTACGCAGATGAAGCCCGTATGGCAAGCGGTCGAGGGGGCAGCAAAAGATTTATGTGAAGAACAAGACAATCAATTTTATCAATCATTAATCACCTTTGAGCAAGCATTGGCCAAACGCTCTCTGTTACTCAGAAGTATTGATCAGTTTACTGCACAGCATGTAGATGAAAGTATTAAACAACAAATCTCTATTGTTGATTTTAGCCCAGAGTTTGCGCCTTACTTCGACTCCATTAACAGTCAATGGATTGAGAAAATGTTTGTGCTCGAAGAGGTAGACAAGCAAGTTCTGCGTTACCCCCAACATAATATTATTGATAAGGGAGGAAGAATTTGGTTCGCAATACATCCGACTATGGGAGTGGTTGGCACCTGTGCTTTGCTGAAGAAGCAGGAAGGTTGTTTTGAACTGACAAAAATGGGTGTTTTAGAAAATGCGCGAGGACTAAAAGTCGGAGAGATTTTATTGCAACACGTCATCCAACAAGCGGTGCTGATGAAACCAGAGTGTTTGTTCCTTTTGACCAATGCCGATTGTGAAGCGGCCATTCATTTATACGAAAAAAATGGTTTTGAGCATGATAAAGACATCATGAACCAATACGGAAAAAGTTACGAGCGATGTAATGTTGCTATGCGATATAAACTTTAGTTCGAGCTTGCAAACTGCGCGCTCCAGCTCGCTAGTTCATCAACCACCGATTTGTTATGTTGCCCTAAAAAGTTCAAAAACGAGTTTGCATCCCGATTAACAATGCGCTCAATGGGAAAGCCAATTGAGGTTGCGTGTTTGATGCTTGTTGAGTAATCACCCAGGTGATAAGCGATATGCGCATCACTTGAAAAAACCACTTTCCAGTCTAACTTATCAATCAATTCCATGATTTTAATGCAAATTGGCTCACTTCCCTGTCGAGAGTGGGTGAATGAACTGTTATTGATTTCCAACACAACGTTATGATCTTTAGCAGCCCGAATAACCTCTTCATAATCTAATGGATAATTGGGGTTTCCTGGGTGACCTAAAATTTGGCAATCGCCCCCTGCAAAGGTGTTAATTACTGTATTTGTATGTTCTTTGAGCGATGTGGGTGTAAATACCGGCTCATGAAAACTGGCAATCACAAAA
>JAOMVH010000061.1 GCA_028356795.1 Aliiglaciecola sp. | reverse complement strand
CCGACAAGATCTGCCAATGTTTATTCAACTGTTCCATTTCCAAGGTAAAAATCCAGAATATTAAAATTAGACCTTAATTAGGGTTGGAGCAAGTTAACTTTGGTTTAAAATGGACAAGGTTGGAAATTATTTTACCCTTGCACTTGTTGGGGGCAAAAAGCGTGCAAAAATAGGATGTAAAAGGTGTTTTGGGGAGGCAAGCAAACTCAACTTGCTGATTTCCAACAAGTTGAGTTTGGCGATTAGTTAAGCAGTTGGGTTACATGTTGGGCAAATGGTTCTGCTTTCATGAAGCCTGTTACGCGCCCATTAGATAACTCCTCACCAGATGTATCAAAAAACATGATGGTCGGTAACCCGAGTACGCCAAACGCCTCTTGAAACTCAATACTTGTGGGTGTGTTGTCAGTTAAATCGATTTGCATCCAAACAGTATCGTCTAATGCCGCAATGACGTCGGCGTCAGGAAACGTGTACTTTTCAAATTCCTTACAGGCAAAACACCAGTCGGCGTACAAGTCGACCATAACGGTTTTACCATCGGCGTTGGCGGCGATGAGTTTAGTTTCGAAATCTTCAAGGTTTTTTACCACTAAAAACTCAGGGTGCCCTGCTTGGGTGTGATTTGCATTGATAGCCGATGGTGCTGAGTATGCCTTAGTATAATGATGGTACCCATAGATAGCTGAGCCTAGTAAACCAGCAAAAATCACAAATGTACGAATACCTTTCCACAAGGATGTCGCAGAATTTTGATTCATTACATAGAAATAAGTGAAGGTTGCGAGCCCCAAGCCTGCCCATGCAAATTCTGTCCAAACACTAACCACCATGCGCTCAACAAAAGTGAGTGCGACGACTAACATCATAAAGCCAAACGTAACCTTCACGATGTTCATCCAGTTGCCTGCTTTAGGTAACAATTTACCACCGGTCATGCCAAAGATGATTAGCGGTATACCCATACCTAAACTCAATGCGTACAGTGCTGAGAAACCAAGCAGTAAGTTGCCTTGCTCAGCAATATAGAGAAGAATTGCGGTCAATGGCGCTGTGGTACAAGGCGAGGCAACTAAACCAGAGATCACGCCCATCATGAACACGCCAATATAACTACCGGCCTGTTGCTTATTGCTCATTCCATTGAGTTTCTCTTGCCATTTAGACGGCAATTGCAATTCATAAGCGCCGAACATGACCAGCGCCAACAATACAAAAATAAGGATCATCACACCCAGCACTATCGGGTCTTGAAGGTAAGCGGTAAAACGCGCGCCAGCCGAGGCAATGACTAGCCCTAACAACGAGTAGGTGATTGCCATACCTTGCACATAAATAAATGAGAGACTAAATGCTCGCGAAGTGCTGATTGATTTACCTTGTCCAATAACGATGCTTGATAAAATTGGGTACATGGGGAAAACACAGGGCGTGAATGCAAGTCCAATCCCTAGGATCAGAAAAGCTAATAGTTTTATCCCTAACGCGTCATCGCCAGTGAGCTTATCAAGCAAAACAAACTGCTCTGACTTGGTTGAGGTTATCGGTAATTCTTTGGAGGAAACCGGTGTGCTGGATACGGCAGTATCGACGCTTACTGCTCCACCATTCACTTCATCGAGATAAACCACATGGGTGGTAGGCGGGTAGCACAAACCTGCTTCTGCACAGCCTTGAAATTGAAGTTTAACGACGCCGTCTTGTTTGGACCAAATAATAGGGTATGAAAACTCTACCTCATGGTAAAAAACCGGCTGAGGTTCATCAAAAAACTCATCTTCTTTCATCTTCGCTTGTGGGTAAAGCGGCTCACCTATTTCTGAGTTTTTGGAGACTGTTCTGAATTGGTTTTGATAAAGATAATAATCATCTGCCACAGTGAAACGAATGATTAACTCATCGCCTTGCTGATCAAAGTCAAACATAAAGGCTTGCTCGACGGGTAAAAATTCGACTTCATTGGCAAATAAATCTTTTAACGCATCATCACTTTGCGCCATGCAAGACCACGGAAAAGCAATACAGGCGACAAACAAAAACAGTACAAGGTTTTTAAACTTCATTTCAGGTTACTTTTAATCCAATCTAAATAGGTTTCACTGCCAGATACATTGTCCACCACTATCCATTGCGGCACATCATAGGGGTGTAAACTCAATGTCAGCTTAAGTGCGGCATCCAGCTTACTCGACATCGTTTTTATCACAATTTGTATTTCCGAGTCTGTGACTATGTCGTCTTCCCAATGATACACAGACGTAATCGGTTGGGATATCTGTACGCATGCGGCTAATTTAAGGTTTACTAATTCTGCTGCAATCTTGCCCGCTTGTTTCTGAGTGGGGCAGGTTGTCAATACTATACAAAATTCTGAACTCATTGGTGCACCTTAAATGCTCTGGCCATACTGGACCTTAATAGTAGAAGATGTATTTCACAAAAAAGTGTTTTTATCTTTGAACCCAGTATGGAATTCAATACTCACAATAGAGGTGACAAAAGCTTATATCTTGATTTTTATGCTTGCGCCCCCAAATTTATTGTTTGAGAAGGAGAGCCCAGTGTTCGGAAAGTTATTTGTTTTATTTGCAGTATTGCCGATTTTGGAAATTGCACTACTGATTAATATTGGTGAACAAATCGGTGGCTGGAATACCGTTGCGATTGTTATTTTCACTGCATTTGTGGGTGCATATCTTGTTAGGCGCGAAGGGATATCAACCTTGATGCAGGCCCAGCAAAAAATGCAAACCGGTGCTATGCCAGGTCAAGAGATGGCCGAAGGACTATTGTTGGTTATTGCTGGCGTGTTGTTAGTTACCCCCGGATTTATTACTGACGGGCTAGGGTTCTTGTTGAGCTTTCCTTTGACCCGTCCACTCATTGCCAAGAGTGTGATGAAACAGATCACCGTGGGTGTGATGAATGGCCAAAACCAGAGCCATAGTGCAGGGTTTCACTACCATAGCAGCCATAGTCAAACACAAAGCCAGTCTCAGTGGCAACAAGCTCGTACTGATGAAGACATCATCGAAGGTGAATATGTCAATCAGGATGATGTTGAAAATAATAAGCGATTGGACCAAGATTGATTGTCCAGTCTAGCGTTAGTTATTGGCCTTAACTCCACCCGTTAACGCGATCCGCATAGCCTCCTCAACTCCAATGTCTAGCTTTGTGACTTGGTGACGGTTTACATACAAGGTGTAGCCGCCAATTTGATAACTCAATGGTATGTATACGCCAATTTTTTCATCATCACCGAATAAATCAGTAGCCACTTGGTCCGCGGTGACAAAACCAATTAAGTGCATGTCTGATTTTATCTCAACAGATACTACCGCTTTGTTATTGCCTTTATCACTTATCTTAAACACAGTAAGCGTGTCTCTAATTGCACCAAAAATAGATTTAACCAATGGAATTTTTTCCACTTGACGATTTGCGGTAGACACGATCCATTCGATAAAAAATACATTTACTAGCAAGCCAGTGAGCAGAATGACAAGGCTAGCGGTAATAATACCCAGGCCAGGGAAGTAATATTCTGCGGGTACATAAGGAACCAAGAGCCGCTCAGCTCCGGACATAAACCAATAAACAAAATACAGAGTAAGGGTAAGCGGCAACACGGCTGCTAACCCTTGGAATGACAAAGAAATCATACGTCGCACTGGTTTTCACCCAATTAAATTAATTGCCGGTATAATGACAGTCAAAAGAGGTAACAAGCAATTAATTCATGAGGTAACGATGAAAGCTGGCGCATGTCATATTTTGGTGAAAGACAAAATCTTAGCGAGTCAACTTAAGCAGCAGCTAGATAAGGGCGGAAATTTTCAGCAACTAGCGAAGAAGCATTCCATTTGCCCGTCAGGCAAACGCGGCGGTGATTTGGGTGAAATCAAGCCAGGACAAATGGTCAAAGCTTTTGACAATGTGGTGTTCAAAAAAGCACTATTGACGATTCATGGGCCAGTGAAAACACAGTTTGGCTATCACTTAATTAAAGTCTTGTATCGCAGCTAAACAGCATTTTCTGGTTCCATCAGCGTCAAACACCCTTTCAACTTGGTTTTTTTGCGTTTTTTATCGTTTTTTTTAGATAAAGCCCTTGAAGTCAGTATGGCTATCCCCATCTTTCCACGCAGACCCTAATTCGAGTTTGATTCATGTAATCGACTCAACACCCGAGTTGTCGGGAATTTTAACTTTAAAATTGGAATTTTCAGGAGATTTGAAAATGGCAATCCGTCCTTTACACGATCGCGTTATCGTTAAACGTCAAGAGCAAGAAAGTAAGTCTGCTGGTGGCATAGTGCTTACTGGTTCTGCGGCTGAAAAGTCAACCCGTGGTGAGATTGTTGCAGTTGGCAACGGTCGCGTTCTAGACAACGGCGACGTCAAAGCACTAGACGTGAAAATTGGCGACGTGGTTATTTTTAATGATGGTTATGGCGTTAAAACCGAAAAGCTAGATGGCGAAGAAGTGCTTATCATGAGCGAAGGCGACATCCTAGCGGTTGTAGAATAACAGCGATAATCAAAGTACAGAATTAAGAGGAAATTAAACATGTCAGCTAAAGAAGTACGTTTTTCTGATGACGCTCGCACAAAAATGCTTGCCGGCGTTAACATCCTAGCAAATGCAGTAAAAGTTACCCTTGGCCCTAAAGGCCGTAACGTTGTTCTAGATAAGTCTTTTGGCGCACCTACTATCACTAAAGATGGTGTGTCAGTTGCCAAAGAAATTGAACTTGAAGACAAGTTTGAAAACATGGGCGCTCAAATGGTGAAAGAAGTTGCTTCTAAAGCCAACGATGAAGCCGGTGACGGAACAACCACTGCAACAGTATTAGCCCAAGCTATCGTTACTGAAGGCTTGAAATCAGTTGCTGCGGGTATGAACCCAATGGATCTTAAGCGCGGTATCGACAAAGCGGTTGTTGTTGCGGTTGAAGAACTTAAAGCCCTTTCTACTGATTGTGCGGACAACAAAGCCATTGCACAGGTTGGTACTATCTCTGCAAACTCTGACTCAGAAGTGGGTGACCTAATTGCTGAAGCAATGGACAGAGTAGGTAAAGAAGGTGTTATCACTGTTGAAGAAGGCCAAGCACTTCAAAACGAACTTGAAGTGGTTGAAGGCATGCAGTTTGACCGTGGTTACCTATCTCCATATTTCATGAACAACCAAGAAAATGGCACTGTTGAGCTAGACAGCCCATTCATCCTTTTGGTTGACAAAAAAGTATCTAACATCCGTGAATTACTTCCTACTCTTGAAGCAGTAGCAAAAGCATCTAAGCCTTTGTTAATTATTGCTGAAGATGTTGAAGGCGAAGCCCTTGCTACATTGGTTGTGAACAACATGCGCGGTATCGTGAAAGTTGCAGCGGTTAAAGCACCTGGTTTCGGTGACCGTCGTAAAGCGATGTTACAAGACATTGCAACCCTAACGGGCGGTACAGTGATCTCTGAAGAGATTGGTTTAGAGCTTGAAAAAGTTCAACTAGAAGACCTAGGAACTGCTAAGCGTGTTGTGATCAACAAAGATAACTCGACGATTGTTGATGGTGCTGGTGAGCAAGAAGCGATCGAAGGTCGTTGTAACCAAATCCGTGCACAAATCGAAGAATCTTCTTCTGATTACGATAAAGAAAAGCTTCAAGAGCGTTTAGCTAAACTTGCTGGCGGTGTTGCCGTTATCAAAGTTGGCGCAGCCACTGAAGTTGAAATGAAAGAGAAAAAAGCACGTGTTGAAGATGCTCTTCACGCAACACGCGCAGCCGTTGAAGAAGGCGTCGTTGCCGGTGGTGGTGTTGCACTAGTGCGCGCTGCAGCTAAAATTGGTGAATTGTCTGGTGACAACGAAGACCAAACTCACGGTATCAAATTAGCACTTCGTGCGATGGAAGCTCCACTTCGCCAAATCGCAAGTAACGCCGGTGCAGAAGCATCAGTGGTTACCAACGCTGTGAAAAATGGCGAAGGTAACTTCGGTTACAACGCAGGTAACGATACCTACGGCGATATGTTAGAAATGGGTATCCTAGATCCAACTAAAGTAACGCGTTCTGCACTTCAGTTTGCAGCATCAATCGCAAGCTTGATGATCACCACTGAAGCCATGATCGCAGACGCACCAGCAGATGACGCTGGCGCACCTGCAATGCCTGATATGGGCGGCATGGGCGGAATGGGCGGCATGGGCGGCATGATGTAATAGATTTTAAATCTATAACTGTAGCTCTAACTATATAAAGAAAAGCCTGAATAGCGATATTCAGGCTTTTTTTAGATTAAATTATACAAAAAAAGCGGATAAAAGCGCCTACAAAGTTCCTGATATTGCAGAGATATTGAAAAAATAACCGCTGCTGGCGACACTTATCGTTTCGCATGTGTTGTTGGTTCCGTTAGATCCAATCACGCAACCCGCCAGATCATCAAAATCAAAGTCTATGATCGTCGCATTCGCCATAAATGAGCATAACGATAAAATTGTTAACCCTAGACTTTTGATCTGTTTCAAGAAATTCATTTTCATTGTACTACCTCCTATGATTTTAAAAGCTCTTACACTCCCATCTTGTTAAAATAAACAATTAAAACAATGGGTTGATTTGCTTTTTAGGCTTAATTTTTTAGCTGTTGTAAAGAATGTAGACAGCATTGAGTTAACAGAGCGTAAATAACACGCTTGATTTATTATAAACTGCGAAAATATCGCTTGAGCCACACTTTCAAAAGGAATGACGGCGCGCCAGACTAAGTCGACGTTACCGTCCAGGTGAATAATTACTGTTGAACCTGAAACTCCGGCGCCACTGCAGCACCGTAAATAGCTAAATTGTAACGCTCACAAATCCCGTCGTTCTGACAAGGAGCAAGCTGCACTGCATTGATAAGCTCCTGCCGCGTCCCCTGATTATCGGTTAGCTTCAACTTCCCAGCGTTTAAATAATAATCGACAAAGTCCACTACTGCTGTCGCCTTGTCAAGGTCGCTCCCCTGTTGCGTTTCCCAAATCTGATCCAATCGTTCAGCACTCAAAAACACCAGAGTTTGCTGTGGCGTGAACGGCAGTGGCTGGTAGTAAACACCCTGTCCAAGTAACGCATTATAAACGTTGAAAACCGAGTAAACCTGAGTTTCATCCACCAATTTTAGTTCCGGAGCCACCAAGCCTTGACTAGCCAGTGCTCCCGTAGGGGAAAAATCTGGTGGATAAAAATTGAATACAGAGGGTGCCGTCAGCATTTGCTGACCGAAAATTTGGCTCACCGGTCCAACCTTGACAATACTGGCGTGATCTTCAAAATGTTGAGCATACTGGTAGTCAGTGCCGATAATGGACTGACCCTCATCTCCTGCGCCTAATGCGAGGCGAGATGTCGCATCAAATAGCCGCATCACTGCTGTAAGTTGTAAAAGAGGTTCCTTCAATTTGCCAAAGGTTGTCGAGCCGGCAACAGATGGAGATCTCGCTTCGGTATCTAACAAAATGGCCTTGATCACCGCAGTCATGTCACCTGTGGCACCAAAAGCATTGGCGACACGTTCAATATAACCCGGGCTCGGATTGGATGTGACAAAACGCTGAATTAACTGACGTGAAATAAAAGGTGCGGTTGTAGAGTGAGCTACCAGACCATCCAATACAGAGTCTACCTCGGCCATAGCCGCATCTTCATTAGTCGCTGAAGCGGCGGGAATGACTAAGGTTAAGCCGTCGTCTTGAAAAAGCTGCTTTTCACCGAAATCATGATAATCGGGGAAAAACTTCATCGGCTGGGTAAAGCAGTATTGCTCAGATTCGAGCGGACCACACCGGCCGCGATTAAAATTGGTATTCTCCCGCACATTGGAGCCGTCTAAATCACTGGTATAACTCAACCCCAAACCTGTAAATACGCGAGCCATCGCGGTGATGACGGTATTATCATAGGTGGGTATGGGTAGATTATTATCGGACAAAATGATTGATCCATCTTGCCGTCTGTGCACCAAACCAAAGGTAAACAACTGCATAATCTCACGGGCAAAATTTTCATCAGGAAAAGTTTCATTCTGCTCATCGGCCTTGGCATTACGATAGTGACTTAAATAAAGTCCCATCATCGGACTATAGGTGACATCTTCCAGCAACTGCCGATAGTTGCCAAAGGCATTGGCTGCCAGAAGATCCCAATAAGCACCCATGCCTCTGGGTGCTCTGGAAATATTACTGTCGGTGCGACTGATAACGAGAATTTGACTCAGCGCAAAAGCCATGCGCTGGCGCAACTGATCCTTCGCAAAAAGGGCAATGGGCCAAAAGCTCTCTTTTTGCACATTACGTCGATTGTAACTGGGGAATAGCGCATAGGTATGATCATCCAGTGCCAACATGCTGGTGGCGGGCTGAGACATCTGCTGATCGATCCATAATTCATAGACTTGCTGTCGATTAGAGCCGTCGACATCAATCATCGACCTAATTTCTTCATAGTCCTCCGGGGTAGCACCAAAGGTCGCCTGAGTTAGAAACCGTGCAATGTCGTTTTCCACCTGCTCAGGGGTCAATTCATCATCGTCGGGCGGCTCTGCTGTCGCATCAAATATCATATGTGCATAAATCTCTCCCACCGGAAAAGATGCCGAGTGAACATTGATATAGAACTCACCGTTAAACAACGCATCTAACATCTGCTGTTTGGTGGTGAAAATACCACCGGGCTCCAAGTCCCATTCATAGCCACTTACCGATCCGCTGCTCTCAAGATCTTCGTCTTTAATATCGTGGACAATAGTACCGGAGGGCCACAGATGGATGTGCTGATCGGTTCGCTGAGAACCCAAGTTGGCGTAGGTATAGGTCAATGTACCACTGTCGTTATGACCATCTAAAATGAAGGTAAGATAACCATTAGCGTAGGTGGTAGCACCATCTTGGGCAGAGAAAGTGCCTAAAAACAACTGCTGATTGGCAGCGCTTGGCATAGCCTCACCAATAATAATTTCTGCTGTGTGACCACCTACTATCTGGTAACTGTCATCGGGTTGGAGAATCAAGTTCAGCGTTTCTGGAACTTCGCGTTGATTATCTACCACCGGTTTGACATAAAGAGTGTGGCTGGTATCGTTATCGGCAAAATCGATGGTACTGCCCACCAAGGAGCCGTCTGCATAAAACAATTGATAGTCCATCTCACTGGCAGAGCCAAAACGTGGATCATCATTGCCTTGGCGGACAAAATGCACTGAAATTGCGCCACTACCTCCAACACGCAGAACCTGAATTTCAGCCTGACTGCCTGTGGATTCGTAGGCCCAGCTCTGAAGGGTGTTAAGTCTTATTTCCGGTGTAGTCGGTGGTTCAACAATCACGGTGCGAACCACTTGCTCGGCAGTATTTCCAGCGGCATCACTGACATCATAGGTGACACTGTAGGTAGCAGCTATCTGTGGATCCACCGCATTCATCGTGACGATGTTAGCACTGATATCACCATCGATATTATCGCTCGCTGTGGCGCCTTGATCGGTGTAACTGGCCCCCTGAGCAATGGTAATGACCGAGGCACCCAATAATGTAATAACTGGCGAAGTGACATCTGCTGTAACATTTACCGTGCGAATTAACTCAGAGGCCGCATTACCCGCTGAATCAGTGACGTTGTATGTCACCACGTAGGTTCCAACAATGTCTTCATCCACTAGATTGTTCACTACGATACTCGAGGTGATATCACCATCTTCGTTATCAGTGGCTGTAGCTCCTACGTCTGTGTAGGCGCTTCCTTGCTCAATATCGACAGTAGCCTCGCCAAGCAACGTTATGGTTGGGGGTTCATCATTCTGTGGCGGAGGTGGTGGGTTGGTAACAGTATCTCCTCCTCCGCCACAGGCGCTAAGTAGCAAAAACAGCGTGATAATGACAAAGTTCCAAAAAAAACGTTCAACAAAGTTATTCATGATGAATCGCCCTAAGCCTGATTAATAAAATTGATGTTAGTGGTCACATCGAAGGGATCAGGGAAATTGTTCAACGTCGGAAAAATTTGGTCGATGTCATCATTGGGTATCCCCATCCAACTGGCGACAATGGCAGAGCACTGCGAAGATGAATGGGTGGGAATAAAACGACCCCGACCAACGTCGAGTCCCTGGTCTAGCATCAAGTCAGGGAAGGTCCCATAAAAGCGTCCACCCTCGACCATGCCGCCAAAGGCCAAGGCATTACCGGCCCACGCATGGTCTGTGCCAGCGGTAGCGGGGTCGTTACCATTGGGTGTCAAGGTTCGGCCAAATTCAGAACCGACGTAGGTCAACACCTTGTCGAAATCATTCTGCGCATGCAGACAATCGCGAAAGCCTTTGAGCGCAGAATTGAGCTCTACCATCTGAGCATTATGATTTGGCAACATATCGGCATGAGTATCAAAGCCATTCATCTCAACGAAATAAATAGGCCTCTTGTTACTCTCCGCAGATCGACCTGCAATCATTCTGGCCACCGTCTTCAGTCTACTACCAATAGTGCTCTCAGCAGAGACCCCAGCAGCAGCAAAGATATCATTAAAATCAACGCCCGATGTGTCGGCGATACTGAAAGCTGATTGCACGATAGCTTCAGCGTCCACGGCCGACCCATACACAGAGGCATATTTCTGTGCCATCAAGTGAACAGAAGCATCGATGGAATCCATGGAATTGTTTATCATTAATCTTCGTGCCCCCGTAAAACCATTAAGTGATTTTACGCCGTCAGTACTCAAGGAGTAGGCGTTGATTTCACCATTTAAACTAACCTGAAAGGGATTAAGTCCAGCTACAGTGATCAACGGTGAAACCAGCGGATTGGTATTATATTGGGTTAAAAACTCGGCCATTCTTCCACCCCAGCCATAACTAAAGTTACTGACAGGCTCACTTTGAAACTGACGCTGCTGGTCCGAATGAGAAAACAATCTAGGGGGTAATTCGTTGACTTGCAGAGAATTACTTATATATTCGTCGCGGGTAACAGGCATGACCAAATTACCTATATTGCACAACACCGCCAGTTCCTGATCATTAAACATCTGTGCCAAACTCGAACAATCTGGGTGCATACCGAAGTCGCTACTCCCCACATTGCCGTATACCTCAGGTGCGGATTGCAGATTCAGCGGGTTTAATTCACTCTCAGCCAGAGCAATAACGCCGCGGTTAGTGGAATAATTTGTTCTGAGTTGGCTGTCTCCCATGGGGACGATCATATTGAAAGAATCATTCCCTCCGTTGAGAAAGACAAACACTAAGGCGCGATAATCATTGGATGCAGCCATCGCTCGGCTAGCGCCGAGCAAACCGGTTAGTCCCAGTGAATTGGAAGCCAGTGATGAAGCTAAAGCCAAGGATGAGGTTCGCTTTAAAAAAGTTCGGCGCGAGAGTTCCAGATGGTTACAATTCTTAATCATTTTATTTCGCTGTTCTTTTTTATCGATGAAAAATACAGATTGAAGTGAGTGTAGTACAAACTATCAAGAGTCAGTCGACTGTTAAAGGAGATTTACAAAACTTTACACTACTTATTTCTGCTGTTTAGTCAGTAGCGTTTTACTTTGATATCATTATTTTCTAAACAGATTTTTTATTCCGTTTTATCCTTAAACTCACACAAATCTTCTACAATACACCCATCACATTTGTGCTTACGAGCAACACAAGTATAACAACCTTGCAAAATTAGCCAGTGGTGTACGTCAACTTTGAATTTAGCTACAACTTTTAAAAGTTTTTGCTCAACTTCAACCACGTATTTACCCATAGCAAATTTAGTGCGATTTGAGGCGTGGTCGATATGAGTGATGAGATGGACACCTGTTGATGCGCGGACACCCACTAAAACTAGACCATGTTGCTGCGCCGATGAACTAACCTTTGCTCACTAGATTGATAAAGAGATTTGAGCATGCCATTGCCAAGGAGTCAGCAAGTCAGTTTAATCGATACGCCTTATTATCATTGCGTTTCCCGCTGTGTTTGTCGGGCATTTTTATGTGGTAAAGATAAGTACTCTGGAAAGTCATTCGAGCATCGACGGCAATGGGTGGAAAACCGTTTGTTGTTCTTAAGAACTGTGTTTTGTATTGATATTTGTGCCTATTCAGTGATGAGTAATCACACACATGTGGTATTGCATGTGGATAAAGAAAAAGCCAATAACTTAAGTGATTTAGAGGTCGCTAAACGTTGGCAAAAAATACACAAATCGACGTTATTGGTACAGCGCTTTGTGTCACAATAGTGCACAAGCGACAACGTGGAGTACGTTAGAGGTAGTTACGCGTTGGCACCAGTTGTTTAAAGGCACGCTGCTTACTCAACAATATGCTCGTGGAGAAACGTTACCTGACTATTTAATGGCGAGTTTGAATGATACGGTGGCAGAATATCGTAAACGGTTAATTGATATTAGTTGGTTTATGCGCTTGTTGAATGAGTCAGTCGCACGACAAGCCAACCGAGAAGATAATTGTACAGGCCACTTTTGGGAGGGGCGGTTTAAATCGCAAGCGCTACTTGATGAAGCCGCTTTAGCGGCATGTATGGCGTATGTTGATTTGAACCCGGTTAGAGCCAAAATGGCGACAACACCTGAAAGTTCAAACTTTACCAGTATTCAACAACGGATAAAGGCTGCAGTTAAAGGGGAGCAACCCAAGGCGTTGTTGCCTTTTGTTGGTAACCCTAGACGATCTATGCCCAAAGGGCTGCCGTTTGACTTAAGTGATTATCTCGCGCTAGTGGATCTAACTGGGCGCTGTATTCGTGACGATAAACGCGGTTATATTGAGCAGAGTCAACCTAACATATTAACGCGCTTGAATATCAGTGCTGAGCATTGGCTTATTTTAACCACTCAGTTCAGAAAATGTTTTCATGGGCCCGTGGGTCATGCTGAAGAATTAACGACACTTTGTCAGCATCAGCAGTTAAAAAAGCGCGCTACGATTTCTATATGTGAAAAAATTATTGGCATAAACGGCTAACTTAATGTGGTGTAATAGCGGCTGTACATACCATTTTACAATCAAGTGATTATCT
>JAOMVH010000060.1 GCA_028356795.1 Aliiglaciecola sp. | reverse complement strand
CACTTTTACTGTTCCTCTTAACTTAGCTGCTTTGTTTTGGGGTGGGGGCGTGGCTTTGATCCTACTTTTGTTTTTGGACTCAGGGTTGTTTACGGTGCGCAAAGTGGTATCAAAAAAACGTCAAACTTCCCCACCCTGGTAATTTTATTGTAACTTAGCGGGTCTCAGTTGCATCGACAATAGCTGGAGAATTAAGTGAAAGCGTTACGCATTGATATAGTTTCAGATGTTTCATGTCCTTGGTGCATCATAGGTTACCAGGCGCTAAACACTGCGTTAGACAGAGTGAAAAATAACATTCATGCCGATATTCATTGGCAGCCTTTTGAACTCAACCCTCATATGTCGCAAGAGGGACAAGAGATTAATGAGCATATCACCCAAAAATACGGTATTTCCTTGCAACAAGCCGAACAAAATCGTGATGCCATTAAACAACGAGGGATAGCAGAGGGCTATGAGTTTGGCAATCGAGGAGGAGGACGAATTTATAATACCTTTGATGCTCACCGTCTTTTGCATTGGGCAGCTGAAAAAGGCAAGCAAACTGAATTAAAGCTCGCACTATTTGATTTGTATTTTAAACAAAGTGGTAATCCCAGTGACCATCAACAACTATTGGCCGTAGTTGAAAATGTCGGACTGGATATAGACCAAGCAAAGGCTATTTTAGCGTCCAATGATTATGACGTTGCAGTAAGAGAAGCTCAGCAACATTTTCAGCGACTAGGCATTTCCTCTGTCCCAGCTGTGATTATAAACAACAAACACCTTATTAGTGGTGGGCAACCCGCAGATGTTTTTGAACAAGCATTAACGCAAATTGCTGCACAGGAAAGTGAACAGTAGCCTGATCGTTTGAAAGGCGAATGGAATTGGTATAAGAATATTCGATACCAAACGCTATTTTTCGGCATACGGTGGAAAGACTTAGCGCATTGCATGGAGCTAAGTCTTTTTACTGAGCTTGCAGCCCAAGCCGCACTTAGTGCATGGCTATTTTAAGCGCCTGAATACTTTCATGCTCAGAATTCGACGGGATATCTTTCGCGTTTTGAACCATAATCGCCATTGAATCGAGCACATCTAAAAAGTCCTTCAGTTGCTCAGGTGTCATTTGTGATGACAATGATTCGATCTTTGAAATTAAGCTTTTTGTCGAGAGTCTCATAGGTGTCAATTTTTTGTGGTTTGAGGAATTATCTCGTAAAGTAATCAAATTCCTTGCCAACTTTTGGAAGACAACAAAATGTAGAGTGTGGCGTGCTGGCCACTTCTATAATCCCCCATAGCCCTATAAACTGGTTTTTAACTGGCATAAATGCTTGTTGATTTTGAACTGTTGTATGCATGTTAGTGTGAAATCGAGGGAATAAGAGGCAAGTTTTAGAGTTTTCTCGACAAATCACTTAACAAACACAGCTTCGTCCGCATCGAGGGGCGTAGCAACTTCAAGGAAATGAATTTGAAAATTTTAGTTTTAGTACTCGTAATTATTCTTGCCGCTTGTTCATCTACAAGCAATAAATCAGAATTTAAGGCTGAGAACCTTATCCAAAAATTTCCCCTCCCTGAGGGTGATTGGGATGTTCATCAAAGAGAACCAGAGGGCACTAACATGCTTGAAACACGTTGGGTTTCTAAAACATCGGATGATTTGGCACAAACATTTGTTATGTACAACACACCAAACGGTGATCCCCAAAGAACAATGGATTCCGATCATAAAGTTGGAAAGAAAAATTGCGACATATTGTTTCAAAGTGACCTAGTCTCTAACGAGGTTCAGAATGGATACCCTCAACTAACATGGCAATCTGAATGTAAGTCTAGCAATGGCTATTACTCAAAAACAATTCACAAAACTATTTCTGGCAATGATTCACAATATGCATTCAAGCGAATTTTTAAATCTAAACCATCAGATGAAAGTTGGCAGCTTTGGCTTAGTTACGCTTCGTCGATAGAAGTGTGTGATAGTCGCAGCAACCAACATCCTTGCCCAGAGGGTTATAAGAAAGTTGAGTAGATGCTATAAAAATATCATGATGGGAGTTTTACTCGCAACTTTGCGCTAATATGCGCTTAGAATCTGAATATATCAGGCGTTAATTGCGCGGGAGAAGTTAAATGAAACGTATTACTAATCAGTATGGAAAAGCTGAAAACCCTGTTGTTCTTGGCATTGGTGTCGGCTTGGCTATTGGAGTGGCTTTAGGCGTTGCCCTTGACAATATCGGGCTCGGTATAGGTGCTGGCATTGCGATTTGCGCTGGAATTGCAACAACCCAAAGCAAAAAGAAAGATGATATTGACTCCAAAGAGTAATTAACCCCAACCTTGGGTAAGCAACGCCTGTAAGCACTGGTATTTATACGAAAAAAGGGCGCGAACGCCCTTTTTAGTTTGTGTTTCTAGCACAAAAGCCTACACGTTGAGGTAGTCCAAAATACCGTCTGCGGCTTTTCGTCCTTCATCTATGGCTGTTACCACTAAGTCTGAACCTCTAACCATGTCGCCGCCTGAGAATATCTTAGGGTTCGAGGTTTGGAATGCATATCGACCCATCGCTGGGGCTCTCACACGACCTTTTTCATCCAAGATAATGCCAAAATCAGAGAACCAATTCGCTGGGCTGGGCTGGAAACCAAACGCGATAATGACAGCGTCCGCTTCCAAAACATGCTCTGAGTCTGGTATCTGAACAGGCCGTCTACGACCTTCCGCATCGGGTTCGCCCATTTCAGTTTTGACCATTTTCACGCCGATAGTTTTGCCATTTTCATCAACAGCAATATCAAGTGGTTGGATATTGAATTGGAATTGCACACCTTCCTCGCGAGCATTAACCACTTCTCTGCGAGAACCTGGCATACTCTCTTCGTCGCGACGATAAGCACAAGTCACTTCCGTTGCCCCTTGGCGAATAGAGGTTCGAACACAATCCATGGTGGTATCACCACCACCTAGCACAACCACTCGCTTGTCTTTCATGTCGATGAAATCAGCTGGATCTTTTTCTAACTTCATTACACGATTGATATTGGCAATCAAGAAAGGCAAGGCTTCAAACACGCCTGGAGCCGATTCATTGTCAAAACCACCCTTCATGGAGGTGTAAGTGCCCATGCCTAAGAACACCGCATCGTAGTCATCCATTAAAGTTTGAAATGCAATGTCTTTACCTATTTCGGTGTTCAGAACAAACTCAACACCCATATCGGTGAAGATTTCTCGGCGTAGGGTCACCACGTCTTTTTCAAGCTTGAACGATGGGATACCAAAGGTTAGTAAGCCGCCTATCTCTTCGTACTTGTCAAATACAACAGGTTTTACACCGTTTCGAACAAGGATATCTGCACAAGCCAATCCTGCTGGGCCTGCGCCTACAATCGCTACTTTTTTATTGGTAGGAATAACGCCTGACATATCTGGACGCCAGCCCATTTTAAACGCGGTATCGGTAATGTATTTCTCAATACTTCCGATAGTCACCGCGCCAAAATCGTCGTTTAGTGTACAAGCGCCTTCACATAGTCTGTCTTGGGGGCAAACTCTGCCACAAACTTCTGGCAGGCTATTGGTTTTATGTGACAATTCAGCCGCTTCGATAATTCTTCCCTCGTTGGCGAGTTTTAGCCATTGAGGAATATAGTTGTGTACTGGACACTTCCACTCACAATAGGGGTTTCCGCAATCTAGACAGCGGTCTGCTTGCCCTTCCGTTTGTGATTGAGACAATGGTTGATAGATTTCACCAAAGTCTTCTTTTCGCATGATGATAGGCTTCTTCGGAGGATCGATACGCTCTACATCAACAAATTGGTATACATTATTAGCCATTCTTAAACCCTACCTACTACTGTGCTTGTAAACGTAATTCTGCAGTTGACCGACTGATGTGGCCGAGCAGATTTTTAACGTCACTGGTTTTAGGTTTAATTAAACGGAATTTTTTCAAATGCATGGCAAATTCCGTTAACAAGTTTAATGCGTGCTCACTGCCGGTTTCTTCATAGTGTTGGTTGATGAGACCGCGAAGGTGCTCAGATAAAATACCTTTATCTTCAATTTCCATCACATCAACCAGCTCAGCATTGATACGGTTTTGCATGTCGTCAAACTCGTCGTACAAATAAGCAAACCCGCCGGTCATGCCTGCACCAAAGTTCACACCCACGCTACCAAGTACGGCAACAATCCCGCCTGTCATATATTCACAGCCGTTATCGCCGATACCTTCTACTACTGCAATTGTGCCTGAGTTTCTTACGCCAAATCGCTCGCCCGCACGGCCGGCAGCAAATAACTTACCGCCCGTTGCACCATACAAGCAGGTATTACCCATAATGGTACTGACATGGGGGTCAAAGGTGATATTCCTTGGCGGGTGAATCACTAGCTTACCGCCCGTCATGCCTTTGCCGACATAGTCGTTTGCGTCTCCACAAAGCGTCATTTCTAACCCGCCAGCATTCCATACGCCAAAGCTTTGTCCCGCGGTACCGGTTAACTGGATCTTAATCGGCGTGTCTTGCATGCCTTGGTTGCCATGAAGTTTGGCTATTTCACCAGAGACGAGTGCACCCACTGAACGGTCAGTATTGCGAATATCAAATTTAAGGTTAGCACCTGACTTCTTACTAATCGCAATCTTAGCTTTGTCAAGAATTGCCGTATTGAGCAAGCCTTTATCTAATGGCGCGTTAGTTGTTTGCGAACAAAACAGTCGAGTGTGAGAGCCAGCTTCTGGTTTGGCCAATATCGGCGCCAAGTCCAGTTTATTTTGCTTGGCAGTCATACCATCAATCATGCTAAGAAGTTCTGTTCTTCCGACTAAGTCATCAAACTTCGCCACACCCATAGATGCCATGATTTCACGCACTTCTTGAGCGATAAACTTGAAGTAGTGCATGACCATTTCTGGTAAACCAATGAAATAGTTTTCACGCAATTTTTCATCTTGTGTAGCAACACCGGTTGCGCAGTTGTTTAAGTGACAAATACGTAAATATTTACAACCCAATGCCACCATTGGACCCGTCCCAAAGCCAAAGCTCTCAGCACCTAAAATACCAGCTTTAACCACGTCTAAGCCGGTTTTTAAACCGCCGTCGGTTTGTACCCGTACTTTGTGACGCAGACCGTTTTCTACCAATGCTTGTTGTGTCTCTGCTAAGCCCAATTCAAAAGGGCTACCTGCATATTTAACTGACGTCAAAGGACTTGCGCCTGTACCACCGTCATAGCCAGAAATGGTAATCAAGTCAGCATATGCTTTTGCGACTCCGGTTGCGATTGTGCCAACACCTGGTTCAGACACTAATTTAACCGAAATCAATGCATCTGGATTAACCTGTTTTAAATCAAAAATTAGCTGTGCTAAATCTTCAATTGAATAGATATCATGGTGAGGCGGAGGCGAAATCAAGGTTACGCCAGGTACTGAAAAACGCAATTCGGCAATATAATTATTTACCTTGTCACCGGGTAGCTGTCCACCTTCACCCGGCTTAGCACCCTGAGCCACTTTAATCTGGATAACGTTGGCGTTGACCAAATAATGAGGGGTAACGCCAAAGCGACCCGATGCCACTTGTTTAATTTTTGAGTTCTTTTCCGTATTGAAACGAGCTGGATCTTCGCCACCTTCGCCTGAGTTTGATTGACCGCCTAGGCGATTCATCGCGATAGCGAGTGCTTCGTGTGCTTCAGGGCTTAGCGCACCAATTGACATTGCCGCTGTATCAAAGCGCGGATATAGGTTTTCTGCCGCTTCTACTTGTTCAATATCGATGGGATCGGTATCTGGTTGAATTGCTAGCAAGTCTCTGAAATGAGAGGGTGAACGACCATTCACTAACTCGGCGAACTTTTGATAATCACTATACTTGCCAGATTTTACGGCTACTTGTAGTGTGGTCACCACATCAGGATTGTAGGCATGATACTCTCCGCCATGCACAAACTTCAATAGCCCACCATGGGACATTGGCTTGCGTTTTAGCCACGCCACTCGGTTTAAGTTAATTTGATCTTGTTCAAAGTCTTCAAAACTTGCACCTTGCAAACGACTTGGAATGCCCTTGAAACACAGTTCGCTAACATCTTTATTAATACCGATAGCTTCAAACAGTTTAGAGCTTCGGTAACTAGCTATGGTGCTAATACCCATCTTCGACATAATTTTGTACAAACCTTTATTGATACCTTTACGGTAATTCAATGTGGCTTGCATGACGTCAAGGGTAATTTCACCTTTGTCGGCCATTTGCTCAATGGTCTCGTATGCCATAAAGGGATATACCGCTGTGGCACCTAATCCAATTAGTACGGCAAAATGATGTGGATCTCGCGCTGATGCGGTTTCAACAATTATATTTGCATCACAACGTAATTGTTTTTCTATTAATCGGCGTTGTACCGCCCCAACTGCCATTGCCGCAGGAATGGGCAGTTTATTTGGTTTGATACTTCTATCAGATAAAATCACAAAGGCTGCATGTTTTTGTTTAACTAAATACTCGACTTCATTACAAATCCGCTCGATGGCTTTTTTGAGGCCTTCTTCAGGTAAATAGTTAAGATCCACGACCTCTGAGTAATAGTGCTCAGCGTCAAATTCTCTGAGCTGTTTTAAATCGGTGTACATTAATACCGGAGAGTCAATCAACACGCGATTTGCATAGCCAGACGTTTCACTGAAAACGTTTTGCTCTCGGCCAATACAGGTGGCGAGTGACATAACGTGATTTTCGCGCAACGAATCAATCGGTGGGTTAGTAACTTGAGCAAATTGCTGACGGAAGTAGTCGTATACGGTGCGTTGTTTTGATGACATCACGGCCATTGGCGTATCGTCACCCATAGAACCAACAGCTTCTTGTCCGTCGTTAGCCAGTACTTTTATTATTTGCTGAATTTCTTCATAACTGTAATTAAATAGCTTGTGATACGTCGCCATGACATCATCATCAAAAGCTCGTTCACCAATTAGATCTGCCTCACATTCTCCGATAGGAAGCAGTCGCTGAATGTTTTCGTCAATCCATTCTTTATAGGGGTGACGTTCTTTGAGATCTTGGTCTATCTCGTTTGAGCGCCAGATTTTTCCGGTGTAAGTGTCAACTGCGAGCATTTCACCTGGACCAACTCGGCCTTTTTCTATTACATCTTCAGGCTTGTAGTCCCAAATACCAATTTCAGAGGCCAAGGTTATCAGGCCATCTTTTGTCAATACATAACGAGCTGGCCTTAGGCCATTCCTATCAAGGTTACAGGCAACATGACGACCATTAGTTAATACAATACCAGCTGGACCATCCCAGGGCTCCATGTGCATCGAGTTAAACTCATAAAATGCACGTAAATCTTCATCCATGGTGCTGTTATTTTGATACGCAGGTGGCACTAGCAAACGCATCGCTCTAAACAAATCCATGCCACCAGCCAAGAACAATTCAAGCATGTTGTCTAGTGAAGAAGAATCGGACCCTTCTAAGTTCACGAACGGCGCGGAGGATTGCAGATCCGGTAACAGTGGCGTGGTGAATTTAGCTGAACGAGCCTGTGCCCAGTCGCGATTGCCTCGAATGGTATTAATTTCACCATTGTGAGCTAAAAATCTGAAGGGTTGCGCCAGGGGCCATTTGGGTAATGTATTGGTTGAAAAGCGTTGGTGGAATACACAAATAGCTGATTGTAAGCGCTCGTCTGCCAGATCTAAGTAAAAATTAGGCAGATCTTTGGGCATTACCAAGCCTTTGTATATGGTCACTAGTGCAGACAAACAGGCAACATAGAATTCACTATCGTCTTGCATCCGCTTTTCAACGCGGCGTCGCGCCATAAATAGACGGCGTTCTAAGTCACGCTTTCTCCAGCCTGGAGGCGCATTCACAAAAACTTGTTCTATTTGAGGAACGCCTTGAGCTGCAAGATCGCCAAGTACAGAATGGTCAACGGGCACTTTGCGCCAGCCAACAATTGCTAAGGTCTCTTTGGTCAATTCTTCGTTAATAGCTTGACGAGCCGCTTCGGCTTTTTCTTCATCTTGGTTGAGGAAAATCATCCCCACACCATATTTTTTGCCAAGTTTCCAGCCATTCTCTGTGGCTATTTGTTGGAAAAATGCATCGGGCTTTTGCAGCAACAAGCCACAGCCGTCACCGGTTTTTCCATCCGCAGCAATGCCGCCGCGATGTTGCATCCGATCAAGTCCTTCGATGGCTGTTTGCACAAGCCTGTGACTTGCTTCTCCATGGGTATGGGCTATGAGTCCAAAGCCACAGTTGTCTTTAGAATCATTTGGATTGTATAAACTCATTAACGTAACTCCTTCAACCTTAGGCCGGGTAAGGTTGTGTATGCCAACCAGATTCACGGTTGCTATATGCTGCTCGAGCCTGACTTCTTTGAATCAGTTGTGCTCGTAACTATTATTGTTTTTCTTGTCGTTAGATTGAGGATACCAGCCGGTTATCGAATTTTTATGTCTTTTTAGCCAAGCGGCCTGACAAAATACCCACATTAAAGATAGAAATCAATTGGTGCATGACATCGAACTCGGTGTTTTCTGATTTTTATGCTGAACAATTTATTTATGTTGTTTTTTTTCAATGGCTTAATGGTGCTTACAATAATTTAATTATAAATTATTTCAAAATCTAAGATGCTAACAAAATGTTAAAAAAGCCTGTTTTTATTTGTTAAAACTGGAGTGTTTGGTCAGGTTTTAAAATTTGTAGCGAATAAATATTTAAATTTATTGCATACGATAAACTATTTTTGAGATGAAGCTAAGCTTTTGAATGGTAATAAAAGCACTCAATAAGCTATTGATATGTACAAAAAATGAACTAGTCTTGATGGGGTATAACACTACAAATTAAGGATTAATTATGAGCTGGTTTACTACATTATTTTCTGGTGGCGCTTCAGAGGTGATTGATCGCGTCGGTGATGTAATTGATGAATTTCATTTATCTGGCGAGGAAAAACAAAAATTTAAACTTCAACTGCGTCAGGTTGTTGCAGCAAGAGAGTCGGAAGTAGAACAAACCATTCGCAAAAACCTAGAAGCCAAAGAGCGCATTTTAGTCGCTGAACTCGCGCAAGGCGATGCTTATACTAAACGCGCACGACCCACTGTGGTTTATTTTGGTTTAGTGATGATAGGTCTCAATTATTTTGTGGTGCCACTGATCAGTATGCTCTCAGGAAGTGATCCCCAGTACTTTGATTTACCCACTGAGTTTTGGGCTGCATGGGGCGGGATAGTTGCCACATGGGCAGTGGGTAGAAGTTTTGAAAAAGCCAATGCAGGCAACGGAATGACCAGTAAGATAACTGGGAACAAGCGTGTTTCGCTACTCGAAGACGACAGTGCAGCAGGCTAGGAATAAATCATGACCACAAAAACCGTTATCAAAGAACATCGATTGTCTGGAGGAGGAAGTCGTTTTAAGCCTTCTCCTAATCATGGTGGCACCTTTGCGCAAAATAAAGCGGATTCAATCGTTATTCACTTCACTGCCGGTAGTAGTTTTGAATCCTCGGTAAACCATCTATGTTCTGAAAAAGCCAAAGCTTCTGCTCATCTAGTTATCGGGCGAGAAGGGCAAGTGACACAGCTGGTACCGTTTAACACCATCGCTTGGCATGCGGGTAAAAGTCAATGGAAGGGCCGTACTGGTATGAATCGCTTCTCAATTGGTATTGAGCTAGACAACGCCGGTGAATTGACAAAAAACGAAGCTGGGCATTATTTATCTTGGTTTAACCGAGTTTATCCCCCTGATGACGTATTTAAGGGTACCCATAGAAACCAAAGTCACGTGAGCTTCTGGCATGCCTACAGCGAGCAGCAAATAGACAAAACGTTTGCTATTTGCCAATTGCTCTGTGAGCAATATGGTATTACTGAAATTATGGGCCATGAAGAGATTGCGCCACGCAGAAAAACAGACCCGGGCCCAGCGTTTCCGTTGGAAAAACTTCGTCAAAGTATTCACACGGACCGAGCGGACGATGGTGCTGATGACATTTTTGCATTGTCGTCACAAAAAGTTGTCGCGGCAAATAAATTGAATGTTCGCAGTGGTCCGGGCGTCGACTTTGAAGCAGTTGCTAAACCTTTGTTTAGCGGTAAAAAAGTAGATGTTATAGAGCGACACGGTGAATGGTCGAAAGTGGAATATACCCAAACGGGGTGGGTGAGCAGTCGATTTTTACGTTCTCAATAATCTCATCACAATCCGCCTTAATTTCTGATCATTCAGCGAAAGTTAAAATGGCGTATATTAAGGTGGATTGGTATCAGTTGTTTTTGTTCAAATAATGGGGTTGTGGCGAGTTAAATTTGTCCCAACTTCTAATTCAGTTGATTTGCATTGGAATAAGTAGCTAATTTCGTTAGCATTGCGTCACTAATTTTTTGTGGAACCCCTTCATGCAGTCAAAAGCACCCATTGAGTCTTGGGCTATCAGTATTGCGCAATTCGTTAAACGATTTGGCACGCTAAAAGTCAGCATTTTGTTTGTCCTTATTACCTTAATTGCAACGCTTTGCGGTTCCTATGCCATTCGTATGGCGATGAGTGGAGAAGTGGAAATTGAGGATTTCGCTACGGCAATTTTGCTCACCATGCTTTGTGCTCCCTGGGTACTTTTTGTATTTATTGAATTGGTTAAACAGCAAGAACAATCACGAGCTAGTCTGACGCAAGTCGTGCAACAGCTTGAGCGTTTACGAAATGACGATGTCAGGTTAAACAAAGAGTTACAGGACAATATTCAAAGACTCAACCATGAAATTGAGCAACGTGAAGCAGCACAGCTGGAGCGTGAAAAAGTATTAAAAGATCTTGAGCGCGAAATATCCGATAAATCAGAACAAGAGGTTCAAGCAAAACGTCTCTCCACATTATTACGTTCTATCATCGATGCTTCACCCGATCTAATCTACTATCGCAATGAAGAAGGGCAGTTTGCCGGCTGTAACCGAGTTGCCGAGCAAATGACCGGAAAAAGTGAGGAAGAACTGATTGGTTTGACACCTCACCAGGTGTATGACGAGGATCTAGCTCGACAAGTTGTCGCCAGTGACCACGAAGTATTAGAGACAAACGCCAGTATTACCGAAGAACTTTGGCTTCGTTTTGCGGATGGGCGCCGCCGTTACTTTGAAATGCGTAAGGTGCCATTTTACGATAAAGATGGCACCCGACTTGGGTTGCTAGCATTTGGTCGTGATATTACCGAACGTAAACAAGCTGAAAATGCTGTTGCCAAAGCAAACAAAGATAAAACTGCATTTATCGCAACGATTAGTCACGAACTAAGAACACCATTGAATGGCATCGTTGGCTTGAGCCGAATGTTACGGGATACCCAATTGACTGATGAGCAGTTTGCTTGGGTTAGCACCATATACGCTAGTGGCATTACCTTGGGTAACATTTTCAATGATATTATTGATTTGGACAAACTTGATCGAGACCGACTTGAGTTATCCCTAAAAACAGTTTCGTTAAAAGAGTTCACTAATGAACTGGCCAGTATTATTCAACTGCTTGCGGCAGATAAAGGCTTGCGCTTCGAAACCCAAATTATTGAACCTATTCCTGCCCAAGTCGAAGCCGATGGGACACGGTTGCGACAGGTTTTGTGGAACTTGTTATTCAACGCCATAAAATTTACCCAAAAAGGTCAGGTTAATCTTGCTGTTGAAGCCATTACAGATGCGGATGACCCAAAAATCAGCCGGGTTAAGTTCACGATTAAAGATACCGGCGTGGGCATCCCCAAAGATGAAATCGATAAAGTATTTGCGATGTATTATCAGGTCAATCATCCTGATCATCAATCTGCTACCGGCACAGGGATTGGGCTAGCCATATGTAAAGAGATGGTTGGCTTGATGAATGGTGATATTCGGGTAAATAGTATTGTTGGTGAAGGAACCTGTTTCACCGTTGAATTACCTTTAACCATTAACAATAAGCCTCTGGTTTTAGAAGAGTTACATATCCAAGGGCTGCGTATTCTTTTGGTAGAAGATATCGAACTAAATGTCATGGTAGCCAAAGCACTTCTTGAGAAATTAGGGCAAGTCGTTGAGGTTGCCATGACCGGCCAAGAAGCTCTGAAAATGGCACGAGACAGACAATATGATCTGATTTTATTGGATATCCAATTGCCTGACATGACAGGTTTCAACGTGGCCAGCGTATTACATGATGAAGGTTTGGTCGAACAAACACCGATAGTTGCACTTACTGCCAATGTGATTAAGAAACGCCAAGAATACTTAAACAATGGTATGGATGATGTTATTGCTAAACCGATTAAAAAGAGTCGTGTGATCGAGGTCTTTAACCAATTGTTTGGAGAGCAACAACAGTTGCCTCAATTTTCAGTTGATGAGGCAAAAACAAGTGATTTAGAAGCTGTTTTAGATATCGACTTATTGCAAATGCTGGTGGATACCATAGGCCATGAAATGGTAAGAACCAGTGTTGGCGTATTCCAAGACAACATGCCTGACTACTTGGACGTGCTTAAAATTAGCTTAAGTGCCAACGAAAAAGATGAAGTATGCTCACAAGCTCACAAAATTAAAGGCGCAGCTGGCTCAGTCGGCTTAGCTCGAGTACAAAAAATTGCAAACCGAATCCAACAAGGCGACCACCCAACCTGGTGGGAAAATGTCCATGATTGGGTCGAAGAGCTTGAAATGGCTGAAGATCAAGATTTGGCCAAATTAAACGATTGGTTAAGCGGACAAAATATTGATGATTAGCTCAGCTCGATATCCAAATAAAATACACAGGTTTATTCTTAACAAATGGGCAAGCCAGCAAAATTGTTAGGTTTAGAAAAATATCAAAATTGTTAATTGCTGAGATAGGATCTAATCTGGTTAAAACACCAGAGTAATAAAGAGTTTATTATGAGATACACGGTCGCCATAGAAATTAATCAACCCAGGGAGCAGATGCTGGAGATATTTGATAATTTCGAAAACTTAACGTTATGGATGCCTGGGTTGATTAGCTTGGAGCACATAAGCGGAACCCCAGGCCATGTAGACGCTAAGTCGAAATTCGTAGTTAGCATGGGGAAACGTTCCTGTGAAATGATTGAAACTATCACTGTTAGAGATATGCCCGTGGAGTTTACCGCGACCTATGAAACTGATGGAATGTGGAATCAAGTTAAAAATATCTTTGATGAAGTTGATGCTCAAACCACTAGATGGACGGCTTACAATGAGTTTCGCAGCGACAAATTGATGATGAAATTGATGATGTTGATAATGCCTTGGGCCTTTAAAAAAGAATCATTAAAG
>JAOMVH010000006.1 GCA_028356795.1 Aliiglaciecola sp. | reverse complement strand
TGAATATTGTTCAAATTGTTATAGATTTATAGTCTCGTTCACTTTTAAGGAGGAAAGTTATGAACAGCCGTATCGTCAAACTTTTCAAATCAACATTACTATCCTCACTTGTCACCGTTGGTTTGGTGTCAGC
The DNA here is from genome assembly GCA_028356795.1 of Aliiglaciecola sp. Lineage (GTDB taxonomy): Bacteria > Pseudomonadota > Gammaproteobacteria > Enterobacterales > Alteromonadaceae > Aliiglaciecola. The sequence goes on along the minus strand of JAOMVH010000006.1, from coordinate 45,486 downwards.
ATCTTCTATGGTTTTTGCACAATCAGATGATGAAGATGATGAAATGGCACGTATGCAGGCTCAACTCAATCAAGAGGTGATGTCTAGGCCTTTTCTGGCGGAGAAACCAGAAGAAGTCGATGCCTATATAAAAAGCATGCTTGAAAAAAAGGTTAAACCACCTGAGTACTCAGGTACTCATTGGCGCCCCGGTTATACCTGCCGTGATCTGCTGCGTTTCAACTGGAGAGAATATCGTAACTGTCGCTACTATTATCGTTACTATGGAAGATACTATTAACCCTGTGAGTTAAAAAGCTTGCAACCACACTCTACAATACTAAAGGCAAATAAAAATGATTCAAAGGAACTATCAAATCAAATTATTCGCGCTCGCAATGATGGCACTCATGCTATCAGGTTGCGCGGCTGTGCATACATCAATAGCCAAAAAAGACTTAGACGTACAAACCAAGGTCAGTACATCAATATTTGTTGATCCGGTGGCTCCAGAGAAACGCAAAATTTATCTCGAAGTACGTTCAGCTGTAATGGAGTTTGACCGCAACGAGTTCAGAAAATCACTTGAACAACAAATCTCAAACAGTGGCAATGGCTACACGTTTGTCGATAGCCCAGACAAAGCACAGTTTTCAATGAGTGTTTTTGTAAGAAACCTCGAAAAAGCATCACCTAGCGCAGCTGAAAACTACTTAAGTAGTGGTTACCAAGGAGTGGCAGCCGGAGCCGCAGTGGGTTATGCAACGGGTGGAAGTTATAGAGGCGCAGCTGGCGCGGGCCTTATCGGTGGTTTAGTATCTACCGCTGCCAATGCTTTTGTTAAAGATGTGACATTCTTGCTGGTGGCTGATATTCAAATCAAAGAAAAAGCACGTAAAGGTGTATTGGTACGCAGAGACTCGAAAGTGAATACAAAAATTTCTGATGACGGTGCGACTACGCAAACATACTCTGAAGCAACCAATCAAAAAGAGTATCGTACACGTGTAGTAACCACTGCTAATAAAGCGAACTTGGAGCTTGAAGAAGCACAGCCAACTATGTTTGAGAAAACGGCCTACGCCATGGCATCGTTCTTCTAATTAAATAAAGTCAATCAAAGCCCGCTTTGAAGCGGGCTTTTTTATGCCTAAAAACTAGTGCAGAAACCAAGGTGAAAAACCGACCTCGAAGCTAGTAGGTTGGTATTAATGTTGATCAATCTATAGTTGTCAGACAAGGGCTCTCAATTGCTAAGCGACGCGTCTCTTTGCAAAACGGGCCAATGATCAAAACACTGAGCCACTAACCGATTTGATTATTAACTAACCACAATTCTGGATAATCGACGCCTGTAAGCACGCTATTTATGCGTAATAAAGCTGTCGACATTTCTTATCAAGGACTGGAGTTAACTACGCCAAAACGTCGGAGAAAATAACACTAATAAAGAAAAAACCTCGAGTCGGCCGAATAACATTGCTGCCACAAGAAACCACTTACCACCGTCAGACACATCAGCATAGGTTCCCGCGACATTCCCCAACCCAGGGCCTAAGTTATTTAACGTCGCAGCGGTTGCCGAAAACGCCGTAATATTATCCATGCCAGTCGCGATAAGACCGATCATTATGACAACAAATATCATCGCATAAGCGGAGAAAAATCCCCAAACGGCCTCAACGACTCTCTCAGGCATCATACGGTCGCCGAGTTTCACAGAATACACCGCTTTGGGATGGATCAAGCGCTCAACCTCTCGCTTGCCCTGTAAATACAGCAAGAATACGCGAATAACCTTCAAACCACCCCCAGTTGACCCTGCGCAGCCACCAATAAAACTGGCAAAAATAAGTAAAATAGGTAAGAAAACCGGCCAATTCGCAAAGTCTGCGGTGGCAAACCCGGCAGTGGTACTTATTGAAACAGCTTGAAACAAAGCTTGGTCAAAGGCAGCTTCTGCTGTGCCGTAAATATTGTGATTTACCAGCACTAAAAAACAAACAGTAATAAGAACAAATTGGATGAAAAAGAAAGCTTTAAATTCGGGATCGTGAAAGTACCCCCGAAGAGAGCGACCACTGGCGGCTGCATAGTGAAGGGCAAAATTAAGAGCGGCAATCCAAAGGAACACCACACAAATCAAGTTGATAACGGGGCTATTAAAATGCCCTAAACTTGCGTCATAAGTAGAAAAGCCACCAATAGCAATAGTTGAGAAAGCATGGCAAATTGCATCAAACCAATCCATCCCAGCAACCCAGTAGGCCAATGAACATGCCACCGTAAGTGCTAAATAGATATACCAAAGATGTTTAGCAGTGTCTGCAATTCTGGGCGTCATTTTTGAATCTTTGACCGGCCCCGGCGTCTCTGCTCTATACAACTGCATGCCACCAACGCCTAGTATAGGCAAGATGGCCACCGCCAAGACGATGATCCCCATACCACCTAACCACTGAAGTTGCTGACGATAAAACTGCACTGACTTTGGCAAGTACTCGATCCCTTCAATGACCGTCGCTCCCGTTGTGGTTAGTCCGGAAAAGGATTCAAAGAAGGCATCAGTTACAGACATCTGTGGTTGGTCGAGCAACATGAACGGAAAAGCCCCGAAACTGGCTAGCACCGCCCAGAAAAGAACAACAATTAAAAAACCTTCTTTAGCCCGTAAGTCATTTCGATGTTTTCTATTTGGATACCAGATAAAAAGTCCGGTCAACAAAATCAGGAAAAACGCCAGAATAAAGGGCAAGCCACTGCCATCTTCAAAAATAAGGGAAATAATAGCTGGAAATAACATCGTTGAGCTAAACATGGCTACGAGCAAGCCAAGAATTCGAATGATCGTGCGATACTGCATCATAACGAATAAATGCCGTAGGTAAGGTTCAAATCATTTATGACGGGTGGGATCATTTACGCATTTCTCAAGCCAAGTACTTTTGGCTTCTTTTTGTTCTTGTATGCTCTAATTATTGTCTGCAATGACACAAATCTAAAGTGAAAATTGCAATTCAATTGTTTGTTTTTACTGATTTAGTTGAAATCTCCCTAGAGAAATCTTCCACCAGCATAAGTGGATGACATTAACACATTAAAACCCATGATGTGAATTCGGCTTTGTTAGGCGACAATCCCTTCATTCATGACGATACCAATCGCTTTAAATGATGACTCTATTTCTAGATCGTCTAAATCAACAACACCGTCGATAATCAACTGGGCAAATCCATGTACTACAGACCATGACGCCAACACGACTGCATCTTTGTCATGGGCTTTAAACGCGCCACTTTGAATGCCAGTCTCCACGGTCTTTTCAAGCAAATTGAACGCTTCGTGGTGACAAGCCTCCATTTCTTCATCATCAAATTCTTCAACATGCATACTGTACATAAGGCGATATGTCTCAGGATTATTTTGAGCAAAACGAATATAGGCTCTTGCGCCCTGTTGCAGTGCAGAAACAGGATCTTGCTCAAGCTCTTGCATGCATGCTCTCATCTGGCCCGCTAGCTTAACAAAGCCATCTCCAGCCAGTGCCGACAACAAGGCAACTTTATCTTCAAAATGCCGATATGGCGCAGCTTGAGACACACCAATTTCTCTGGCAAGCGCGCGCAAACTTAAATTTTCGCTGCCTTTATCTTTAATGCTTACAAGTGCTGCATCCATAAGCGCTTGGCGCAGATTTCCGTGATGATAAGATTCTTTGCTCGTCACATTTATTTCAATATTTTCAAGGGTAACTCCATTAAATCAGAAAGTCCTAGCAGTAACAATTGTATTGCGGTGCACGAGTTAAAAAACCTGCCCCCAATCAAAGTATGTAAGTACTCACACTTTATTTTCATCGGATCTTGATGATGACAATAAAAAAGAGACGCTGGGATGCCCGATATTATTGGCTTATGCAAAATGAGTTAATATTGAGCGACTATTAAACATAAAAAGTTTAAAGAGATCTCTTTTAAAGGTTACAAAATGTGATAGATTATTGGACCGTTTTGAAACACTGTCATCAGATACTCGAGCAATAGAAGTTAGTTTCTTGAATTAGCTAAAACAGAAAAGCGGAAAGATTGATTGGTTAAAATATCAGCGCAAGAAGCATTACTTTTCAAAGTATTACCGCTCTAAATAGCATTCAATCAATAAGTTATCCACAATACAATAATAATTAGAAGTTTAAGGATAAGTACCTTCCTTACTGATATAAAACAAGGCTGACAAGGCCTAAAAGAACATTTGCTAATTTTTAACAAATGCTTGTTCTTGTGCCTGTATGTTTTTATCTACAAACTTATCCACAGGATTCGTGCTAGAACCCTATCAGCCTTTGTGGCATTCTGACAACATTGTTTTTTCTCACATATAATTAGACACTTTCATGGCAAATGTACCTAATAATCCATTCGTTTTGGTGGATGGCTCTTCCTATTTGTTTCGCGCCTTTCATGGCATGCCTCCACTAACTAACTCTAAAGGACAAGATACTGGCGCAATATACGGCGTGGTTAATATGTTAAGGAGTTTGGTTAAGCAATATTCACCTTCACATATCGCCGTGATTTTTGATGCAAAAGGCAAAACATTTCGTGATGATATTTACCCGGAATATAAAGCCAATCGGCCGCCTATGCCTGATGAGCTGCGCAGCCAAATAGCGCCACTGCATGCGATTATTGAAGCTATGGGACTACCTATCATCGTCGAAGAAGGCGTTGAAGCTGACGATGTGATTGGTACCCTTGCCCAACAAGCGACCGAACAAGGGCGTCCAACCCTTATCAGTACCGGCGATAAAGACATGGCACAACTTGTTAACCCTCACGTAACCCTAATCAACACCATGAACAACCATATTATGGATGTCGATGGGGTAGTAGAAAAATTTGGCATTCCGGCAGAGCTGATCATCGACTTTCTGGCTTTAAAAGGGGATAAGGTTGATAACATTCCTGGTGTCCCCGGTGTCGGAGATAAGACTGCGCTGGGTATGTTGCAAGGAATAGGTAGCATTGAAGCAATTTATCAAAACCTCGACAAAATTGCCGACTTGGAATTTCGGGGCGCTAAGAAAATGGCTGATAAAATGCGAGAATTTGAAGAACAAGCTCGCCTTTCGTACGAATTAGCCACCATAAAACTCGACGTCCCACTCCAGTTCACCCCCGAACAGTTAACCCCCAATGAGCCTCAGCACGATAAGTTAGTTAATCTGTTTGCTGAGTATGAATTCAAAAGATGGTTAAAAGAAGCCAGCGCAGGCACTAGCTTGCTCAGCAGCGGTGAAGCCTCTAATGAATCAGAAAATAACACTCAAGAAGCCTCAGAAGCCAGTGCGCCTAAAAAGGTCACCGATGCCGATTACACAACCATATTAGAAGAGAGTGAACTTGATGCTTGGTTGGCGAAGCTAAATGATGCCGAATTATTTGCATTTGATACAGAAACAACCAGTTTAGATTACATGCAAGCCGAGCTGGTTGGCTTCTCCTTTTCGGTCAAAGCGGGCGAAGCTGCGTATATCCCTTTTGCACATGATTATATGGACGCACCACAACAACTTGACAGACAACAAGTGTTAGACAAATTCAAACCGCTGCTTGAAAGCCATACTCATAAGAAAGTAGGACAACATTTAAAATACGATAAAAATGTATTGGCCAACTATGGGATTGAACTCAACGGCATTGCCTTTGACACTATGCTTGAGTCATACGTACTAAATAGTGTTGCCACTCGTCACGATATGGATAGTTTGTCCACTCACTACCTAGACCATCAAACCATTAGCTTTCAAGATATTGCCGGTAAAGGTGCCAAACAGTTAACGTTTAATCAAATACCCCTTGAGCAAGCTTCTCCTTATGCTGCTGAAGATGCCGATATTACATTGCAGTTGCATCAAACGCTGTGGCCGCAGTTATCGGATGATCCAGACCTAAAGCGTGTATTGGTGGACATTGAAGTACCACTGGCCTCAGTTTTAGCTAAAATGGAGCAAACTGGTGTTTTAATTGATAGCCAAACGCTGCTTCAACAAAGTCAAGATATTGCCGCCCGGATCATGGAGCTTGAAAAAAACGTTCATGACATGGCTGGCGAAGAATTCAATCTTAGCTCAACCAAACAATTACAAGAGATTTTGTTCAACAAGCTTGATTTACCTATTTTGAAAAAAACGCCTAAGGGCGCGCCTTCCACAGCGGAGGAAGTACTGCAAGAATTAGCATTAAATTACCCACTGCCCAAATTACTAATGGAATACCGGGGACTAACCAAGCTCAAGAATACCTATACAGATAAACTGCCAAAAATGATAAACCCCAGAACAGGGCGCGTTCATACCAGCTATCACCAGGCCATTGCTGCAACAGGACGATTATCTTCAACAGATCCTAACTTACAAAACATTCCAATTCGAACAGCTGAAGGACGTAAAGTAAGGCAAGCATTTGTCGCACCAAAGGGATATCGAGTGGTTGCTGCAGATTATTCTCAAATCGAACTACGTATCATGGCGCATCTGTCGGCTGATAGTGGTTTGTTGGACGCTTTTTCAAGTGGTAAAGATGTGCACAAAGCCACTGCCGCAGAGGTGTTTGGTGTTCCGCTAGACCAGGTAACGATTGATCAACGCCGCAGCGCAAAGGCGATTAACTTTGGTTTAATTTACGGTATGTCTGCGTTTGGGTTGGCCAAACAATTGAATATTCCCAGACAAGATGCGCAGAAATACATGAATGTGTATTTTGAACGGTACCCAGGTGTTTTGCAGTACATGGAAGAGACTCGCGTTTTAGCAAAAGAAAAGGGCTATGTGTCTACAGTGTTTGGAAGAAGGCTTTATTTACCGGAGATAAATGCCAGTAACGGCATGCGTCGACAAGGTGCCGAGCGAGCGGCGATCAACGCCCCAATGCAAGGTACCGCGGCAGACATCATTAAAATGGCCATGCTAGATGTTGCCAAATGGATAGAAAGCTTAAACAATGACGATGTAAAAATGATCATGCAAGTACACGATGAACTAGTTTTTGAAATAAAAGAACATAATTTAGATGAATACACATCAAAAATCATTGGCATAATGGAATCGGCTTGCTCCCTCTCAGTTCCTCTAATCGTCGAGGCAGGCGTGGGTAAAAATTGGGACGAGGCGCATTAATCCATGAGTTGCAGCAAGTAATTTAATGTTATTTTTGTAATTAAATTACAAAAAATGTTGATTTCAACGCTAAGCAAGCTAAAATAGCTAATGTAGGGTACAGAGGTTGTTTAGTTTTGTAGATAAACCTTTGCTTTTTAACCCCAGCAATTTGCTGGGGTTTTTTTATGCCTGTAAGCCGCCGAGATCCAAAGTGTGGCTTGTCTGTCTCGGTCCCCCAATGAGGATTTAACTACTTTGTTATATTCTTTCTTCAAGGCTTAAATCATTCACAAGAATTGCTTCCGACTTATCAATTATTCAATGAACAACTTGGAAAAGAACAACGCAAATTCAATGGCTTATAGATTTTGGTGAGCCAATGCTCAAGGAAGTTAAAAATTAATTTGAATTTTTTACGGGGTGATTGAACTTTTCTAAAAGCCTGTACTCTTACTTATAGTTTTTATGTGTGTTCTCTAAATCCTGTGCCCCTTTTTGTGTGAAGGGGCTTTTTTTTGCTTAGCGTTTGGCTTTTAGCGATACAAGATGAAAAAGCGACTTAACTTTCTGAGGTTGATTCTACAAATCCCAACCATTGATCTAACACTCGCTCTACATTATCTAATCCCAATCCATTGAGTGAAGAGAAAGTATGCACAGTCACATCTCCACAAAAAGCCAATGACGCCTCTCTTGCCATCAATAATTGTGCTTTTCGTTTACCTGCTTTCAATTTGTCTGCTTTGGTAAGTAGAGCCAATACTGGTAAGTTTCTTTCAACTGCCCAGTGAATCAACTGTTGATCAAGGTCTTTGAACGGATGACGAATATCCATCAATACAACTAAGCCCTTAAGACTTTTGCGTACCTGCAAGTATTCCCCTAATGCCTTTTGCCACTTAAGTTTCATCTCAAGAGGAACTTTCGCATAACCATAACCAGGCAGATCAACAAGACGCTGCCCTTCTTCAATTTCAAATACATTAATTAATTGAGTCCTACCAGGCGTTTTACTGGTTCTGGCTAGACTCTTTTGGCGGGTCAAACGATTTAGGGCGCTTGATTTCCCTGCATTGGAACGACCTGCAAATGCCACCTCAGCACCATCGTCTTGTTGCAAATGGCGAATGTCTGGGGCACTGGTCATAAATTTAGCGTGACTATAATGACTCACTCGAACTCTCTTTAAATTGATGATTTGCTTATTTAACTAGGCTCAGTATACCATCGAACATCATTTATTAGCGTAAAACACTGAAATATCCACACAATTGTTCTGGAAATGATTTTATCGGCCGAGTAAATGTGTAAAATAACGCTATTATATTAACTTGTGTTAAACATCGATTTGAGAGTCATTATGAAAAGATTGGGTTTGTTAGTATGCTTGGCAGTCGGTTTTTCAAGCTCAGCCATTGCTGAGGGAAATGCCGAAACAGGTAAAGACTTAGTTACCAGTAAAGGTTGTGTTGCTTGCCACGGCACAGATGGAAACAGCGCACTTGAAATGAACCCAATTTTAGCGGGACAACACGCAAAATACCTCGTCAAACAACTTAAAGAATTTAAGCTTGCTGGTGAAACAGCTGGAGCAGAAGGTCGTAACAACGCCGTTATGAACTCTCAAGCGGCCATGCTAAGCGAACAGGATATGCTTGATCTTGCTGCCTTTTTTGAAAGCCAAGACCAAAAGCAAGGCGCTACACCTGAAGATGTCATCGAAAAAGGCCAACAACTTTATAGAGGCGGCGATTTAGAGCGCGGTATTACCGCTTGTATTGCATGTCATGGTCCCCGTGGTAACGGTATGGGATTAGCTGGATTTCCTGATATTAGCGGACAACATTACAGCTACTTAAAATCACAACTCGAAATGTTTAAAAAGGGAGATCGCAACAACGACCTAAATGGCATGATGAGAGATATCGCCAAAAATCTAACCGATGAAGACATTGAAATACTTTCCAAGTATCTTGGCGGTTTACACTAATCAATTGGAATATCAGGAGAATTTTTCTCCGCGGGACGTTTGGTTGACAAGAAAGTTCATTTTTTTAGTAATAAATATGTAAAAAAGTTGTAAATTGATTAAATTGGTGTATTCTTTGCGCAGATTAAAAAAAGGAAGCGCAAGTATTTACTTGTCACGGAAGTTAGAACAGCGTTAATAAAAACAAAAATGGCTGTTCCTTATACCGTCCTGGGAATAAATGGACTAATTATAAAGCGTCAGGAAGACCTAAAACAAAAATAATTGCTTCGTGAATAAAAATAAAAAGTGAAGTAATAGAAAGGGAAAGCACAATTGTTTAGGAAGAACATATAACGGGAGAAGTGTCATACGACACTCTATATCTAAAAGGTAACAGGTTTCTGTTACCTTTTTTCTTTTCTACAATACAGAATTTGGTTAACCCATTAGCCTTAAATGCGTTAAAATCCCCTCTATATTGAAACGTCCGGCAATAAATCATGGCAAGAGTCAAAAAATCTAGAAAGATAGGCCAAATCGGCACACCAAAAGAAAGTAGGCCCCCAAGAAAGCCAAAAGCCTCTCACGAAGGGAAACCTAAAAAGCATAAAGGTAACCCGTCAGGAAGTCGCAACAGCGTTGAAAGCTCAGGCCCTGCCGAGACAAACCAGAGGCAGCACAAAGACCCACGAGTAGGCAGTAAAAAGCCGATTACTCTAGTAGCAGAACCGAAGGCTAGTGCAAATAAACCGATAAAGCCCAAGTACTTTAGCCCACGCCAAGAATTACAAGCCATTGAAGACAGTGAAAAGCTCAGTACCTTGTTGGATCAGCTAGATGACGGTGAGAAGATTTCAAAAGCAGATCAGCATTACGTTGATGTTACGCTAGCACGGCACAAAGAATTGTGTGACATGCTAGGTATTTCCCAAGAATCAAAAGAACAACAAAACGATGACGATCCTTTTGAGCGTTTCGAAGCTATAGATATCAACAAATTAAAATAAGGTTGAGGTTTGTCTGTGATCACTTATGTTGTAGTTGCGATAGCCGTCGCGATAATCGCGTCTCTTGGTTTTTATGCGGGTAAATTACTAAGCCAATTAAAACAACAACAACAAAAGCAAAAACATGCTCGAGACGCGCGTATCGCTCGCATAATGGAAAGTGTTTACACTATTGCGTTAGCCGTTGAACAACAGCAATGCAATCTATCTGAAGGTGCAATACGCCTTGTGAATCTTTTGGATAGCGTGCCCATAGAATCGCCACCAAATTGTGAACGTGACTACCCTGCTCTTTTCGAGTTATTTAGTCATGTAAGGGGGTTACCAACTCACCAAGCACGCAAGGAAATGGATAAAACACTTCGTGCGAAACAGGACCACATTCGAGAAGAGTTAGAAACCCAGCTAGAATCACGCATCCTTAAAGAAGTTGCTGACATTCGCTATTTAAACTTCAGCTGATTATGGTAGCCACGACCTCAGTATCCAGCATTTTAGTAGATGTTTTCATATCTCCTCATAAGTTTGCGCTTATCTAGGTTCTGGTTAGTTAAGGCCTTTACAGGCCTGATAACAGTGGCAGTCGGTAGTGTGATCATTGACCAAACCCACAGCTTGCATGAAAGCATAGCAAATTGTTGTCCCGACGAAGCTAAAGCCCCTTTTTTTCAGGGCCTTGGCCATAGCATCGGACTGTGGAGTGCTGGTTGGAACTTGTTCATCATTCAGCCACTCGTTAACAACCACTTTGTGGTCGACAAATTGCCAAATAAAGTCTGAGAAGTCCTCACCCGCTTCTTGCATGGCGATGTATGCCTTTGCATTTTTAACAATACTGTTAATCTTTAGCCGATTCCGCACTATGCCTTTGTTTTGCATTTGCACTTCGATATCTGTCTCAGTCATTTGGGCTATTTTGAACGGATCAAAGTGATAAAAGGCATCTTCATAGTTTGCTTGCTTTTTTAGGATAGTGATCCAACTCAAACCTGCTTGTTGTCCGTCTAAGCACAATTTAGCGAATAAAGTGATTGGGTCATGGACAGGTATTCCCCACACTTTGTCATGGTAGTCACGATAGATGGGGTCATCCCCCACCCATTGGCATCGTCGTAATTGCGTCATTTTGCTCTCTAAATACGCCCAATTCTGGATAAAAAATATCGAAGAACCATAATTAACGCATATTATTCAACAGGTTAAAGTACGTTCAATAGATGGTTGCTTAATAATTTTAGCTCAATGAGGGCATTTTTGTGGTGATCAAGGCCAGTTTAAGTAGGTAGTGGCTGGTCTATTCATAGGAAACGTAATGCAGATAGTCGCAAAAAGGACATTCTTGAGAGGTGTTTACTAACCCGACTTGAGGTTAAATTGGTAATTCGCCCTTGTAAACTGCGATTTGATGCAATTATTCGTAGATTTAGCCTACATTCAAAGCAAGACAAAAGGTATACTGGCGAGCGTTTTTTATTAACCCAATTGTATAGTGATAGTACATGCAAAAGTTTGACATAAAGACATTTCAGGGCCTTATCCTTGCATTACAGGATTACTGGGCGCGCCAGGGCTGCGTCATCATTCAACCACTTGATATGGAAGTGGGAGCAGGCACCTTTCACCCAATGACGTTTTTACGTTCTTTAGGGCCAGAACCAATTAGCAGCGCCTACGTTCAGCCATGTCGTCGTCCAACTGACGGTCGCTATGGTGAAAACCCAAACCGGTTGCAACATTATTACCAGTTTCAAGTCATGTTAAAACCGTCTCCAGACAACATCCAAGAGCTGTATTTAGATTCGCTCAAAGAGCTTGGCTTTGACCCTTTAGTGCATGATATTCGCTTTGTTGAAGACAACTGGGAGTCCCCCACTCTTGGCGCATGGGGACTTGGATGGGAAGTGTGGTTAAACGGTATGGAAGTAACACAATTTACCTATTTCCAACAGGTTGGCGGTTTAGAGTGCTTCCCCGTTACTGGTGAAATCACATACGGCCTTGAGCGTCTTGCCATGTACATTCAGGGTGTAGATAGCATTTACGACCTAACTTGGACCGACGGTCCTATGGGTAAAGTTACGTATGGCGATGTGTTTCATCAAAATGAAGTTGAGCAATCGACCTATAACTTCGAGCACGCAGACGTACCTGCATTATTCGCACAATTCGACCAGTGTGAAAAAGATAGCCAGCGTATGATTGAAGCTGGCCTTCCCCTTCCAGCATACGAACAAGTTATGAAGGCGTCTCATGCATTTAATATGTTGGATGCCAGACATGCTATTTCGGTTACCGAGCGTCAGCGCTACATATTAAGAGTTAGAACACTGTCAAAAGCAGTCGCAGAAGCCTATTACGAAAGTCGCGAGAAGTTAGGGTTTCCCATGTGTAAATCATCAGAAGTAGCGGGAGGTGATAACGATGCGTAAAGATACTCTTTTAGTTGAATTGGGAACCGAAGAGCTTCCGCCTAAAGCGTTAAAAAGTCTCGCCCAAGCATTTGCTGACAATTTAGAGCAAGGTTTGCAAGCTGCTGACCTAGAGTTTTCTGATCTTGTTTGGCATGCCTCGCCTAGACGTCTTGCAGTCACAATAGAAGCCTTGGTTGACCAACAGTCAGACAAACAAGTAGAAAAACGCGGACCCGCCATCACAGCGGCGTTTGACGAACAAGGTGATGCAACCAAAGCAGCCCAAGGTTGGGCTCGTGCTAACGGTATTAGCGTTACCGATGCACAGCGCCTGAAAACAGACAAAGGTGAATGGTTACTGCACGTTGCGACAATAGAAGGCAAACCTCTAAAAGCGCTGTTACCTAATTTAGTTGAAGCTGCACTTAAAAAATTACCTATTCCTAAGCCGATGCGTTGGGGCAATAAGAAAACACAATTTATTCGCCCGGTACACACCTTGTGTATGTTATACGGTAGCGACTTGATAAAAGGTAGCGCGCTGGGTCTACATTCAGCACGTACTATTCAAGGTCATCGTTTTCACGGTGAAAAGACGTTTGAATTAGACTCAGCAGAGAATTATTTGTCAGCTTTAACTGATCACCATGTGGTAGCCGATTACCAACTGCGTCAAAAAATGATTTCTGAAGGACTACAAGCTGAAGCTGCAAAACACCATGGCAATGTTAACCTAGAACAAGATCTCTTGGACGAAGTTACCTCTTTGGTTGAATGGCCTGTAGTGTTAGTCGCTAGTTTCGAAAACGAGTTTTTAGAGGTTCCCAAAGAAGCACTGATTTACACCATGAAAGGTGATCAAAAGTACTTTCCAATGTTAGACAGTGACGGACAATTAAAACCGTCATTTTTGTTTGTTACCAATATAGAAAGTAAAGACCCTTCTCAAGTCATATCCGGAAACGAAAAGGTTATTCGCCCTCGTTTATCGGATGCTCGTTTCTTTTTTGAAACGGACAAAAAGCACACGTTGGAGTCGCGATTAGCTAGCTTGGAAACTGTTTTGTTCCAAAAGCAATTGGGTACCTTGGCAGACAAGTCTCGCCGGATATCCACATTGGCTGAAAAGATAGCACAGCGTATCGGCGCAGATACGACGTTATCTGCACGGGCAGGCTTGTTATCTAAAACGGATTTAATGACCGAAATGGTCATGGAGTTTCCCGATGTGCAGGGTGTCATGGGCATGCACTATGCTAAACATGACGGCGAAGATGAGGTTGTAGCAAACGCATTAAATGAACAATATATGCCACGCTTTGCTGGTGACGCTTTGCCTCACTCGCCGGTTAGCTGTGCTGTCGCTTTGGCTGATAAGCTAGATAGTCTTGTAGGTATATTTGGTATAGGTCAATTGCCTAAAGGTGACAAAGACCCGTTTGCATTGCGTCGAGCTGCAATTGGCATTTTACGTATTGCAGTTGAGTTAAAACTGACAATAGATTTAGTTGAGATAGTTGAAGATGCCCGTCAATTATTGGATGAAAAGATAACCAATACTGATGTCAACGAACAAGTTGTGGACTTCATACTAGGTAGATTTAGAACTTGGTATCAGGAACAAGGGGTTGATATCGATGTCATACAAGCAGTACTCTCTCGTAGACCCACCTCACCGGCAGATTTTGATGCACGAGTAAAAGGGGTTACCCAGTTCAAAACGCTGCCATCGGCCAAAGCACTGGCCGCTGCCAATAAACGTGTAGCCAATATACTCGATAAAAATAGTGTTAGTGAAGATCATGTGGTGAATGAGGCGCTCTTGGTCGAAGCCCAAGAAAAAGCATTGGCAGAACAGATTAGTGTGATACGAAGTACTCTAGAGCCGATGTTTATAGCTGGCGATTATGTTGCCGCACTTGCTGAGCTTTCTTCACTGTCTGATGCAATAGACAACTTTTTCGACAATGTCATGGTTATGGCAGAAGACGAATCGTTAAAGAGTAATCGCTTGGCATTGTTGCTAGCGCTAAGAAGTTTGTTCTTACGCTGTGCTGATATCTCGCTACTACGCCACGATTAAGTAAAAAATAAAGGTTTTAAAATAGATTATGAAAAGAAGGATTGCGTTTCTTATTGTACTCAGCACGTTGGTGTCTGGCTGTTCCACAACATTTGTAGAACAAATATTAGAAAAAGATTACGAAAGCTTTTACTTGCGAGGCGTTTTTACCTGGTGGGAAGCGGATGAAAACTACCGAGTTAAATTGGTGGAAGGGAAGCTTTATAAGGCGTCTGTTAAATTGATTGCTGATGGGCAACCCTATGATTTTAAGTTTGCCGATGAGAACTATGCGCCTGGTTATGATTGCGGTAGTCCCGTTGGTACGGAAGGAAAAGTGTTAGTAACAGGTAAATCTGCTCTGGCTGTTTGTGAAGAACCTGGTGGCAATTTTCAGTTCACCCCAGAAGAAACCGCAACCTATGATTTTTTCATTGATTTCACCAACGAAGAATCGCCTTCTGTCTATATTCTAAAACGTTAATTTTCGGGCCTTCAGTTTGTCTGTTGGCCCTTTTCCTGCTCCACCTTACTAATTGCTCCCACTCTACGACAATTCAAACTGTTGTTATTACGTTCGTTTCTTAGCAAGCAAACTCCTATCCCCCATTTCATAATGCTTTTATTTACAAAAATACGTTATACCACTGTTGATATCTGCTTGAGCAACACACAATACCAACAGGCCATATTTGGTCGTTAGTTGTTAGGTTTTCTATCACAAAAGTCCGCGATTAACTTGCTGCCAAAACACTATTAATTTACCTCTAGGCGTAACAGTAAAACGAGCATGGTTACCAAATGGCTCCAAAACTTTTGACACTTTAAATAAAGCTAACCAATTGAATTAAAACAAAAAAGCACCCGAAGGTGCTTTTTTAATTTAATGAGGATCAGTACAACTGATTTCACAAAGTAATATCACATCACAATGATAAACATGGTTATACGTCCAAGTTGGCCACTCGTAGTGCGTTTTCTTCAATGAAGTTTCTGCGAGGCTCTACATGATCTCCCATCAGAGTTGTAAACAACAAGTCAGCGCCGATTGCATCTTCAACAGTCACCTGAAGCATACGTCTGTTTTCCGGATCCATGGTGGTTTCCCATAATTGACTAGGGTTCATCTCACCAAGACCTTTGTAACGTTGTATATATTGACCACGTTTAGACTCTGCCATTAACCATTCAAGAGCACTCACAAAATCTGAAACGGGTTTTGTTTTTTCACCACGCTTAACAAAGGCACCGTCTTCCATAATGCCATTAATAGCTTTATTGAGGTCTTTTATTTTGGTGTATTCAGTTGAATCAACAAAGTCATGATCAAACTTATATTCGTTATCAATACCATGTTGCCTTAAAATAATTGATAAGTAATTACAACTGCGCTCGGCATCTTCTTCTATAGAGAAACTATATGTAGCACCGTCTGATTCATCTTCTGTCAACGCAGCAACATAATTTTCACCAAAGCTAGCTAATTTATCTTTGTTGGACAAATCAGAAACTTCCAAAATATCACTATAAATCAATTTGTTAACTAAAACTTTCGGATATATTCGGCTAATTCTTTCAATCATTTTCACGGCAATATGATATTGATCAACCAAACTTTCTAAGCCTACACCACTAATACCAGGTGCATCTGCATTTACGTGAATAGAAGCACCATCTAATGCAATTGACGTTAGATAGTTAGTAAGGGCTTCATCATCTTTTTGGTATTGTTCTTGTTTACCTTTTTTGGTCTTATAAAGGGGTGGTTGGGCTATATAAATATACCCTCTCTCAATAATTTCAGGCATTTGACGAAAGAAGAATGTCAGTAGCAATGTGCGTATGTGACTTCCATCCACGTCGGCATCCGTCATGATAATGATTTTGTGGTAACGAAGTTTTTCCGGATCATATTCGTCGCGGCCTATACCACAACCTAGCGCAGTAATAAGAGTTGCAACTTCTTGTGAAGACAACATCTTATCAAAGCGGGCTTTCTCGACGTTTAATATCTTACCTTTTAGAGGAAGAATTGCCTGGTTTTTACGATTGCGACCTTGCTTCGCAGATCCTCCCGCAGAGTCTCCCTCCACTATATATAGTTCAGACATAGCAGGATCTTTTTCCTGACAGTCTGCTAGTTTTCCAGGTAAGCCTGCTAAATCCAATGCCCCTTTACGACGAGTCATTTCTCGCGCTTTACGTGCTGCTTCTCGGGCCCTTGCGGCATCTATAATTTTACCAACGATAATCTTACTTTCTGCTGGGTTTTCTAATAAGAAGTCAGTTAAAGCTTCGCCCATTGCAGTCTCAACTGCGGGTCTTACTTCAGAAGAAACTAGCTTATCTTTGGTTTGAGATGAGAATTTGGGGTCAGGTACTTTAACAGATACAACAGCAGTTAGACCTTCACGAGCATCATCACCGCTAGCATTTGTTTTGGCCTTTTTGTTAAGTCCCTCTTTCTCCATGTAGTTGTTTAAAGTACGAGTTAACGCACCTCGAAAACCAGCTAAGTGGCTACCACCGTCGCGCTGAGGAATATTGTTGGTAAAACAGAATACATTTTCATTGAAACTATCATTCCATTGCATAGCAACTTCAACAGAAATACCATCTTCTCTTTCTGTTTGAAATTGAAATATCTTAGAATGAACTGCAGTTTTAGCGCGATTTAAGTATTCGACAAATGCTTGAATTCCACCTTCATACATAAAGTGGTCTTTTTTTGCATCTCTGTCATCAGACAATACAATTGAAACACCAGAGTTAAGGAAGCTTAATTCTCTGAGTCGCTTAGCCAAAATGTCGTAGTGATATTCAACATTAGTGAATGTTTCTTCACTAGGCCAAAATCGAATTGTTGTTCCAGTGCTGTCTGTTTCGCCAACTGGCTTTAGAGGTTCTTGTGGTACACCATGAACGTATTCTTGCTCATATACCTTACCCCCACGTTTGATTTTGATAAGTAGTTTTTTAGACAAAGCGTTTACGACCGATACGCCAACACCATGTAAACCACCTGACACCTTGTAAGAATTGTCATCAAACTTTCCGCCGGCATGGAGAACCGTCATAATAACTTCCGCTGCAGAAACGCCCTCTTCTGGGTGGATTTCAGTAGGAATACCACGTCCATCATCGGACACAGACACTGAACCGTCAGTGTGTATTTTAACGTTGATATCTGAACAGTGGCCCGCTAGTGCCTCATCAATAGAATTATCAACAACTTCGAAAACCATGTGGTGAAGTCCAGTTCCGTCGTCTGTATCACCTATGTACATTCCTGGTCTTTTTCTTACTGCGTCTAATCCTTTAAGTACTTTAATACTAGAGGAATCGTAAGTATTCTCTTCTGCCATTTGATTAGTTCTCCTCTCTCATCTGGCCATGTTCCACGTGAAACATTTTCTTGTTTTTATATTTTTCTATAAACGGCAATTGGCTTTTTTCAATTGCTGTAATAAAAAGTTGGCTGTCAATATCTACTAACTGATCAACAAACAGTTCTCGTTTAGTCTCATCAAGCTCGGCCCCAATATCATCAAGAAGGAAGACACATGATTTATCAGTTCGTTCTTTTAGGTATTGAATTTGAGCAAGTTGCAATGCAGCAACTAACATTCGTAACTGACCACGAGAAAGAGTCTCTGCTACATCAACACCATTCGTTCTTAACTTGAGATCAGCCTTGTGGGGACCGACACTTAGAAAGCCATTTTTAATATCTTTATCAGATTTTTTGATTATCGAATCATAAAGATCCGTATCCTTTTCCCAACCCCTATGATACGAGATTTCTATCGAAAACTCAGGTAGAAAATGCAACAAATTACTATTTAAATGCCCCTCAATGCTATTTAAATAGTTTTTTCGATATAAGGTTAAGCTTTCACCCTCTATTGCTATTTGCTTGTCCCAGAATGCCATTTGGTTGGAGAAAGACTTGTCGTCTGTTGACCGGTTTCTACGCAGCAGCGCGTTCTTGTTTTTTACCAGTTTTTGATAATTTTGGGAGCTTGCTATAAAAGAGTGTTCCACGTGGAACAATCCCCAATCCAAAAATTTTCGCCTTAATGAGGGTGAACCAAGTATGAGATCTGAACTTTGTGGAGTAAATATTTGGATTGGAATATGAGACACCAACTCTGACATCCTCGTCGATTTATTTCCGTTTACACTAACTAACAATGAATCATCTGCTCCCCGGGACATACCTAGTTTAAGTGTCCCACTAGCTATATTACTTAATGTAAAAAGACTAAACCGTTGCTGTTCATACTGAATGACATTCTTATGTTTTGATGTACGAAAAGAGCGGCCAAACCCTAAATAGTGGAGCGCCTCTAAAAAAGAAGACTTACCACTACCGTTTTGACCGATTATGAAATTCAACGTTGGAGAGGGAGAAATATCAACATTTTTCAGATTTCGAAAATGTTGTATCTGGACGGTGCCCAGCTTCATATAACAAATACCTTTGAGACTGAAACTACAGTCTCATTGGCATAATAACGTATAGAGCCGAATCATCTGCAGCGTCTTCAATGAGCGCACTACTATTTGAATCCGCCAATGATATTTTAACGTTTTCAGAACTAAGAGAATTAAATACATCAATTAGATAAGCGACATTAAACCCTATCTCTAACTCATCGCCTTGGTAATTTACATCAACGATTTCTTCTGCTTCTTCTTGCTCTGGGTTATTAGCAGTGATCTTTAATTCATTATTGGAAAGATTTAATCGCACGCCTCGAAACTTTTCGTTAGATAATATAGAAGCTCTAGAAAATGCATGTTTTAATAAATCTTTACTGGCCTCTATTGTCTTGTCGCCATCTTTGGGTAGTACACGTCGGTAGTCAGGAAAGCGCCCGTCAACTAATTTGCTAGTAAAAATAAAATCACTAGAGAAAATACGAATATGGTTTGAGCCCAATTGAATCTTTACCATTTTATCGTCAGCTTCGATTAGGCGACTAATTTCTAATACGCCCTTTCTGGGAATAATAACTTGGCGATTTGGTAAAGTAGAAGCCGTATAAGACATGCGACATAACGCTAATCTATGACCATCTGTGGCAACCGTACGAATAATATTTGCTTCTGTTTCTAAACTCATACCATTTAGGTAATAACGAACATCCTGTTGAGCCATAGAAAATTGAGTACTTTCGATTAGATGCTTTAAATCAGCGCGAGAAATTTCGAATTCAGTTTCACCTTCCCAATCCTCCAAATTAGGGTAGTCAGAAGCAGACAGTGTAGACAAGGTGTAACGACTTCGACCAGACCGAATAACCGCCTTACTACCATCTACTTCAAATTTAATTTCGCTTTCATCTGATAAACCACGACAAATATCGAATAGTTTTTTTGCAGGAACGGTAATTTCGCCCTCTTGAAAATCACCAGATAAAGTGACATTTGAAATTAATTCAACCTCTAAATCAGTACCTGTTAGCCAGAGTGAATTCTCACTAACCTTGATAAGAACGTTTGAAAGAATAGGTAAAGTATGACGCCGCTCAACTGCGCCAGATACTAACTGAAGAGGTTGGAGAAAATTTTCGCGGCTAATGGTGAATTTCATTTAGTAATAACTCGTTTTTATATTAAGAAGATAAGGTGCGAATTAAGTTCTGATAGTCTTCTTTTATATCATGACTTTCATCTCTAAGCTGCACTATTTTTCTACAAGCATGCAACACGGTTGTATGGTCTCTGCCCCCAAACGCATCACCTATTTCTGGCAAACTATGATTGGTTAACTCTTTTGCCAATGCCATTGCCATTTGTCTTGGGCGAGCAACACTTCTCGTTCTGCGTTTTGACAGAATGTCTGCAATCTTTATTTTGTAATACTCAGCGACGGTTTTTTGAATATTATCAATCGTCACCAGCTTTTCTTGCAGTGCGAGTAAATCACGCAATGCTTCCCTTACAAAATCAATCGTAATTGGGCGACCTGTGAAATTGGCGTTTGCGATGACTCGATTCAATGCCCCTTCTAGTTCTCGAACATTTGAGCGCAAACGTTTGGCGATAAAAAAGGCGACTTCATCTGGTAAATGTATTTTATTTTCGAGCGCTTTTCGATTCAAAATCGCCACCCGTGTTTCCAGCTCTGGAGGTTCTATCGCTATAGTAAGACCCCAGCCAAAACGTGATTTTAATCTATCTTCTACACCGTCTATCTCTTTTGGATATCGATCTGATGTAAGAATGATTTGTTGATTACCTTCCAACAAAGCATTAAACGTATGGAAAAATTCTTCTTGTGAACGTTCTTTATTGGCAAAAAACTGAATGTCATCGATTAGCAAAGCATCTACTGAACGATAATAACGCTTAAAAGATTCGATGGCGTTATTTTGTAGCGCTTTAACCATATCCTGCACAAAACGCTCAGAGTGCATATAAACAACCGTTGCGTTTTTCTTTTTAGCAATTATGCCGTTTCCTACTGCATGCAATAAATGGGTTTTACCCAATCCCGTACCACCATATATAAATAGCGGATTGTAGGCTCCACCGGGATTATTCGCGACTTGCGTTGCCGCTGCTCGTGCCAATTGATTAGACTTACCTTCAACAAAGTTATCGAACTTGTAAGTTACATTAATATTGCTCTTATGCTGATTGGCCCGATTTGCTTGTTCATAACTTAACGATGTCTCGTTGTTCGTTTCTACACTCGGTAAATTGGGTTTTGGTTTCACTATTGCAGAACTAGACCCAGAGTCTTGACGTATAGCATTGGGATCGACAGCTTGAAAACGATTGGTTACCGCTACAGTACCCACATTCAAATGAAGATTAGGTGCGTCCGCCCCACAAAATTCGTCAAACAACTGTGTTATTCGACCATGGTATTTATCTCTCACCCAATCGAGTACGAAGCGGTTGGGAGCTATTAAGGTGACAGACTGCTCATCTTGCATCACTTTTAGTGGTCTTATCCACATACTGAACTCTTGCGTACTAAGATCGTGCTGTAATCTATCTAAGCATCTGTTCCATAAAGACATGTAAAATATCCGTCACAAACCTTATTCAAGGCTGCTAGAAGTTAAATTAGTGAGATAATTGAGAAACCAAGTTTGAATGGAGTCTGAGCAATTATTGTTCTTTTTTCGCCCTGCTTTAATAGGGGTTGTGAATTATCTCAAAAAGAACCTTTGTAGCACAAGCTTGATTTCAAATTAATTTACTAAGACCAACTAAAAACCAAACAAGACGTTGATATATATAATTATTTTATTATGTTATTAAAGACTATCACTATATAACCGGGCATTATTGATGGATAATATATATAAAATAACAAGTAAAATATTAGACATTTCTACGTAAATATGGATCCACCTGTGGATAAATATACATCTAGCATAATTGTTATCAACAGCCCAGATGTTTTTAGCAAAAAATGATCAAAATAAATTAGCTATCTTATTGATCAATGATTGACAAGAGCCCATTAGATCTCTAGAATTCAGCGTCCTTTTTGAGCGCAATGGTTTTTTGTTCATTGATGTTCATTTTGTATTAACCCTTATGTATCGGGACTAGGTCATGAAAAGAACATTTCAACCAAGTAACTTAAAGCGTAAGCGTTCACACGGTTTTCGTGCCCGTATGGCGACTAAGAATGGCCGCAAGGTCCTTGCTAATCGTCGTGCTAAAGGCCGTGCTCGTTTATCAGCCTAATTTATCAAAGTGAGTGAAAATTCGTTTTCTCGGGAGCTAAGACTTTTAACTCCCACTCACTTTGAAAATGTCTTCCAACAAGCTATTCCTTCTGTTTCGCCTCAATTAACTATCCTTGCGCGTTTTAATAATCTTGAACATCCAAGAATTGGGATTACTTTATCCAAAAAACGTGTCAAAAAAGCCCATGATAGAAATCGTGTCAAACGACTTATACGCGAAAGTTTTCGTCTAAAACAACACCAATTACCTAATGCTGATATAGTAGTAGTCGGTAAGTCTGGGCTTGATAAGATGACTAACGAACAGATAATGCTGTTACTGGAAAAACTATGGAAAAAGCTTTCGCATCGTTGCGCACAATCCCAATCGGCTTAATACGGTTTTACCAACAGTTTTTGTCGCCGATGATAGGACCAAGCTGTCGGTTTCATCCGACGTGCTCTGAATACGGTATACAAGCGATTAAAGAACATGGTTTTTTCAAAGGAACTTGGCTTACTTTTAAAAGAATTAGCAAATGTCATCCGTTACATGAGGGTGGCTTTGATGAAGTACCAAAAAATAACAGTAAAAAGCACGATTAGACTTATCATTCGACGCATTTAGCATTACTATTTCGTCCGAAATAATAAGGTCAACAACATCATTGATGTAATAAATTGAATTACAGTCAGACTATAAGATTGTAAAAGGAATAAATGCTGCACTTCCATGCCGCTTAAATGAACACGTAGTTAAAGAGTATCATATGGAATCCCAACGTAATTTTCTGTTAATTGGCTTAGTATTAGTCAGTTTTCTTTTGTGGCAACAGTGGCAAACTGATTATGGCCCAAAACCCGTTCAACCTACTCAAACTGTTGAGCAAGTAGCTCCTGGCACACCTAGTGCTAATATACCTCAGGTTACAGAATCAACTAATGATAGTGATGTCCCTGTTTCTGAGGAATCTGTGGTTCCAGTGGCAGCGGCAGATCCGCAGGCATTGATTAAAGTTACAACTGATACATTAGATATACTGATTCAACCACGTGGCGGTGATGTTGTATCTGCCAACTTGGTACAATTTCCGGTAACCCAGGGTTCTGACGACTCATATAGCTTGTTACGCCCTAACGCCAACACACTATATATTGCACAAAGTGGTTTAATTGGCAGAGATGCCATTGATACTACAAAAGGTCGTCCTGATTATATCACCAGCCAAGATTCATTTACGCTACAAGGCGATGAACTGATTGTTCCACTTAAGTGGGCATCTGATGAAGGACTGATTGTCGAAAAACGTTTCATATTCAGACGTGGTCAACACAAAGTTGATGTGGAATACAACATAACCAATACCACACAAACCACTAAGCAATTCAAACAATACGCACAACTCAAGCAAAGTATTGTGGGCGAAGAAGGCAGCATGTTTATGCCAACCTATCGCGGTGGAGCATACTCAACAAAAGACAATCGCTACGAGAAGTTCTCCTTTGACGATATGCAAGATGACCGTTTAAACGTCACCACTGTTGGTGGCTGGGCAGGCATGATAGAACACTATTTTGTCGCTGCTTGGGTACCTAATCAAGAACAGACCAATCTTATCTACAGTAATGTATTTCAAAATCGCTATGCTGCAATTGGTTATACCGGTGAAGCATTCGATGTCCCAGCAGGTCAAACAATAACAAGCAGCAGTGTTTTGTACATGGGGCCCAAAGATCAAGAAACTTTAAAAGAGATCGCATTCGGTCTTGATTTGACCGTCGATTATGGTCCTTTATGGATGATTTCTCAGTTTCTATTTACTGTTTTGCAATGGATACAGGGCATTGTGGTTAACTGGGGACTGGCAATTATTGTTATTACCATCATCGTTAAAGGCGTGATGTACCCACTAACGAAGAAACAATACGAATCAATGGCGAAGATGCGAAATCTTGCCCCTAAAATGGCCCAGCTTAAAGAACGTCATGGCGACGACAGACAAAAGATGTCGCAAGCCATGATGGAAATGTACAAAAAAGAAAAAGTAAACCCAATGGGTGGTTGTTTCCCACTGCTACTTCAAATGCCGATATTTTTAGCCTTGTATTGGGTACTACTTGAAAGTGTAGAGTTACGCCACGCAGACTTTATATTCTGGATCACTGATTTGTCAGTTAAAGACCCGTACTTTGTGCTACCAATATTGACGGGCCTAAGTATGTACCTTTTGCAAAAGCTACAACCTATGACCATTCAAGATCCTATGCAACAAAAAATTATGCAGTGGATGCCAGTAGCGATGAGTTTGTTCTTCTTCATCTTCCCAGCGGGACTGGTTCTTTATTGGTTGATCAGTAACATCATTACGCTAGTACAAGCTAAAATAATTTACTCATCCATGGAAAAACGTGGCTTACAGACCAAATAATCCACGGAATAAGTAAAATAATTCGAAAGCCCGTATTTACGGGCTTTTTTGTGTCCTACTAGACGTTTACAATAGCACCAGCATAAATACAGGAGCCACCACTATGCCCTCTTTTGATATTGTTTCTGAAATTGACATGAATGAAGTTCGCAATGCCGTTGATAACGCTAACCGAGAGTTAAGTACCCGTTTTGATTTTCGCGGAGTTGACGCATCGATTGAATACAAAGACGAGTCTGTGGTGTTGCTTGCAGAAGGTGAGTTTCAACTTCAACAACTTACCGACATGCTGCGTAACGCATGTTCAAAACGTAAACTTGATACCTCTGCAATGGATCCTCAAAATGTTGAGAGAAGTGGTAAAACCCACAAACGCGCAATAAAATTTAAACAAGGTATCGAACAACCTATTGCAAAGAAAATTGTCAAACTAATCAAAGACAATAAAATGAAAGTGCAAGCTAGCATTCAAGGTGATCAGTTAAGAGTGAACGGCAAAAAACGTGATGATCTTCAAAGTGTCATGGCACTTCTCAAAGGTGAAGACATGGGTCAACCGCTGCAATTCAACAACTTCCGCGATTAAGACGCCAAACGATGGATTCATATAACGAAACAATTGTTGCTCAAGCTACCGCACCTGGTCGCGGTGGTGTTGGTATTGTTCGCGTTTCCGGTCCACTAGCAAAAGACGTTGCTACCGCAGTACTAAAAAAACAAATTACGCCAAGAGAAGCACATTACCTGCCCTTTTATGAAGATGATGCACAAGTTATTGATCAAGGCATAGCCTTGTTCTTTAACAATCCCCATTCGTTTACCGGCGAAGACGTATTAGAGCTTCAAGGACATGGTGGGCAAATCATTCTCGATTTACTTATCAAGCGTATTCTGGGTATTCCTAAACTTCGAATGGCACGCCCTGGTGAATTTAGTGAACGTGCGTTCTTGAATGATAAACTTGATTTATCCCAAGCTGAGGCAATTGCTGATTTGATTGACGCAAGTTCTGAGCAAGCCGCAAAAAGCGCCATGCGCTCACTACAAGGCGAGTTCTCGAATAAAATTAATGGGCTGGTAGAACAGGTGATACACCTGCGTATGTATGTGGAAGCCGCCATTGATTTTCCTGACGAAGAAATCGATTTTTTAAGTGATGGTAAAGTCGCCGGTGATTTAGCTGCCATTGTTGAGCAAATGAATACCGTTAAACAGCAAGCCAAACAAGGTAGCTTGTTGCGAGAAGGTATGCAGGTCGTGATTGCTGGCAGACCAAATGCCGGAAAATCAAGTTTGTTAAATGCACTTGCTGGACGAGATGCAGCCATAGTTACCGATATTGCCGGCACCACACGAGATGTGCTCAAAGAGCATATTCATCTTGATGGAATGCCACTACATATTATCGATACCGCAGGACTGCGGGATAGCGCAGACAAAGTTGAACAAATCGGCATAGAAAGAGCGTGGCAAGAGATACAAAAAGCCGACCGAGTTCTATTTATGCTTGATAGTTGTGAAAGTAATGAAAACGACCCCAATAAAATCTGGCCAGAGTTTATGCAAAAACTGCCAGCCAATATGGGACTAACATTGGTTCGTAACAAAGTTGATTTGTCTGGTGAAACAGTTGGTTTTGAACAACACGGTGATACACCGGTTTATCGCATCTCTGCCAGTCAAAATGCCGGTATTGATGCACTTGCCCAGCACCTCAAAGATTGCATGGGATTTGACCAAAACACTGAAGGTCAGTTTATCGCCCGACGCAGGCACATTGACGCAATACAACGGGCCTCAGAACACTTAGATATTGGTCAACAACAACTACATGACCATCTCGCTGGCGAATTATTGGCGGAAGAACTGCGTTTAACCCAGCTTTCACTTGATGAAATCACCGGTGAATTTAGTTCTGATGATTTACTTGGAAAGATATTTTCGTCTTTTTGTATTGGCAAGTAGTCAATCAAATTGAAGCGATTAATGAAGGAATAACCTATGGCAAACTATGACATTATTGTAGGCACCGTTTTGGGCGCAAGCGAATACGTTGCCGATGCGTTAAGTGACGAATTAACTGAAAAAGGTCATAAGGTTAATATTCATTTAGAGCCCAATGCACAAGACATATCCAAGGACAGTATCTGGATAATTTGTACCTCTACCCACGGAGCAGGCGACTTACCGGATAACATTCAGCCTTTTGCCAAACAACTGGCTAGCACCAATCTAGATAACACCCCATTCTTAGTTGTAGGGCTAGGAGATAGTAGCTACGACACCTATTGCAATGGTGCCATGAGCATGCAAGACAAAATGCAGTTAAGTGGTGCAACACTTGCCTACAAGCCTATTCATATCGATGTGCTCAATCATCCTATCCCAGAAGATGCTGCACTTGAATGGCTCCAGGATTATCTAAACAGCCTTGCCAATAAAGAGTCAACCGGTGAATAAGACCGAGCAAACTGCACTAACACAAGAGATTAGCAACGAAGCAAGAGTATTATATTTGCTCGGCTTGCGCCCCCTTGCAGATAATCAAACCGGACTCACATCTAATTTAAACTACAAACAGCTCATTGGTTTACTCAACAGCACCACTAAACAATTTTCGCTGGGCAGACAAATTAATAGTTTGATTAAA
This sequence comes from Aliiglaciecola sp., assembly GCA_028356795.1. Classification (GTDB taxonomy): domain Bacteria; phylum Pseudomonadota; class Gammaproteobacteria; order Enterobacterales; family Alteromonadaceae; genus Aliiglaciecola. The sequence continues at coordinate 18,120 of JAOMVH010000006.1, read as the reverse complement.
GAACTGGTTAAACACCAGCTGGTCGATATCGATGAAAACGAATCTTTAGAGCGCAGCTTCAACGGCAAACAGCTACTTTTGCCATTACTAAATATAAAACAAGATGACTACCCCACACTGCATATGCAATTTCAGGCAATGAGTGCAGATTGGCAACCTCATCATCGAGTCTTTGAAGATCTAGCTGGCCTCGTAGGCATTATCGATAAACACTTTAACCAAACTGAATTGGGCGAATTTATTGCCTACTGGATGGGACGGCCGGAAATGCAGTTCAGTCAATTTCAGTGGACACAAAAGTTCGTTTTTCAGCTAAAACAGCGTAGAGTAGCCAGTGGCGTTAAACCCAAGCAGAAAGTTGGCAACCAATGGGTTGAGCCAAAGGCAGGCGTGCAAGCAGACGACAATGCGAAACAGCTTGTGGCAAAATACAGTAAAAACGCCAAACCAAATAAAACCTAATTGTATTCTTCGTAACTATCATAGTGGACTAACGTGGACAGTATAAAAAACAAAATTGACAAACTCGCAAAGGCCATGGGCAAAACCAATGTGCCCGACACCTATACTGACTACAAAGACATGCGTGCCCAATACGAAAAACAGGCCAACGAAGACGTTAAAAAGTTACAGCAAGAAACCAAACTCCGTCGCATACAAGAAATTCATGGACGCTCTGATCTGAATCCAAAGTGGACCTTTAATACTTTAATAGAAGACAGTGAAGATGTAATCGAAGCGGTCAGTATTGCCCAATCATTTATTGCCGCACATGATGATTATAATTGGCGCCACAGTGGCTCACACATGATGATTTTTTACGGTGACTATGGCCGTGGTAAATCTCATATTGCCGGTGCCATTGCTCACCAGCTGATTGACCAATACGAAATATCGGTGTTGTACCGCCAGCTTTCCAGCTTATTAGAAATGCGTTTTTTCTCTTACGACTACAATGCAACCGACAATGTTGCTGAACAATTTAGAGAAATACAAAAAGAATTGTTAGACGTCGACTTACTGATTTTGGATGAAGTCTGCGTGAATGAAACTATGTTAAAAAAGAATACCCAAAGCTGGCTAGGTAACTTACTCAGACAACGATTAGTCAATAATAAAAACTGTATCATGATCACCAATCACAATTTGGCTGAACTGGAAAATGCATTGGGTCGATATTGCTTTGAATCGATGAAAGAGTACGACACCTATAAAGTGAGATTTTCAGGACCCAGTCGCCGCAAAGAAATCACCCCTCCTGCACCTGAACCAATGAATGTATCGGGTTATCAACCTAATCAAGTTAAGTAACGCCCCCAGACGTTATCCTTAAAATGCTCTTATTGAGGATCTATGCCTTTCAGCTGACGGACGTATAAAACGAATCACGAGGCTTTAAATTTAAACCAGATCCCAGCTCAAAAGCGTTGCTCGGATGACGGAAAATATGACGACGTCATCCTCGAGCGCTCTTATCGAGGATCTATTCTCTAACCAACAAACTTAAAGCTTCTTAATTGACACACTGCCGCCGCTGGTGCGCAGTTCAAGAGTTGGACCACCGCCATTGATTTCTCCCCGAATAGATTGTTTCTTAATACTACCATTCACTTCAAAATCAGAACGGACACGGCCACCGCTGGTAGAAGCATCAATATCCAAAGCCATGTCTTCTTGAATATAAGCTCTGATCGACCCACCCGAGGTACTTAGCTCTGCATCTTTAGAAGGCTGCTTCGCTATGGTTACACGAATACTGCCACCTGAGGTATGAGCGTCAATTTCACCTATGATTCGGTCGGTGTCTATTGGGCCACCTGAGGTTTTTAACTTAACATCGCCGGTAATATTGCCTACATCAATTGAGCCGCCTGAAGTATGTGCATCAATGTTGCCCACTAAGTCTTCAATATCAATAGAACCACCAGAAGTATGCATGTCTAGGTTATATTTTTCTGGCACAGTGACTCGATATTCAACCCTCAAATCGCGACTCCAACCCCAGCCTTTTCGCCCTTCTACCTTACCAATAATACGCACAGAATCGCCGTTAACTTCATGAGACAACTCAAAATGCTCTGCATCGTCACCACGTACCTGAACTTCCATCACCACAGTGTCACTAGCATGGGTGTCTATGACAATTCGGCCCGCATCTGTGCGCAAATACAAATCGCCACCTGAGCTCACATCAAAGGTTTCGGTATAGGTTTGTGCAGATACTGCCATACTGGTTAACAATGCAAAAACTGACAATAACTTAAATATTTTAGATTGGTTGATTGCAAACATAATGAATTCTCTTGATAAATGAATAATAACTTTCGCTAATGTTTACAATAAGTCGCAAAGGATGACACAAAGGTTTAAACCTATTGCATTTTAATTTTGAGTAATACCCTTAAGGTCGATTTCTTCCGTATTGATCATGGCTAGATACCCATTCATCGGCGACTATCGCAGAAGATAAAGACAACTCTCCGCACAGCACAGTTGCTGCCACTATCTCTGCAAATTTATTTACCTTACCCTGACCATAGCAGCCTAAACATTCCAAGCTTTCGCGTTGTGTTGCCAAGCCAGTTCCGCCACCATAAGTAGCAACAACCAAAGATGGAATAGTCACTGAGAAATAATAGTCGCCTCGAGGCGTAATCTCACTAAAGGTGTAACCCGCAGAAGATTCCGCCACGTTAGCCACGTCTTGACCACATGAAATAAATAAGGCCGTGATCCCGTTAGCAAAATGAGCGCCATTGCTCACACTGCCAGCCATAAAAGCCCCCATATTCGAATATTGACGCTGTTTGTACAACGCCTCAGGTGTACAATTCATAAGTGACTTCATCAAGGTAGCGGGAATAATGGTTTCAGCTACCACCCGTTTTCCACGTGTGTGTAAGGCATTGACAAATGAGTGTTTTTTATCTGTATCCAAATTTGCCGCTAAAGCAAAATGATCTAAACCAGGTACCTGTTGTGCCAATATCCACTGACAAGCATGGCGGGTCGCCTTACTCACCATATTTTGTCCCGCCGCATCGCCACAGGTGAAATTAAATCGCAACCAACGCATCTTAGATACGGCATATTGCTCAATGTCCCTGAGCTTACCCACAGAGGTGGTTTCTTCGGCTTTTTGTTTGATGGTCGCAAAATTTTCCGTTACCCACTGACCAAACGCCAAGGCAGTTCGTGCATCGGTGAAAGTAAACACAGGTGCACGCTGCATGGCATCATCAATCACCGTTGTTTTAATACCACCAGCCTCATTGGTAAGACGCATGCCACGGTTATAGCTCGCCACCAAGGTTCCTTCTGTTGTAGCCATTGGAACATAAAACTCACCCGTGGCAGCGACGCCATCTACCAACATCGGGCCTGCTATACCAATCGGTATTTGTGCTGCACCACTGAAATGTTCAATATTTCCCGGCAGTGATTCAGGGTTAATGGATGTTTGAGCAATATGGTGCCAGTTAGCACCGGTTTGTTCTTTAATCAGCGTTCTTCGCGCCTTTGCCATATCTGCGGAGTAGTCATTGAGTTTATCGCGAGGTATTTTCGGCATGATTACCAACTTATTGTTTTTATAATGATAGTAGGGGCAGTTAACCCTTGGCGTATAAATTCTGTTTTCACTAAACACTTTTTAATTGCGGCGCCGATTTGTAAGCCTAGTAAACTAAGTCAAAAAGCAATTACAAATATCAACTGCTCCTAGTATGGTAGACAAACAAACACACTGACAAATCGATTTTATCAATGGTTATAAATAACAAATCATTCCCATAAGAAGACATCCATAAGTAACTACGCACTTAAAAAAACAATAATAAATGATTTATTTATCGATCTTAAACATAAAAACAACAGGATAATCGATGAATAAATAAACAAATTGTTCAGCTTTAACACAGATCATTCTGTGTATAACTTTGAGGATAAGCCTGGAATATCTTGGGGTTATCAACTGAATAGTTTTTCTGATAAACTTGCTTGTGGATAAGATCGCTAGTTACCCACACGTTATACGCACTTGATCAACGATTGATCACAAGGTTAGTTGTTATGTAACTATTTGTTTTAAATAACATAAAGTGGCTTATAAACAGAAAAGCCGATCCCTAATAATAATAAAAATAAACTAAAGATCTAAATAAATCATAAAGATTAGATCTCCTAGATCTTGACATAAAGTCAAAAACAAATTCATATGCACACCTTGAATCATCTATACTTGAGTGAATTTTAAGCGTTTCACTTTACGTAAAAAAAGTATAGAATACGCGCCCTTTTTTAAACGCCGATCGATCCTAGGATCATCGACGTATTAATCATAATGATCGATAGAGGCATTTATGTTTTATCAACAAGATTTTGATGTAATTGTTGTTGGCGGCGGGCACGCTGGCACAGAAGCTGCGCTTGCCTCTGCGCGTATGGGCGTCAATACCCTGCTACTCACCCACAACATAGAAACATTGGGTCAAATGTCCTGCAATCCCGCTATCGGTGGAATTGGCAAAGGACATCTTGTGAAAGAAATAGACGCCTTAGGTGGCGCTATGGCACTAGCCACAGACAAAGCAGGTATACAATTTAGAACCCTTAATTCCAGCAAAGGCCCCGCTGTGAGAGCCATCCGTGCACAAGCTGATCGTTCTTTGTATCGCACCGCCATTCGTAACATCATTGAACAACAACCAAATCTCACTCTTTTCCAACAATCATGTGACGATCTGATTGTCGAAAACGAACGCGTGTGCGGCGTAGTTACTCAAATGGGATTAAAATTTCGTGCAAAAACTGTCGTACTGACTGTCGGTACTTTTTTAGGTGGTACGATCCACATAGGTATGGAAAATTACAAAGGTGGACGCGCTGGCGATCCCCCGTCAATTGCACTAGCAGATAGACTTCGTGCACTGCCGTTTCGCGTTGACAGATTAAAAACAGGTACTCCAGCAAGATTAGATGCCCGCACGCTAAATTACGAATTGATGCAAGAACAACCTGGTGATACACCTCTGCCGGTTGTGTCATTCATGGGGAAAGTGGAAGATCATCCGCGCCAAATTTCCTGTTATATCACCCACACCAATGAAAAAACCCACGATATTATCCGTTCAGGGCTTGATCGCTCTCCCATGTATACCGGCGTTATTGAAGGGGTTGGGCCACGTTATTGCCCATCAATTGAAGACAAAATTAACCGCTTTGCAGACAAAAACTCGCACCAAATATTTGTAGAGCCGGAAGGCCTAAACAGCATCGAGATTTACCCCAATGGTATTTCAACCAGCTTGCCTTTTGATGTGCAATTCGATTTAGTTCGCTCAATCAAAGGATTTGAAAATGCGCATATTATTCGCCCAGGTTATGCCATTGAATATGATTTCTTCGATCCTCGTGATCTGAAACAAAATCTAGAAACTAAATTTATTCAAGGTTTGTTCTTTGCTGGACAAATTAACGGTACCACTGGATATGAAGAAGCCGGTGCGCAAGGTTTATTGGCAGGTGCCAACGCAGCGCTGCAAGTACTCGAAAAAGAGCCATTTGTATTGCGTCGTGATGAAGCCTACGCCGGTGTACTGATTGATGATTTGTCTACCATGGGTACCAAAGAGCCTTACCGGATGTTCACTAGCCGCGCCGAATACCGATTGCTGCTTCGTGAAGATAACGCCGACATGCGATTAACCGCCAAAGGCCGCGAAATTGGGCTGGTGGACGATGCTCGCTGGGCCGCATTTAATCAAAAATTAGAAGCCATTGAGCTTGAGAAACAACGACTAAAAAGTACCTGGATCCATCCTAATCATGCAGCCGTTGGTGCGCTCAATCCGCATTTGAAAAATCCAGTGAGTCGCGAACACTCTCTGGAAGATTTAATTCGTCGTCCTGAAATGACCTACCAAACGTTAATGGCTATCGATGGTTTTGGACCCGCTATTGACAATCCACAAGCGGCTGAACAAGTTGAAATTCAAATTAAATACGCCGGTTATATTGAGCGTCAAAAAGATGAAATAGCCAAAAGCATTCGTCATGAAAATACCCTGTTACCAATGGACTTTGATTACAGCACTATATCTGGTTTATCCAATGAAGTGGTGGCTAAACTCACTGAAACGCGACCTGAAACCATAGGTAAAGCAACCCGCATTTCCGGCATTACGCCTGCGGCGATTTCGTTGTTATTGGTACATTTGAAGAAACAAGGATTGCTACGAAAAGATCATAGCAGTTCCCGTCAGAGCGCCTAATGGAAGAGTTGAAATCTAGCCTGTTGTCGGCGTTTGACAAAGCCGTAATGTCTTTAGATTTGGATGTATCAGAGCAGCAAAAAGATAAACTTATCAATTTTGTACTACTGATCCACAAATGGAATAAAGCCTATAACCTTACCTCTGTGCGCGATCCCCAGCAGATGTTGATAAAACACATCATTGATTCTATTGTGGTGGCGCCTTATCTGACTAAATCCCGCTATATCGATGTAGGAACCGGTCCAGGTTTGCCAGGTATTCCACTGAGTATCATGCATCCAAATAAACATTTTGTGTTACTCGATAGTTTAGGTAAGCGTGTTAGGTTTATGAAACAAGCCGGATTTGAAATGGGCTTAACCAATATTGAACCCGTGCAATCTCGTGTAGAGCAATACCAAAGCGACCTGCCGCTGGATGGAGTGCTTAGTCGCGCATTTGCGTCAATAAAAGATATGTTGCACTGGTGTCAGCATCTGGTAGATTCAAAGGGGGAGTTTTTGGCGTTAAAAGGCCAATATCCAGAACAGGAAATCGCCCTTCTCCCAGAAGGCTTTGAAGTGGTAGAATCTGTAGAACTGGACATCCCAGCCCTTGATGGTGACCGGCATCTAATCAAAATACGAAAAGTAAGTTAGTGCCTACTACTGTTTAATCTACAAAGAAAACATATACGGAAGAGTAAATTGGCGAAGGTCATTGCAATTGCAAATCAAAAAGGTGGTGTTGGCAAAACAACCACTGCTGTGAATGTTGCAGCCTCGATGGCAGCCACAAAGCGCAAGGTACTGCTAATTGATTTGGATCCTCAAGGCAATGCAACCATGGGTAGTGGCATCGACAAATACGAAGTCGAATCAACCTGTTATGAGCTGTTAATTGAAGAAAAACCAATTCAAGATGTGGTGATCACTGAAACTTCAGGTAAATATGATCTGATTGCCGGTAATAGCGACAACACCGCAGCAGATATTAAATTGATGGAAGTATTCGCTCGCGAAGTCAGACTCAGAAATGCCCTGGCGCCGGTTCGAGATTATTACGACTATATTTTTATTGATTGCCCACCCTCGTTAAGTCAACTAACGGTTAACGCCATGGCCGCTGCAGACTCTGTATTGGTCCCGATGCAATGTGAGTATTACGCGTTAGAAGGTATAACCGCGTTGATGGACACCATCAATAAATTGGCCTCAGTGGTGAATCCTGATCTTAAAATTGAAGGTGTGTTACGTACTATGTACGACCCACGTAATAGACTTGCCAATGACGTATCAGAGCAGCTTAAACGCCACTTTGGTGAGCAAGTATACAGAACCGTTATTCCCCGAAACGTCAGATTGGCTGAAGCCCCCAGCTTTGGCGTACCTGCAATGTATTACGATAAATCATCAACTGGTGCAAAAGCGTATCTTGCGTTGGCGGGAGAGATCTTACGCCGTCGCACAAAAACAATGAAAAAAGCTAGCTAAGTAAAAAAGGTTTAAAAAAGACATGTCGTCGAAAAAAAGAGGATTAGGAAGAGGGTTGGACGCGCTGCTTGCTACCAGCAGCGCAAAACAAGAGTCCGACGTCAGCGAAGCAAAAAGTGAATTGCAAAAACTCCCCATCGAGTTCTTGCAAGCTGGTAAGTACCAGCCTCGCAAAGACATGTCGCCTGAGGCACTGGATGACCTCGCCTCATCAATTCGCTCTCAAGGAATCATTCAACCCATTGTAGTTCGCGCTGTTGGCAATGATAAATACGAAATTATTGCTGGGGAACGTCGTTGGCGCGCGTCGCAACTGGCGCAACTAGACGTTGTACCTTGCATAATCAAAGACGTGCCCGATGAAGCTGCTGTTGCCATCGCTCTTATTGAAAATATTCAGCGCGAAGACTTAAATGCCATGGAAGAGGCACAAGCACTGGATCGATTAATGACCGAGTTTGAATTAACTCATCAAGAAGTGGCCGAAGCCGTGGGTAAATCTCGTACCACAGTGACCAACTTACTGCGTTTGAATAACCTCAACGAAGACGTAAAATTGCTACTTGAACACGGTGATATTGAGATGGGGCACGCACGCGCCCTGCTCTCTTTGCAAGGCGATACCCAAACAGATGCGGCGCAAACAGTATCTGGTAAAGGGTTAACAGTGCGAGATACCGAAAACCTGGTTAGAAAACTACTTGAACCGGCCAAACCTAAAGAAGAAAAATCTGTTGATCCAGATGTACAACGCCTACAAACCCAATTATCTGATAATTTGGGCGCACCAGTCACTATTGCCCACAATGCCAAGGGCAAAGGAAAAGTGACGATCAATTTTTCTAGTCTGGACGAACTAGACGGAATTTTAAGTCATATTAAGTGATTATTTGCCTAAGCAAATGTTCATCCCCGAGTGTCCTTATCGGGGATCTAGGCAATACGTCATCTTCGAACGCACTTATCGGGGATCTACGCAATACGACATCCTCGAGTGCTCTTATCGAGGATCTGTTCGCGATAAAAGTACTGATTAATCACGGGCACTAGGTTAAACATACTAATTCAATGAACACTATTTAAACCCTACATAAATTATGGCTTTTGTAGGCAAAGGTGTATTGATACAAATACAGCAACAAAACGCGCTTAATGGTTGAATATTTGCGGTAAAACAGTATACTTTTGGCGCTTTTTGTTTAGCTTTGGACACGCAGAGGACTAAATTGGCAAATTACTTGGCCCAAAAAGGCCAAAAGATGGCTACTAAAGTGCTCTTTTTACAAACTCTTATCGTAATAGTTCTGGGTGCAATAGGTTTATTGTTATTCGGGATGCCAACAGCAGTAAGTGCAATGTTTGGCGGTATTATGAGTGTCCTGCCTAACGGAATTTTTGCCCTATTAGCCTTTCGATACGCCGGTGCCAGTCAAAATCAGATGGTAGTGCGGAGTTTTAGCCAAGGGGCAAAGTTAAAATTAATTTTTACCATGATATTGGCGGTTATAGCGTTTTACGGGTTAAAGTTACCACCGTTACCGCTTTTTTCCAGTTTCATGATACTGACTGTTAGCCACTGGGTGGTAACAGCAGTTGTACAGGCAAAAACGAACGATAAATAACGTCTGTGGCAGTGTTAACACTGCAATGAAAAGAATTTAAATTACTATTATTGGGTTAATCAATGGCATCTGAATATACAACCTCAGAATACATAAAACACCATCTAACCAACGCATCTATGTGTAACACCGATAGCGGTATTGCATTTAATAAGGCTTGTGCCGATGCAGGTTTTTGGACTTGGCACATCGACACACTAGCGTGGTCAATTGGCTTAGGTCTGGTATTTTTATGGTTCTTTCGCTCGGTCGCAAAAAAAGCCTCTTCTGGCGTTCCAACCAAAACTCAAGCATTTGTTGAACTAGTCGTAGATTTTGTTAACGACAACGTCACAGCCACATTCCACGGTAGAAGCAGATTAATCGCGCCCCTGGCGTTAACGATCTTCTGCTGGGTTCTGATCATGAACTTGATGGACTTGGTACCGGTAGACCTTCTACCTTCAATTGCAGGTATGGTTGGTCAATATGGTTTTGGTATGGACCCACATGACGTATACATGAAAGCGGTACCAACTACCGACTTGAACTTGACCTTTGCATTGGCAATCGGCGTGTTCATGTTAATCATTTTCTACTCTATTCGAATGAAAGGTATTGGTGGCTTCACTAAAGAGCTAACCATGCAGCCTTTTGGTCACCCTGTTTTCATCCCAGTTAACTTCATCTTGGAGTCAGTTACCTTGCTTGCACGTCCGCTATCATTAGCGCTTCGTTTGTTCGGTAACTTGTACGCCAGTGAGCTGATCTTCATATTGATAGCAACGATTGGTTACTTCCAATTGCCATTGCACTTTATGTGGGCTGTTTTCCATATTCTTGTTCTACCGCTACAAGCCTTCATTTTCATGATGTTAACCATCGTGTATTTGAGTTTGGCTAGCGAAGACCATTAATTGAGTAACAATTTCTTTTAACTTTAACTTTTAAAACTTAACTAAAAATCGGAGATATAAATGGACTACATTTACATTGCTGCAGCTCTACTAATCGGAATGGGTGCCCTAGGTACTGCTATCGGATTTGGTATCCTGGGTGGTAAATTTCTAGAATCTGCTGCTCGTCAGCCAGAGCTTGCCCCTCAACTACAAGTAAAAATGTTCATCGTAGCGGGTCTTATCGATGCTATCGCGATGATCGGTGTTGGTATTGCTCTTTACATGTTGTTCGCACTTTAAGCTTGGTCATAAACCCTAACGTTTTTAGTGAACATTTAATGAGGAGGAGCGGTCGTGAATATTAACGCCACTCTAATAGGGCAATTAGTCGCATTCGTGGTATTCGTCGCGTTCTGTATGAAGTACGTATGGCCACCACTAATGGAAGCGATTGAAAAGCGTCAGAAAGAAATTGCTGACGGTTTAGCCAATGCAGAAAGAGGTCAGAAGGAACTCGAACTTGCTCAAGGTAAAGCTACCGAGCAATTACGAGATGCCAAGACTCAAGCAGCTGAAATTATCGAACAGGCCAAAAAGCGTGCTTCACAGATTGTTGATGAAGAAACGCAACGTGGTCACACCGAACGTGAAAAAATTATCGCGCAAGGTCATACCGAAATTGAAGCAGAGCGTAACCGTGTGAAAGAAGATCTACGCAAACAGGTTGCTACGTTAGCAATTATGGGTGCTGAGAAGATCTTGGCTCGAGAAATCGACGCCGCTGCACAAAGTGACATAGTTGAAAAACTTGTCGCTGAGCTATAAGGGGCACATGAGCTATGTCTGAATTGACAACTGTCGCTCGCCCTTATGCCAAAGCAGCTTTCGACTATGCGGTCGAGCAAAAGGCCATTCAAGAATGGCAAGATATGCTGGTATTTGCTGGTGAAGTAGCCAAAAACGATGAAATGAATCTTGTTTTATCAAGTGCTATGGCTTCCGACAAGCTAGCAGAATTGTTTGCTAACGTATGTGGCGAGCAACTCGACCAAGCGGGTCAGAATTTGGTAAACGTTCTGGCTGAGAATGGACGCTTAAAAGCGCTACCTGAAATCGCTGTGTTGTTTAATCAGTACAAATCTGATTATGAAAAAGAAGTGGACGTAGAGGTAACCTCTGCTGTGAAACTGACTAAGAAACAACAAAACGAAATCAGCGCGTCGCTTGAGACACGTCTTGCACGAAAAGTTAAGCTGAATTGTAACGTCGATGCTGCCATCGTTGCCGGAGTCATTATTAAAGCCGGTGACACAGTAATTGATGGTTCGGTTAGATCAAAACTAGACCGTCTAACAGACGCATTACAATCATAGCGGGGAAATAGAGCATGCAACTGAATTCCACTGAAATTGCAGAACTGATCAAAAAACGAATTGAGCAGTTTGATGTAAAAAGTGAAGCTCGTAACGAAGGTACAATCGTTGGTGTTACCGACGGTATCATTCGTGTACATGGCCTTGCCGATGTTATGCAAGGTGAAATGATTGAGCTTCCAGGCAATCGTTATGCTATCGCATTGAATCTAGAACGAGATTCTGTAGGTGCGGTAGTAATGGGTCCTTATGCGGATCTACAAGAAGGTATGAAAGTCCAATCTACAGGTCGTATTTTGGAAGTACCAGTTGGTCGTACTCTGCTAGGTCGTGTTGTTAACACACTAGGTGAGCCAATCGATGGTAAAGGCGCAATTGAAGCTGAAGGTTTTGAACCAGTAGAAAAAATTGCACCTGGCGTAATTGAACGTCAATCAGTCGACCAACCTATCCAAACTGGTTATAAATCAGTTGATGCCATGATCCCAGTTGGTCGTGGTCAACGTGAATTGGTTATCGGTGACCGTCAAACAGGTAAAACTGCGTTTGCAATCGATGCCATCATTAACCAAAAAGGCACAGGCGTTAAATGTGTTTACGTAGCGGTTGGTCAAAAAGCATCAACAATTGCCAACGTAGTACGTAAATTAGAAGAGCACGGTGCGATGGATCACACCATTGTTGTTGCCGCTTCTGCGTCTGAATCAGCAGCACTACAATACTTGGCACCTTATTCAGGTTGTACAATGGGTGAGTTTTTCCGTGACCGCGGTGAAGATGCACTTATCGTATATGATGATTTGTCTAAGCAAGCTGTTGCCTATCGTCAAATTTCATTGCTACTTCGTCGTCCGCCAGGTCGTGAAGCTTATCCTGGTGATGTTTTCTATCTTCACTCTCGTCTACTTGAGCGTGCAGCTCGTGTTAACGATGTGTATGTTGAAAAATTCACAAATGGTGAAGTAAAAGGCCAAACAGGTTCATTGACTGCTTTGCCTATCATTGAAACCCAAGCCGGTGACGTATCAGCATTCGTACCTACTAACGTAATTTCGATTACCGATGGTCAGATTTTCTTAGAATCTGATTTGTTTAACGCGGGTATTCGCCCAGCGGTAAACGCCGGTATCTCGGTATCTCGTGTTGGTGGTGCAGCACAAACAAAAATCATCAAGAAGTTAGGTGGTGGTATCCGTCTAGCCCTTGCACAGTATCGTGAATTGGCAGCGTTCTCTCAGTTCGCTTCTGACCTTGATGAAGCAACGCGCGAACAACTTGAACACGGTGAACGTGTTACTGAGTTAATGAAGCAAAACCAGTACGCTCCTCTTTCGGTAGCTGACATGGGTGTGTCTTTGTTCGCAGTTGAAAAAGGCTATTTAAAAGGTCTTGAATTGAATAAAGTGTTGGACTTTGAAGCCTCACTTCACTCATTCATGAACGCTGAATATGCTGATCTAATGAAAACACTTAACGACACCGGTAACTATAACGGTGAAATTGAAGCCAAATTAACCGAAGCTTTGGATAAATTCAAAGCGACGCAAACTTGGTAATCAATTCGGTCGCTGGTCACGTTAAGGTGACATTAGCGACCGGTAAGTTGAGTAATCGGAGATAAGTCATGGCCAGCGGTAAAGAGATAAAAGGTAAGATCGGGAGTATCAAGAATACTCAAAAGATCACCAGTGCTATGGAAATGGTTGCCGCGTCTAAAATGAAAAAGGCGCAAGACCGTATGGAATCTAGCCGTCCATATGCACAAAGCATGCGCAACGTAATTGGTCACTTGGCCCACGGTAACCTCGAATATCGCCATCCTTATTTGGAAGAGCGTGAGGTGAAACGTGTTGGTTATATTGTTATTTCAACTGACCGCGGATTGTGTGGTGGTTTGAACTCAAACGAATTCAAACTTGTCACCGCCGACGTGAAGAAATGGCAAGAACAAGACGTTGAAGTAGATTTTGCAGCATTAGGTGCAAAAGCATGTGGATTTTTTGGTCGATTTGGCGGCAATGTACTTGCTGCAGAATCGGGCATCGGTGATTCACCCAGTGTTCAAGATGTTATTGGTTTAGTGCGGGTTATGTTAGACGCATACAACGACAGTAAAATAGACCGTTTGTTTTTGGTTTATAACGACTTCGTTAACACCATGGCGCAAGAACCCACTATCGATCAATTGTTGCCTTTGCCTAAGTCTGATGAAGAAGAATTGAAGCATCGTTGGGATTACATATACGAACCAGATCCAAAACCAATTTTGGAAAAATTAATGGTCCGTTATATCGAATCTCAGGTGTACCAAGGCGTAGTTGAAAACACAGCGTCAGAGCAAGCTGCACGAATGGTAGCGATGAAAGCTGCTACCGACAATGCGGGCGATTTAATCGATGAATTGCAATTGGTATACAACAAAGCACGTCAAGCAGCAATCACACAAGAAATTAGTGAGATTGTGAGCGGCGCGGCAGCGGTGTAGGCAAAGGTTTTAAAATTAATGAGGACTAAACATGAGTCAAGGTAAGGTCGTCCAAATCATAGGCGCGGTTGTGGATATTGAATTTCCACAAGATGCCGTACCTACTATCTATGACGCCCTACAAGTTACAGAAGGTAACTTGAAGGGATTAACCTTAGAAGTGCAACAACAGCTTGGTGGCGGTGTGGTACGTAGTATCGCATTGGGTACTACTGACGGCTTGAGCCGCGGATTAGCTGTTGAAAACACAGGTGCACCTATCAGTGTTCCAGTTGGTACTGCCACATTAGGCCGTATTATGGATGTGTTAGGTAACCCAATCGACGAAGCAGGCCCAATTGGTGAAGAAGAGCGTATGTCTATTCACCGTGAAGCGCCTAGCTATGAAGATCAATCAAGTTCAGTTGAACTACTTGAAACTGGCATCAAAGTAATCGATTTGGTTTGCCCGTTCGCTAAAGGTGGTAAAGTTGGATTGTTCGGTGGTGCCGGTGTTGGTAAAACCGTAAACATGATGGAGCTTATCCGTAACATCGCTATCGAGCACAGTGGATACTCAGTATTCGCCGGTGTTGGTGAGCGTACTCGTGAGGGTAACGATTTCTATCACGAAATGAACGAATCAAACGTACTTGATAAAGTATCTTTGGTTTATGGTCAGATGAACGAGCCACCTGGAAACCGTTTGCGCGTAGCACTAACGGGTTTGACTATGGCTGAGAAGTTCCGTGACGAAGGCCGTGACGTACTTTTCTTCGTAGATAACATCTACCGTTATACTCTTGCTGGAACCGAAGTATCTGCACTTCTTGGTCGTATGCCATCTGCGGTAGGTTACCAGCCTACACTTGCAGAAGAAATGGGTGTACTTCAAGAGCGTATCGCTTCAACAAAGACTGGTTCAATCACGTCAATCCAAGCAGTATACGTACCTGCGGATGACTTGACTGACCCGAGTCCAGCAACCACCTTTGCTCACTTGGATGCAACGGTAGTACTTTCACGTGACATCGCTTCTTTGGGTATTTACCCAGCGGTTGATCCACTTGATTCTACGTCTCGTCAGCTTGACCCGCTTGTTATCGGTCAAGATCACTACGATACTGCGCGTGGCGTACAATCAGTACTACAACGTTATAAAGAGTTGAAAGATATCATTGCTATCTTGGGTATGGACGAATTGTCTGAAGAAGATAAGCAAGCGGTATCTCGCGCTCGTAAAATCCAACGTTTCTTGTCACAACCATTCTTCGTTGCTGAAGTATTCACCGGTTCACCTGGTAAATATGTATCTTTGAAAGATACCATTGGCGGCTTTAAAGGAATTCTTGCTGGTGAGTACGATCACCTTCCAGAGCAAGCATTCTATATGGTTGGTGGAATTGACGAAGCCATCGAAAAAGCAAAAGGCATGTAATTTGTCTTAGTTAGTCTGCCCTACTCTCGTTTTGAGCGGGGCGCTAACTGAGTCAATGTCTGGCTTTTTTGGACAATTAATACACCTTATTAGGAGGTCCCATGGCAATGACAGTATACTTGGATGTTGTAAGCGCTGAAGAGAAAATTTTCTCTGGCTTGGTTGAAAACATTCAGGTAACCGGTAGCGAAGGTGAGCTAGGTATTCATCCTGGACATGCACCTTTAATTACCGCATTGATTCCTGGCATGGTTCGTTTGGTCAAGCAGCATGGTGAAGAAGAAATCATCTATATCGCCGGTGGAATGTTAGAAGTTCAACCTGGCAGTGTAACGGTTTTGGCTGACACCGCTGTAAGAGCCGCGGATTTGGACGAGCAGTCTGCACAAGAAGCAAAACGTCGTGCAGAAGAGCATATCGCCAATGCAGGTGCTGATTTCGACTATGCAGAAGCCGCAGCAGAACTTGCCGAAGCCATTGCGCAGATTCGCCTTATTCAGAAAATGCGTAAATAGCTACTAGCAACACATTGTTAAAAACCCAGCCTTAGTGCTGGGTTTTTTATTTGTTATAAAGCGTATATGAGAAGCAACTTGATTTACCCAGTGACCAAAGTTGAAACACATTACCAAATTCGACTATTCTTGGAACGTAAGTAATTTTACCGGGAAAATAATTTGTTAATTCAAGATATCATGACGAAACGTATTGTGTCGGTTCATATGGATGACACCTTAGCGCATGTTAAACACCTGTTTGATACTCACAAATTCCATCATCTGTTAGTTGTCGAAGAAAACAAATTAGTGGGCGTGTTATCTGACCGCGATTTATTCAAAGCACTTAGCCCAAATGCAGGTACGCCCTCAGAGACAACCAAAGATGCAGCATCGCTGCACAAACGTGTACATCAAATAATGAGTCGTGACCTAGTGACCATTCCCCCAAGAGCGGGCCTGTTAAAAGCCGTCAAACTATTTAATGAATTCCGTGTTTCCTGTATTCCAGTGATTGACGACAACATAAAGCCAATAGGTATACTCAGTTGGCGGGATATCTTTGAATATATGGAAATGAATCAGCAACAAAAACGCTTCGTTAACAACCCTTAAACTTAAGAAAGTACTTAGCTTCTTAACTTATTCAAAAACCCGTGATAAAGGGCTAATTACTGAATTTCCCCCGCGTTGTAAAATATGCGTATAAATTTGTGTAGTACGCAGATCCGCATGCCCTAATTGATCTTGCACCGTTCGAATATCAGCACCACTTTGTAACAAATGAGTAGCAAACGAATGTCTCAGGGTGTGAGGCGAGATATTCTTTTGAATACCCGCAGAGATTGCTGCTTTTTTGACGTGTTTTTGTACACTCGACTCTCCAATATGATGACGACGCAATTCCCCAGATTCAGGATCAGTAGAGGGCCGAATGGCAGGAAACAAATACTGCCAATTAATATCGTCACAGGCTTTTGGGTACTTTTGACGAATACGGTGAGGCAGCCATACACCAGAAAAGTGTGGGTTGGCTAAATCACTTACGAGATAACGCTGCACAATAGAAAGTTGTTGCCTAATCAAAGGTAGCAATTCCTCAGCAAGTGTCACCACACGATGTTTACCGCCCTTACCATTCCAAACACGAATTGATTTATAATCAAAATCAATATCCTCAACTCGTAATCGAACACATTCCATGAGTCGCAAACCACTGCCATAAAGTAACGAAATCGGCAGCTTATAATCAGGGTTTACACAAGAGAAAAACTGCTTCACTTCTTTTTGTGTTAGCACCACAGGCAACTTAGCTTGCCGTTGGCTACGTATATATTTCAAATCGAGTTGAAGTGGCTCGTCAATGATTTCCTTGTATACAAAAACAAGGGCGTTTAACGCCAACGCTTGCGAATTGGCAGTTAGCTTTTTATCGACTGACAGATAATTTAAAAACGCCAGAACGTCTTCTTCATTCATCATCTTTGGGTGACGGCGATTATTGAAATTAATAAACGCCTTTACCCATTTACAATAAGCCTCAATGGACCTTTTTGAATAACGCCGCTCAAACATTACCTCAGCGAGGTATTCCAAGAATGGTGATTGGGACATTCCTTTTCCCGAATTTTTAACTGTATTTACTCACAGTAGCCCACCCATTCCCAATAACACCAGTAAAACGGAAATAATCTGTACTTTCACCAAACAAAACTAGACTATATACTCAAACTAAGACGATTCAGGGAGTGAACAGCCATGCGAAATCAACACAACATATCAAACCAATTCCGCATTTCCGCAGAACACTTCCCTTTTTCTAGATAATAAGTTGTTATGTTCCATCGAAGAAAAGGAGTACCTCATGACTAAACTGGAATTTGCAGAAAAGTTAGAAAAGTATCAACAACGGCGAGGTAAGGATAAGTGGATATCTTTATTGCTGGGGGTTGTAATGTGGATTTTCGCATTCTTCCCTGAAACGATAATGTACATTGATAGCAATATGTTTGGCCTTAATACGGTTTCATTTTTTCTTTTGGGGGCTCTTTGCTTTTTTAAAGCTTGGTCGTACAGTGAAACAACTGAAGAGCATCGACTA
>JAOMVH010000059.1 GCA_028356795.1 Aliiglaciecola sp. | reverse complement strand
ATGGTTAGTTTATCTGGTGGCGCTGATTCGGGATTGGTGGCAAGTTTGGTGTTCCTGTCCAATGTTTTAGCACTAGAGCAACTAGGAGTATGCAACTATCTGAAAAAGTTACCTGCATCGGTCACTGAAGGCCTAACGGCACCTAAGTGCAGTGAAGATGTGTTGTCATGGTTAAAAACAGACGTGATGCCAAAGCTACTTTGGTGTTTGTATCAGGGCACAAACAATAGCTCTGATACAACGCTCAATGCCGCAAAAAATTTGGCCTTTGAGGTAGGAGCAAGTTTTCACAACTGGAATGTTGAGCCCTTGGTACAAAGCTACACAAATTTGGTAAATGAAGTCTACCCAAACCGGCCATTGAACTGGCATAGCGACGACATCACATTGCAGAATATTCAGGCTCGTGTGAGAAGCCCTGGCGTTTGGATGCTGGCTAATCGTGAAAACAAATTATTGATTGCTACCTCTAACCTGTCTGAATCTGCCCTTGGCTACGCCACGATGGATGGTGATACATCTGGCGTACTATCTGCCATATCTGGGCTGTCTAAAACCACCATTAGAACGTTGTTAGTTTGGCTAGAAAAAACCGGTTTGCCGGCAGTGTGGCAGAATCAATTTACGCGCTTTAAGCTGGGATCTCTTGAAGCGATAAATATCCAACAACCCACAGCTGAATTACGCCCAGATGAGCAGACTGATGAAGAAGATCTGATGCCATATGAAATATGTGATTTCATTATGGATTGTTATCTCGTTAAGCAGATGTGGCCAAAAAGTATTTTGGTAGAACTGGTGATGCATGGCTTCGCTGCTAAGTACGAGATTAAAACATTGGCAGATTTTGTCGAACGTTGGTTCAGACTATTCTGCCGCAACCCATGGAAGCGTTATGGTACGCGAGCCGGATTTCATGTAGAGCAAATATCACTGGACCCTAAAACGTTTCACCGTTTTCCGCTGCTCAATTCAGGCTTTCAAGAGCCATTAGCCTTGATGTGGGACTATGTAAACAACCCAACTGGGGATAAAAATAAGGAATTCAAATAGGGAAATTAAATGAAAGTTAATAATGAGTCATGGCTAAACATTGAGCCATACCAACAACAAACTAAAAACTGGCCTCAAAGCGGCAAGCATATTATGGCCCAATTTACTGATGACTATGTGGTCGTCTATCAAGCTTATCGTCCTGCGATTGGTCAATTTGCTGCTAAACATCAGTATTTTGGTGGTGAGTTTAGCTATAGCCGAATGAGCTGGATAAAACCGAACTTCCTATGGATGATGTACCGCTCGGGTTGGGGAGCAAAGCCGGGTCAGGAAATAGTCTTAGCCATATTTTTAAAGCGTGCATACTTCGAAACACTACTCAGCAATGCCTTTCCATCCACCAATGTGATGAATCTTGACAATTCTCAATGGAAGTCAAAAGTAGCGGCTACTGACGTGCGCCTGCAATGGGATCCAGATCATGATCCTTATGGAGCCAAGCTAGAACGTCGTGCAGTTCAGCTCGGCTTAAGAAATGACTATCTAGCCCCTTTCAAGGGGGAAGGCGTAATCCGGGTTGAGGATATTTCTGATTTTGTTGCCACCCAGCGAAAGCATGTGCAAGAAGGCGAATTAGATAAACTGATGACGCCCGCTGAAACGCCTTACTTGGTGAATGCGTCCATCCAACAAAACCTAATGATGGTGTGACTCAGTTGATGGATAACAGAACGAGTGTTGTGCAGGGCGGCACAGTCAGTTTTTGTTCAATTGAAGAGGAAATAAAAAAGCCCCGAAAACTGACGGGGCTTTTGAAATCCTAACAAACTTATTCGATGTTTATGCAGATTTCTTTTGCTAGCTTAAGTTAGCGTAACGTACTCTTCGCCCGATGTTGGATGTATAGCAACACAGGCATCAAAATCGGCTTTAGTTGCGCCCATTTTCATGGCGACTGCAAAACCTTGTAGAATTTCGTCCATGGCAAAACCGATGCCGTGAATGCCGACTACTTTTTGTTCCTTGCCGGCGCAGATAAGTTTCATCTTGGTCATTTGACGATGTGATGTTACTGCTGTGTACATGGCAGCAAAGCTAGAGTTGTAGACCTTGATATTGTCTTCGCCATATTCGGCGATGGCTTGAGGTTCGGTTAGTCCCATGGTGCCAATTGGCGGGTGACTAAATACCACAGTTGGGATTAAGTCGTAGTCCATATGGGCGTCGTCTTGGCCATTGAACAAACGCTCAGATAACAATCGTCCCGCTTTTACTGCAACCGGAGTCAGTTCAACTTTACCGATACAATCGCCTACCGCATATACATTATCAACGTTGGTATTTTGATACTTATCGACTTTAATATAGCCTTTCTCATCAAGTTCTACGCCAATATTTTCAAGGCCTATGTTGCTGTTTGACGGTCTGCGGCCGATGGCCCAAATAAGGCAGTCGGTTTCGATTCGTTCGCCGCTGGTCATCACCACGCATAAGCTGCCATCGTCCAGTTTTTCAACTTCTTTGATGATGTGGTGAGTGTGCAGTTTCGGACCTTCTTCTTTAATAATATCAGTCAAGGTTTCGCTTAACATGGGATCGAAGTTGCGCAGCGGCGCGTTGTTTCTCACTAAAAGATGAGTCTCACTTCCTAAACTATGCATCACTCCGGCTAATTCAACGGCGATATAACCTGCTCCGGCAACGACGACGCGCTTCGGTTGTTCTTGCAGGGCAAAAAAGCCATCGGAGTCGATACCATAATTGGCACCGGGCACGTTATCAATGTGAGGGTGTCCACCGGTAGCGATTAATACATGATCAGCGGTGTATTGTTTGCCATCCACTTCTACCGTGTTGCTATCAATGAATTTACCAAAGCCTTTAATCAAGGTGATGTTGTTGTTTTCAAATACCCGCCCGTATGACCCATGAATACGTTCAATATAGGCATCACGACTGGCGACTAATTTTTTCCAGTCGAATGAATTTATCGTCACATCAAAACCATAGTCTGGAGAATAACGGTGGATTGCCTCTGCTACCTGTGCGCCATACCACATGGCTTTTTTGGGAACACAGCCAACGTTTACGCATGTACCGCCGATATCGCTGGCTTCGATGATGGCAACTTTTTTGCCATATTTTGCTGCTCTGTTAGCTGAGGCAATACCGCCACTGCCGGCTCCAATACAAATGTAATCAAAATCTGCCATGTTTTTTCCTGATAGTATTTCACGGTTTATGATGCAGAAGCATCCAACGCATAGAGTTATATTAATGGGTTTAAATCGGCTCTAATTAGCCTAGCATAATGTAATTTAGTTCATTACACACATTATCACTTTGGTATAGAAACCCATTTGCTCGAGTATCTTTCAGCAATAGAGATAAAAAGTCATTAGTAGAACCAACTACATAAGGTGTGTTTTGCAATAAAACAACTTGTATTTGGGCCTTTTTGTCCTTATTTATCTATTAACAATTCTTTCTTTATTTAGGATCTTATTTATGAGTATCGCTTCTTCTCCCGCTAAGTCACCTGCGCAATCTGATATCACCGCGCTGCCACAATTTACTCAAATAGCGGTCGGTGAGATTGTAGCCTCTGTTGAGGCAGCCATTAATGACTGTAAAAAAGTCATCGAAGAAGTGACAAGTACTGATAATGCGACGTGGGAATCTGTTGTTGAGCCAATTGATGAAATTGATGACAAACTCAGTCGTCTATGGTCACCGGTATCTCATATGAATTCAGTGGTGAGTAACGAAGAATTGCGAGAGGCTCATGATGCATGTTTGCCGCATTTATCCGACTACGGTACTTGGGTTGGTCAACATCAACGGCTTTTCAAAGCCTACGAAGCCATCAAAGGGGATCAAAGCTTTGCTGATTTATCAACGGCTCAACAAAAAGTTATCAACAATGCTATCCGAGATTTTACCCTGTCGGGCGTAGCCTTGGCAGATACCAAAAAGCAGCGCTATGGCGAAATTAAGAGCCGTCTGTCAGAGTTATCCTCTACTTTTGGCAACAATGTGATGGATGCAACCTTGGCGTGGCAAAAAAATATCACAGATGCTTCGTTACTAAATGGATTGCCTGAGTCAGCGCTTGGAGCGGCAAAACAACTAGCTGAATCCAAGTCTTTGGATGGTTGGTTATTTACCTTAGACATTCCCAGCTATTTGCCGGTAATGACATATGCCGACAACCGTGAGTTACGCGAAGAAATGTACGTTGCCTATACCACTCGTGCTTCAGAGCAGGGGCCAAATGGCGGTGAGTTTGATAACACGGGAATTATCGAAGAAACCCTCTCTCTTCGACATGAAATCGCGCAGCTATTGGACTTTGAAAACTACGCTCAGCGTTCATTGGCCACCAAAATGGCTGATTCAACTCAGCAGGTCACCTCGTTTTTACAGGATTTGGCAAAACGATCTAAACCTCAAGCTCAAAAAGATTTGGAAGAAGTACAAGATTTCGCTGAGCAGCAATATGGCGCTTCAAAACTAGAAGCATGGGACCTAGCTTATTACAGCGAAAAGTTAAAAGAGCAGCGCTATGCGATTTCGGATGAACAGCTGCGCCCGTATTTCCCCGAACCACAGGTAGTGAGCGGACTATTCAAAGTGGTCAATGAATTATACAAAGTTGACATTGTTGAACGTGATGACGTTAATGTTTATCACGACGACGTAAAATATTTCGATATTTTAGATGAGCAAGGTCAGCTTCGTGGCAGTTTTTACCTCGATTTGTATGCGCGTGAGCATAAACGGGGCGGGGCGTGGATGGATGAATGCAAAGTGCGACGAGTTCGTGAAGATGGCTCCATGCAATATCCAGTGGCCTATTTAACCTGTAATTTCAATGGTCCTGTGGGTGACAAGCCTGCGCTGTTTACCCACGATGAAGTGATCACCTTGTTCCATGAATTCGGTCACGGTATCCATCATATGCTAACCAAAGTTGATGTGGCAGGTGTGTCAGGTATCAATGGGGTGCCATGGGATGCGGTGGAACTGCCTAGTCAATTTTTAGAAAACTGGTGTTGGCAACCCGAAGCACTAGCGTTTATCTCGGGTCATTTTGAAACGGGCGAGCCACTGCCGAAAGATTTACTCGATAAAATGTTGGCGGCTAGAAATTATCAGTCTGCAATGCAAATGGTAAGACAACTTGAGTTTAGTTTGTTCGACTTTACCCTTCATGAACAGTTTGATGCGGAACAAAAAACCGATGTGCAAGCTGTATTAGACCAAGTTCGAAGCGAGGTTGCGGTAATGACACCGCCTAAATTCAATCGCTTTCAAAATAGTTTTGGTCACATTTTTGCGGGTGGATACGCGGCCGGTTATTACAGTTATAAATGGGCGGAAGTACTCAGCTCAGATGCGTTTGGCCGCTTTGAAGAAGAAGGTATTTTCAATCCTCAGGTGGGTGCGGACTTCTTACACAATATTCTTGAAATGGGTGGTAGTAAAGAGCCAATGGAACTATTTGTAGCATTTAGAGGTCGTGAACCAAATGTGGATGCCTTGCTAAGACACTCAGGTATTGCCGCATAATGTCGCAGTTAGAAACATATCAACACTTGTATCAACGGGCTTGCGAGCGAAAAGGTGGGCCCAAAAAACTTGAGTTGCTATTATCAAAACCTAAATCACCCAAACAGCTTGAGAAGATAGGTGACGATCGTTTTTTAGCCGAGTTCACTCAAAAGGTGTTTCAGTCGGGTTTTGTGTGGCGCGTTGTTAGAAATAAGTGGCCAGATTTTGAGCGGGTCTTTTTTAATTTTAACATTGATAAAGTGCTGTTGATGCCAGATGAAATGTTAGAACAAAAGGCCCAAGATCCTTCCATTATTCGAAACTACAACAAAGTGAAAACTATTCGTGAGAATGCCATGATGATGGATGCTGTTCGTCAAGAGCATGGTAGTTTTGCCAAGTTTGTCGCCAATTGGCCGGTGCACGACATTGTTGGGCTATTGGCTTATTTGAAAAAACATGGCTCCCGCTTGGGGGGCAATACCGGCGCTTATGGATTACGCGCCATAGGCAAAGATACCTTTGTTCTTAGTCAGGATGTGGTTAGCTATTTTACCCAGCGGCAAATTATCAGTGGCTCGGCCACATCTAAACGCAGTCAAGCTGCGATCCAAGAGGCATTTAACCAGTTTCATCAGCAAAGTAATCGCTCTTATCAAGAGCTCAGTCAGCTTATTTCCTACAGTGTGGGCGACAATTTTGTGCAAGTTGAAACGGAATTAGCTTGATAACCCCTTTGACTGCTAGCCGCCACTCGTTGAATTGGGTAAACTTGTGTAATACGTATAAAAGGAAATGCCATGAGTAACAGCCAGCACTCAGATTCTGGTGTTGATGTGCTCGAATCTGACTCACCCTCCAAGGTAAATATGCACCAAGGTGACGAAGCTTCAAGCGCACAAACAGATCAAACCCACTTCGGCTTCAAGCAAGTTGCCACCGAACAAAAAGCCACTATGGTGGCAGATGTCTTTCACTCTGTTGCAGCAAAATACGACGTGATGAATGATTTAATGTCGATGGGTATTCATCGATTGTGGAAACGCTTTACCCTTGACTGTAGTGGTGCCCGTTCGGGTCATAAAGTTTTAGATTTGGCTGGTGGTACTGGCGATTTGGCCGCAAAGTTTTCGAAAATTGTCGGTGAAAACGGCAAGGTTATCTTGGCTGATATTAATAACGCAATGTTAACCGTAGGTCGCGATAAATTGCGCAATATGGGTGTTGTTGGCAATATCGATTATGTGCAAGCCAATGCCGAAATGCTACCGTTTCCTGATAACACTTTTGATATTATTACCATTGCTTTTGGTCTACGTAATGTTACAGACAAAGACAAGGCATTGGCATCTATGTATCGCGTGTTAAAGCCCGGTGGTCGCTTGTTGGTGTTGGAGTTTTCCAAACCCAGCAGCGAAATGCTGAGTAAAGTCTATGATCTTTATTCATTTCACTTGTTACCCAAGATGGGGCAGTTGGTCGCCAATGACAGTGAGAGCTATCAATATTTAGCGGAATCCATTCGCATGCATCCAGATCAAGAAACCTTAAAGGGCATGATGGACAAAGTTGGGTTTGAACAAACCAACTTTTACAATCTTACTGGTGGTATTGTGGCACTGCACCGAGGGTATAAGTTTTAATGCCAGCCGCTCAGCTAGTTACTGCTGCGATTGAAAGCGCTATCAATACATTGCTCTCCCTTGATGAAAGCAGCGACAAAGCGCTGAAACCACTGAGTGGTAAACAGCTTAAGGTGACTCTAGAAGAGGCCCCCTGGCCACTATTGTTCCACTTTTCAGATCGCATTGATGTGCTTATCCCTCAGCCAGATCAAATCGCAGATTGTAGTTTAGAGATGTCATTCATCACACTACAAAACCTTCAAGATAGTAGTCAAATCACTCGCCTTATTCAGCAGCAAGAGCTGCGTCTTGAGGGTGATATTCATGTCGCTCAGCATTTCAGCCAGTTGATGACGCAATTGGATATTGATTGGGAACAACAACTCGCCAACTACACCGGCGATGTGTTTGCTCACAACCTATTTAGAGCACTTAAACAGTTCGGTGGCCAAGCAAAAAGCACTTACGGTAAATTCACACGAATTGTTGCTGATGGCGCGATTGAAGAAAAGCGCATTGCAGCACCCGGTTTATTGGTTGCGGCATACTGCGACAAGGTAAATGACTTGCGGAGTGATGTAGAGCGCTTGGAAGCGCGGTTGAACAACCTGTCATTGACCACACAGAATAGTGTGGTAAAGGATTAGTATGCGAGTTTTGCGACTGTATAAAATCAATCGGGTCATGCTGCAACATGGACTTGACGAACTCATCCCTGATAAGTGGCTACCTTGGTATGCAAAAGTAGGTCGTTCGTGCCAATTTTGGTTGCGAAATCAGCACCCAGATAAACCCTTAGGGGCGAGAATTCGTCTTGCTTTACAAACCTTAGGGCCGGTATTTATTAAGTTCGGACAAATGTTGTCAACTCGCCGGGACCTGCTACCGCAAGATATAGCGGATGAACTTGCCCTGTTACAAGACAAGGTAGAGCCATTTGATAGTGACGTTGCCATTGCTATTATTAAGCGCTCTCTTAATATTGAAAGTCTAGAAACCTTATTTGATGATTTTAAAACCGCGCCACTGGCATCGGCCTCCATCGCACAGGTTCACAGTGCTGTACTAAAAAGCAATCAAAAAGAGGTGATCGTTAAAGTTATTCGCCCCGATATTGCTGATACCATTCACGCCGATATCGAGTTGATGCACACATTAGCCTACGTGGTACAAAAACTGGTTCCTGATGGCAAACGTTTGCGTCCCGTTGAGGTGGTTGAAGAATACCGAAAAACCATCGTTGAAGAACTTGATTTACTCAGAGAAGCTGCCAACGGTATTCAGCTAAGGCGTAATTTTGAAGACTCAGACTCTTTGTATGTGCCTGAAATTTATAGTGATCATTGTGCCAAAGATGTAATGGTCATGGAGCGAATTTACGGTTTACATATTTCCGACATCAGTGCCCTTGAGGCTCAAAATACCAATATGAAATTGTTGGCCGAGCGGGGTGTTGAGGTGTTTTTTACGCAAGTTTTCCGCGACAGCTTTTTCCACGCAGATATGCATCCGGGTAACATTTTTGTCTCTCAAGAAAATCCACAAAGCCCCAAATATATCGCCATCGATTTTGGCATAGTTGGGACTCTTAATCGTCACGATAAACGCTATTTAGCAGAAAACTTTATTGCTTTTTTTAATCGCGATTATCGCAAAGTTGCGGAACTGCATGTGGATTCTGGTTGGGTACCTGCCGACACCGACATTGAAGCATTTGAAGTGGCAATTCGTACAGTTTGCGAGCCCATTTTCCAAAAGCCGTTGGCTGAAATTTCTTTTAGCAATGTGCTTTTACAGTTATTTAATACCGCGCGTCGATTCAATATGGTGGTACAGCCACAACTTGTATTGCTGCAAAAAACACTACTATATATTGAAGGGCTGGGGCGCTTGTTATATCCGCAACTTGACCTTTGGCAAACAGCTAAACCCTTTTTGGAGAGTTGGATGAAAGAACAAATCGGGTTAACCGCGATGATCAAAAAGATAAATGCTAACTTGCCATTTTGGTCTGAAAAATTGCCGGAAATGCCCGACCTAATTTACGATAGTTTAAAGCAAGTTAAGCAGTTACCGGCACTACAACAAAAGCACTTTGAGCAACAACAAGCGCAGCATCGACAGTCTCAAAAAAACCTGTTTTATGTGCTCACGGGTTCGACGCTGCTAATTCTTGCCAGTATTTTACCCATTCATCTAGACTCACACATTGCCAGTATAGGCTTGGCTGCTTCTGGTGTTGTGTGCTGGCTTTATGCCTGGGTAAAACGCTAAGTTGAATTTCCCAAATTCTTGATTGCCTCTCGCTCGTGACAACAAACACCTCTCAACAAAGTGAGTGCGAGCTATGTCGGGTAACACCCAGCCATATGCGTTGGTGGACATTAGGGAGTGTTTTTGAACTAGAAATTTGTGGCCTTTTGTGAGGTATGTAAACAGTAGCATAAGCTGCAGTCTTGTATGGAAAACCTGACATTGTTGTAACTAATTGCTAGGCTACAAATAGTATGAGCAGCAACCCTGATGTATCCGTTTTGTCTAAATATAAACAATGCCTAAACTGCAGTGCCACACTTGCACAGGACGCCAAGTTTTGCTGTGAATGTGGGCAAAGCACAACTCCCTACGGAAGACCTTTTTTAAGCTTTATCAAGCAATCCATTCATGAGCTACTCGATATCGATGGACGGCTTACTTTGACGTTGAGGACTCTGTTTTTAAAGCCTGGTCTAGTTTCTTATGAAATTAGCCAAGGTAAACGAGTCAAATACACTCCTGCATTGCGTCTCTACATAGTCTCTAGTCTTTTATTTTTCCTAGTTTTTGCGAGCTTCCAAAACATTTACGTGGCTGACTCAGCAAGACAAAACTCAACGATCGAAATCTATTCCCGCACTATGTTCGTGCTATTCCCTTTGTATGCCCTACTTATCAATTGTTTCTATAGAAATAGTTACTACCTATTTAATTTAGTGTTTTCGATGCACATACACAGCATCGCTTATTTTGTTTTGATGATCATTGGTCCGTTAGAATCAATTGAAGCGAAAAATAAAGCCTTGGTGTTAGCTCAATTTATACCTGCCACTTACTATATCTGGTATTTACTAACAGCATTTAAGGTCATGTATCGAGAGCCATGGTGGAAAACCATACTCAAAGCAATGTGCATATATTTTATTTATATGGCGGCACTAGGGGTTGTGTTTGACTTCATCCTCAGCTGACTGTAGTTAAACTAGGATCAGAGCGATTGATTCAAGCACTATTAATAGGGATGAGTGCTCATATTGTTGCTCTTTTTTAGGTGTTAATTCAGCTCGGCCGCCAACTCTTGCTGCACTAACTCAAGCACCTTATATAATGTGCCACCTGTGTGATCATAGTTATCCTGATTGACCATCACAGCGACCGTAATATCATCCTCAACAAAATGAGCTAGATAAGATTCAAAACCGTTAATTGCACCGCTATGGCCAAAAGCTTTCTGTCCTTCATGCTCCAGCCAACGCCAACCTAAAGCGCGATCTCCTGCCACATCCAAGAAAGGTACGGTCAACATCAGGGACCGTGTCTGCGGATTCATAAACTTACCGTGATTAATAGCCTGAACCATCAGGACCAAATCGGTGGGTGTTGTGCGCATGCCACCACCAATGTACTTATTACTGACATCAATAGCCTTAACCGGATAGTTAGACATAAATGAACGATAACCCACCGCGTACTGTTCATCTTCCTGTCCTTTGATTTCAAGTTCAGAGTTGGTCATGTTCAGCGGCGTAAACAGTAAGGCATCGTTACGGAAAACCTCGGTGGACACCTTTAAGGTCGGATAATGTATATTGGTACCATACTCTCCAAAGCGATAATGACGAATTCCGCTGGTATGGGTGAGGATGTGTTTAAGCTGAATGGGTTGGTAGTGTTTGGGAAGATAAGGCAGGTAAGTTCTGACCTTATCATCCAGGGTGACTTTATTATCCTGCAGCAAGGGCATAAAGGCGGTTGTACCTATGACTTTTGACACAGATCCCGTTCGGTACTGGGTATTCATATCCGCTTTAGAATTGGTTGACTTATCTGCAACCCCTGCGGCTACTGAAAACAATACTTTACCATTATGTCCGGCTGACACCGAAAGTGAAGGCGCATTGGTGTTTTCTACCTGTTGTTGTAAAAAACCTCTAACCTTGTTTTCCAGGGCTGTACTGGCAATACTGGCACCACAAAAGAACAGCAATACTCCTGACAGAAACACATTCTTTATCCTGATGTTGTTCATTGCCTCGCCTTTATTTTTTAATGGACGTGTTTTTAAAGCACAGTTCTAACAGGCCACAGAATTTTTTCACCTTAAAATCGATGGATGGCAGAGTAATCCCTATCAATGGTTTATAAAGATACCTCCGCATTCTAAGAGCAAAAAGAAAAGTTGTTTTTAAATGCTTTTAGGTTATTCAAAAGAGTAAAAGAATAAATGGGCGGTCTTCCACCCAATGGTGACGATACTCATAACTCTTGCCCGTCAATTTGTATTCTCAACACAAAAATGCATGTCGAACACAACGAGAAACCCATGATAAGTGGAGGTTTCTCATTAACTGACGACGAGGCTTAACACTTCCTGTGTAAACAACGATTTCCTCTCAGAAAAGCAAGTCTGCAACAAACAGGAGTAAAGTTTGTGGGTGTCCCAGAGATCTCATTGAATGTTTGGGATTATAAACTATATTTAAGGTCAACTCTGAATTTTACAGGTCATGTACCGTCATGCCAAATCGCGATGAAAGGCATGCACTTAACGATGCTAAAATAGAAGATCTGAGCGCTCTGCTTGAGCAAGCTTCTATTGGTATTCATTTAGTTGATGGCAATGGCAAGGTAGTCTGGGCCAATAACACCGAGCTCGATATGATGGGCTATACCTCGGAAGAATATCTTGGCCATCATATATCTGAATTTCATGCCGAACCTGATGTTATCAATGACATTTTACAACGACTTAGCAGTAATGAAACACTAAAGAATTATCCCGCCAAGCTCATCTCAAGAAATGGTGAAACCAAATATGTCTCCATTAATTCCAATGTTTATAGGGAAAATGGTGAAATAGTTCATACACGGTGCTTTACTCAGGATGTTACTGAAAAAGTTCTCGCCGAACGCGAACGTCATAAACTGGAAGAAAAACTCCTGCAAGCTCAGAAGCTAGAATCACTTGGAACACTTGCTGGCGGGGTGGCTCATGATTTTAATAATCTACTTACGCCGATTCTGGGCATCACCCAGCATGTTCAAAAACAGCTAGATAACACTTCAAAAGAACATGAAAGTTTAGAGATAGTGCTTAGATCGGCACTAAAAGCAAAGGAACTTGTCAATCAAATATTAATGGCATGTCAAAAAAAGGAGCTTAATCTAGGCGTTGTCTATCTTGATGAAATCATTCGTGATGTGACCACTTTTTTGAAAGCCACTATGCCAGCAAATATCGAGCTAATCTATGAACCTGATGCCACAACAGTAGCTATCAAAGGTGATGGAACTCAGATTTATCAGGTTATTGTTAATCTCTGTATTAATAGTTATCAATCGATGCCAAGTGGCGGCTCAATTGTTATCAAACTCAAAACCCCACAGGAGCACGATGTTATAGATTTGAAAGGCGAGTCAAAGAAAGGAACATTTGTTTGCCTGACAGTAACTGATACTGGATGTGGCATGGATGCTGAAACCAAAGCACGTATCTTTGAGCCCTTCTATACCACTAAAGCGTTGAATGATGGAACTGGACTCGGCTTGCCAGTGGTTCTCGGCGTTGTGGAGCAGCATGGTGGTCATATTGAGGTCCATAGTGAGCTTGGAAAAGGTACCACTTTTGAAGTGTGCTTTAAGGAAATAATCACAGAGGAAGACAAAAATCAGTATACGTCAGTTGTTGATATGACAGGTTCTGGTCGCTTACTATTAGTGGATGATCAGGCGCTTGTTTTGGAAGCCTCATCATTGATGTTGGATAGCCTTGGCTATGAAGTCACCAATTTTCTTGATCCCTTAGAAGCATTAGCAGAATTCAGAGCCAATCCTGATGTATACGATGCAGTTTTATCAGACAATAGAATGCCCAAAATGGAAGGTAAAGAGTTACTCTATGAAATTAAAAGGGTCCGACCTGATATCACAACAATCCTATCATCCGGGTATTTTGATGAGGAATCAGCCCAAAATGATAGTTCAATCACTGCAACCCTTTCAAAACCTTATAACCTGTCACAATTGAGTGAGAAACTACATCAGCTTTTAAAGAGATAATCTCTCACTAGTTGTTATTCTTTGTATTGAGTC
>JAOMVH010000058.1 GCA_028356795.1 Aliiglaciecola sp. | reverse complement strand
TTCCAAACAAGTTCTTGAACAGAGTTACAAGCGCGCTTTCACTCTCTCTGGCAAGTACTTTTCCACGGCTTTGCCTGTCACCGCCCAAACCATTACGGCGGACCAAGCAAATAAAGATAATCCGGCAGGAACACAAGCAATCGCAATAAGCTTAACTTGACGTCGATTAAATACCATCGCCAATAGCACGGGTAAAAACCAAACAAACACCATGATCACAATCACCAATGCCCACTGCAATGCTGATGCGTTTTCAAACTGTGCTAAAAATTCGTTCATTTAAATATCCTTGATTTATTAATGTCACTACAACAGTCACAGGTTCTCAGCATTTATTACAAATAAAATTTATTCTTTAGCACTGCAAGTCGAGGTTTCAACGGCGATACGCGCGTAAATAGTGTTATTGAGAGGCGTGGCTTATTCCGGGTTCAGGTTAACTAGCTCATCTGTCTAAACCTGGCAGCCAAAAAGTCGACCAATACTCTTACTCTTCTCGAAAGATGCTTGCGGTGTGGGTAAATAGCATAGACGCCAAATTGAGAGGCTTCGAAATCATCAAATAATGTCACCAATTGTCCAGTAACCAGATGACTGCTAATAACATACATAGGGCACATTCCAATTCCTAAACCGGCAAGCACCATTTTAAAGTTGGAGCCTGGAGAGTTTGACTGAAAATTTCCTGTTACATCAACCCTTGTTTCTTGGCCATTGATTATAAATGGCCAGTGTTTTGTGTACCGAAAGTTAGTGTCTACAAAACAGTTGTGATTGACTAAGTCAGATGGGTGCTCAGGTTTCCCATGCTTTTTAAGGTAATCTGGTGTCGCGCAAATTGAAACACGCATTGGACTGAGTTTTTTGGCTATCATTGAAGAATCGGGCAGCTGCCCGATGCGCAAAACAAGGTCAAAGCCATCTTCAACCATTGAGACTCTGCTATTGGATAAGTCTAAGTCGATAGATATTTTTGGGTGCTGCAACTGAAAATCTCTGAGTCCAGGTACTAAGTGCAGTTCACCAAACGATGTTGGCGCACTGATTCTTATTTTGCCTTGAGGCGAGCCATGCTGAGTTTTTACCGATGAATCGAGTTCATCAAACTGATCAAGTAATTCAATACAACGTTCAAAATAAGCTTTGCCAGTGTGGTTCAAGTTCACTCTGCGTGTTGTACGATCAAATAACTGTACATCCAGCTGATCTTCAAGTGCTTTTACGTACTTACTAACTGTCTGTGTCGCCAAGCCCAATTCATCTGCGGCCCTAGTAAAACTGGTTTTTCGAGCGACCACGGTAAAAACACGCATCATTTCAATTTTATCCACGCTGCACTCCAAGGTTTAACAATAAGAATGCCTTACAGTGTAAGACATTATCTCCAATATGTGGATTATGATTCACCAATATAGCCATTTATCTCCAATTGGTTGACGACTATATTTCTCACAACGCTGATGTCCAGCGGATAAATGAGTTAATCAAAAGGAGATAGCTATGAAAATTTATGATTTAGAATTATCGGGTCACTCACACAGAGTACGTTTGTTGGCAAGCCTATTGGGCTTGAGCTATCAGCTGATACCAGTTGATTTGCTCAATGGTGCACACAAGCAAGCCGAGTTTTTGCGTAAAAACCCATTTGGTCAGGTGCCTGCATTAGAAGATGGCGATGTCAGTATTTTTGATTCGAATGCCATTTTGGTATACCTCGCTAGCAAGTACGACACAAATAGAACCTGGCTACCTGAAGATGTTGTGCAAGCCGCCAAGGTTCAAATTTGGCTTTCAAAGGCAGCCAATGAATTAGCCAATGGACCGGCTGCAGCACGATTAATTAGTGTATTTGGTGCCAAGCTAGATGAACAGGCAGTTAAAGCCAAAGCGGATGCACTGCTAAGCGTAATGAATCAGCATTTACAAGATAGAGTTTGGTTTGTTGGCAACAACCCAACGATTGCCGATGTGGCTTTATACTCCTATACCGCCCATGCACCAGAAGGCGGCATTGACTTGAGAAAGTTTCCCAATGTAGATCGCTGGTTACAATCGATTGAGGCGTTACCTGGATTTTTGGAGATGCCTAAAACTGAAACTGATGCAAAGAAAGCGCTTAGTTTATAGCGATTTGTCTTAATCTTGGGGAGAAAAGATATGAATAAAATGATTAAACACCTCTATATGAGACTAGTTAATAGCATCAAGACTTGTGTATTGTGCACTGAAGAAATTCAACAACTTACTGGTCGACGAGATTATGTTTATTTGTCCTATGCAGTATCAATCGACCCAAGCACCTGGTATCTGCAACCGGACCCTGAATTGTTTGTTTTGCAATATTCAGAATTAGATCAGGAATAGGAGCACCGACTGATGACGACAGAAAATCAAGCAAAACCAGCGGTTTTCCATGAGGGTGAAATTGCCATCCAAGAGCGTCTTGGGGTTGCACAAAGAATGGATAAATTTGCTCGAATGGTTGTTCGAGATTATATGCCAGATCAACATCAAGACTTTTATCAAAGTTTGCCTATGCTGTTTGCGGGATACATGGATGATGAAAACAATGTTTGGGCGTCTGTGATTGCGCAACCAAACGGGCTGGTTTCGATAAATAACGATAAGTCATTGTCGATAAACAGCAAACCATTTTCTGGCGATCCACTTAATGATGCATTAAGGGCTCAAGCATTAAATGCTAGTACGCCTGTTAGAATTGGACTGCTCGGTATCCAGCCTGAAACACGAAGGCGAAACCGCATGAGCGCCCAATTTAACGCTTTGCATGACAAAGGATTTAACCTAGACGTTGTGCAAGCGTTTGGCAATTGTCCTCAATATATTCAACAAGGTCATATCACTCCTATACACAGACAAAAAAGTGATCAATCTCGGGTACTAGTGGATGAATTTGACGATGCCCTATCTGCGATAATCAATAAAGCCGACACCTTTTATGTGGCAAGCAGCACGAAAGCTGAATACCACAACGCCTCTCAGGGTGCTGACGTATCTCATCGTGGCGGTAGACCTGGTTTTATTCGTATTGACGATAATAAAACACTGACGATCCCAGATTTCATTGGAAATAATCACTTTAATACCCTGGGCAATTTTTTGGTAAATGATTCTGCAGGATTGCTATTTATCGATTTTGACACGGGTGACGTGGTAATGCTTACCGGTAAAGCAAGCATCTTGTGGGACCATGATTCGCAAGAGCACTTTAGAGGCGCTGAACGAATGTGGCAGTTCAGCTTAACCAAAGGTTACATTCTTAAAGCCGCTATGCCGTTTCGTTTTGACCTTCAACAATGGTCGCCAAATTCTCTAATGACAGGTACTTGGGAAGAAGCCAATACACTGACCAAACAGCAAGCAATGAAGAACGAGTGGTTGCAATGGCACATTGATAAAATAGTCGATGAATCAGCGTCTGTTCGGTCTTTTTATTTTGCGACAGACTCAAATACAACACCAGATTTTCAGCCTGGCCAGTTTATTAGTGTAAAAGTGAACATCGAAGGTGAATCCCATGTCAGAACTTACAGTATCTCCAGTTCACCGCTAGATAATTTCATCCGTATCAGCGTTAAACGCGACGGACTGGTATCGTGCTTTTTGCATGATAATCTGAAACAGGGACATGCCATTGAGGTCAAATTGCCACAAGGTAATTTCACTTTATCTAACAATCAATTGAAACCCGCTGTATTGCTTTCAGCTGGCGTAGGCATTACGCCAATGGTGTCGATGTTCCGACAAATTGTGAAAGAAGGTATTCGCACTCGAAGTGGGCGTAATGTTTTGATGATCAATACCTTTAAAGACAAGCATGATCAGGCATTTTTTGATGAAATTAATCAGCTGTCCGGTGATGCTAATGGCCATGCAAAAGCCGTCTGGTTATTGACTCGCCCTTCCGAACACGCTGAGCTTGGGGTGCACTACTCCTCACAAGGTCGGTTTTCACAAGAAAAGCTGCAAGCTTTGTTGCCCATTGGGCGCTATGACTTTTATTTGTGTGGCCCTGCGCAATTTATGCAGCAAACCTATGACTTACTTATCGAGCTTGGTGTGCCCGACAGCGATATTTACGCTGAAGCCTTTGGGCCAGCTAGTTTGAACCGGCTAAATCCAGAACCACAACCAACTGATGTAGCCAAGTCTGCTGTCATTACTTTTTCAGACTCCGGCGTAGAGCTGGCGTGGCAAGAACAGGACGGTAATATTTTAGATTTTGCTGAATCTCATGGACTAGCTCCGGATTTTGGTTGTCGCGGCGGCTCCTGTGGTTCGTGCAAAGTTAAGATTAAACAAGGGCAGGTCGTCCATAGTCAACAAGCCACATTTCCGGTGCAACAGGATGAAGCCTTGTTATGTTGTTCAATGCCTCGAAAAACACAAAGCGATCAACCAGTAAAGCTTGTTTTGGACTTATAGATAGGCTGAAAAGTTGGCGTTAAGTGGTTACTTTTGTGGATCATTAACGCCCGTCAAATTCCGGTTAAAGCAAATCAACTCCATTTCTTCATAATGAGACGTGCATTTCACAAAAAGCGCTTTAATTTCATCAAATATGAGATTTCACACTATTTCCTGCCGAAAAATATTGATCTACCTCAATAAAAGTTTATAATTTTCAGAAATTACTGAAACTTCAGAAAGTGGGCGCAGTTATGACAATGACACCAATGATAGAAACCTTTGTGATGCACTTTGGCGAAATGGGCAGTCGTTGGGGATTTAATCGCACCGTTGGTCAGATGTATGCGTTGCTGGTGATCAGTGAAGAGGCATTGAGTGCCAATGATATTGCCGATGCACTAAATATTTCTCGCGGTAACGTGAGTATGGGACTGAAGGAATTGCAGTCTTGGCGTTTGGTGCAAATGCATCATGTTCAAGGCGACCGTAAAGACTACTTTAAATCTTTGGGTAGCATCTGGGATATGGCTAATAAGGTGTTTGAGGAGCGTCGTAAGCGTGAAATGGACCCTACTTTGAGTCTGCTTCGGGATATTTTGTTAGATACGCCCGCCAATGATCAAGAAAAGTACGCCCAGCATCAATTGCAAGAGATTCACGACTTGCTAGAAAATATCACCAAGTGGAGTGAAGAACTGCAGCGCTTAAGCCCAGAGAAGTTAGAAACACTAATGAAGCTTGGTTCAGGTGTGGGCAAAGTGTTAGACATAAAAGATAAGTTTTTAAAAAGTAGTTAACGAAACTCAGCAGTATTGAGACTGCTTACCTTTCCTATTTGCCTCGGCCTATTCGGCCGCGAATGGGAAAGGTAAACAAGCTTAAATAATGAGGTTCACTATGGAAGATGTCATGCTTCTTTCGCGCATTCAATTTGCTGCGAATATTAGTTTTCATATTTTATTTCCCACTATCACAATCGCCATGTGCTGGCTGTTGTTTTACTTCAAGTTACGCTTCCACATATCCAAACATCCGGTGTGGATGCGGATCTATCGCTTCTGGGTAAAAGTATTTGCACTCACCTTCGCCCTAGGCGTAGTAAGCGGGATCACAATGTCATTTCAATTTGGCACCAATTGGCCCGGCTTTATGGAAAAGGTCGGCAATATTGCGGGTCCGTTGCTGGCCTATGAAGTACTGACTGCATTCTTTTTAGAAGCAACTTTCTTAGGCATTATGTTGTTTGGTATTCATCGGGTGCCGCCATGGGTGCATACACTAGCGACTTTCGTTGTCGCCATTGGCACCTCACTCTCCGCGTTTTGGATTTTGTCTTTAAATTCTTGGATGCACACGCCTACCGGGTTTGAGATGCGAGACGGCGTAGCATATGCGGTAGATTGGTTCGCCATTGTGTTTAATCCTTCTTTTCCTTATCGATTAGGGCATATGCTGTTGGCCTCTGGTTTAACCGTATGCTTTTTGGTGGCGGGAATTTCAGCCTACCGAATACTGCGCGGTGATAACAAAAAAGCACCGAATATTGCCTTGCGAACTGCAGTGTTTTTAGCTGCTGTGTTAACCCCACTGCAAGTGTTTATGGGTGATCTGCATGGCCTTAACACCTTTGAGCATCAACCACAAAAAGTGGCCGCAATGGAAGGTGTGTGGGAAACCACACAAGGTGCGCCGCTGTTATTATTTGCCATTCCCGATGAAGAGCAGCGCACCAACCATTTTGAAATCGCCATTCCCAAACTAGCCAGTATTATTCTCACCCATGATCCAGAAGGTGAAATTAAGGGCCTAAATGAATTTGAAGGTGAACACCCACCGGTTAAGCCTGTATTTTATGCGTTTCGCTTAATGGTTGGCCTTGGCATGTTGATGTTAGCTAGCGCTTGGCTTGCGAGCTTAGTGTTGTGGCGTAAAAAACAGCTGCCAAATTGGTTCCTGAAATTTTTTGTGGGTATGTCTTTTTCTGGTTGGATTGCCACCTTAGCGGGTTGGTATGTCACAGAGATTGGTCGTCAACCCTACTTAGTCAATGGTGTACTGACAACGGCTGAAGCGGTTACTGATATTCCTTCAGGTAATGTCGCCATTAGCTTGGCAATGTATTTGACCGTGTATGCCTTTTTACTGGTTGCCTATATTAAAACTCTGTTCTATATGGCACGTAAGTCGGTGCAAATCGAAGAATATTCAGCTGAAGAAATTGCCATTGCCCGTGAGTATCGCCAACAGGAGGTCACCGCATGATTTTGGACTCTCAACTACCGATTATATTTGCTGGCTTGATGGCCTTTTCTGTCCTGCTTTATGCCATATTGGATGGCTACGACCTAGGCGTTGGGTTATTACTGCCGATGGATAACGAGGCTCAACGAGACAAAATGATTGCTTCGATAGGCCCCTTTTGGGATGCCAATGAAACTTGGTTGGTGCTTGCTGTTGGCTTATTGCTTGTTGCATTTCCAACTGCTCACAACGTCATTCTAAAAGCCTTGTATTTGCCCGCTGCCATATTAATGGTTGGACTGATACTCAGAGGCGTGTCCTTTGATTTTCGCGCCAAGGTCATCGCCCATAAAAAGAATCACTGGGACCGCATGTTTAAACTGGGTTCGCTTATTTCCGCGGCGTCTCAAGGATACATGCTAGGCATGTTTGTAATGGGGTTTGAGTCTAGCTTTGCCGCAATCGCATTTAGCTTATTGAGTGCTGTTGGGGTCACCATGGCGTATGCATTGATTGGTGCCTGCTGGCTTATCATGAAGTGTGAAGATGACCTGCAGCTGCGTGCCATCAATTGGGCCCGCAAAGCTGGCAAAGTGAGCTTTGTGGGGATTGTTGCTGTGTGTTTAATCAACCCACTTATCAACCCATTTGTTTTAGAGCGATGGACTCAACTGCCTTGGGCATATCTAATTGTCATGGTGCCGGCGTTTTGTTTTGCGTTTTTTGCCATTGGTCATCAAACCTTAAAAAGACTGCCACAGAATGACGATGCCGGTTGTTGGTTACCTTTTGTTTTGTGTATGTGCATTTTCACCTTCAGCTTTATGGGGTTAGCACTTAGCTTTTATCCCTATGTTGTACCCGGTCAAATTACCATTTGGCAGGCAGCCAGTGCTCCCGAATCTCTGCGGATCATGATGTATGGCGCATTAATTGTTATTCCTTGTATTTTTGCTTATACCTTGTTTGCCTACCGAGTGTTTTGGGGGAAGGTACGCCATTTGGAATATTATTAAACATCTAGATTGGTAGACAGATAGCGCAGCTTTGATTAGCTACGACTGCGCCAAATGGCTATCCCCGATCGCGCTTGTCGGGGATCTTCTCTAGCCATCGCATACGTATTCAGTGTAATCTTTTGATAAAGTCTCTAGAATGAATTATCACGTTTTGAAACAACGAGCTAATGATGAAAAGACTTCCATTGCATACCTATTTTCCTGGCGCCCGTCCCATCACATATGGCTGCATGGGTTTAGGCGGTTCTTGGGGCCAAGATCCTTACGAACAACAACATGTTGACCAAGCCCACACTATTGTTGATGCCGCGCTAGATTCAGGTATCAATTTCTTTGACCACGCCGACATTTATACCATGGGCAAAGCTGAGCAAGTGTTTGGAGAGGTTTTAAAAGCCAGGCCGGAACTGCGCGAGCAGCTCATTTTGCAGTCCAAATGTGGTATTCGGTTTGAAGATGACAAAGGCCCAAAACGCTTTGATTTTTCCAAACAGTACATTCTGGATTCAGTTGACGGCATCTTGCAAAGGCTCAATACCGATTATCTCGATATTTTGTTATTACACAGACCTGATCCACTCATGGAACCAGAAGAAATCGCTGACGCATTCACAATGCTAAAATCCTGTGGAAAAGTGAAGCACTTTGGTATGTCCAATCAAAATCAGCAGCAACTTAACTTCCTACAGTACTATCTAGATATGCCACTGATTGCCAATCAAATTGAAATGCACTTAATGCATTTAGGGTTTGCTGATGATGTGACCTTGTCCAATGACAACCAAGGTAAAGATTTAACCTTCGGCACAGGGACTATCGAATATTGCCGCATGAATGATGTGCAAATTCAGGCTTGGGGAAGCTTGTGCCAAGGTTTATTAACCGGGCGTGATTTGTCAGGCCATCCCCAGCATTTCAGGCACACCGCAGAACTTGTGGCAAAACTGGCAGCAGAATATCAAACCACCAGTGAAGCCATCCTTATTGCCTTTTTGATGCGTCATCCGGCAGGTATCCAGCCAATTATTGGTACCACAAATCCGGCCAGAATAGCAGCAAGTGTTAAAGCGCTAGAATTTGAACTCACCCGAGAACACTGGTACGCGTTATACGTGAGTGCTCGTGGACAAGATTTACCATAAGGTCAATAGGCATGCTAAAAACAAAACTAAAAATCGGTCTAATCGCACTATCTGCTTGTGTGGCAATATCTGGGTGTAGCCAGCCGGAACAAGAACAGGTAAACGAACCAGTAAAGCAAACCACTGCATCCAAATCACTGACATTTCCAGCGACCTATGATGACTACCTAAATCGCGATATTCGCGATGATATGTTTTATTTTGTACTACCGGATCGATTTAATAACGCCAACCCTGACAATGATATGGGCTCAACCGAGTATGAAATATCTAAAGGCGGCTTCGATATTGATAGCAAATGGGGTTTTCATGGTGGCGACATACAAGGCGTAGAAGCGAAACTTGATTACCTGAAAGAAATGGGTATTAGTGCTATCTGGATGACACCTATTTTACGCAACAAGGCGATTCAATGGGGTGGCTATGCCCATCACGGTTATTGGATTGTTGACTTCACCCAAATTGATCCTCACTTTGGCAGTAATGACGATTTAAAAAGTTTAATCGAAGCAGCCCATGCCAAGGGTATGAAAATCTTCTTTGATATTATTACTAATCACACGGCAGACGTGATCCGCTTTGAGGAATGTCACAACCCTGATGGTTCCTTCAAAGAAGAGGAAACCTGTGAATATAAATCCATGGAACAAGTGGCCCAAGGTAATAAATACACGCCATTCTTACCTGCCGGGCAAGAGCAGGTAAAAGTACCAGCATGGCTTAATGATCCCAAATACTACAACAATCAAGGCGACAGTTTCTGGCAAGGCGAAAGTGCCATTAATGGCGATTTTGTTGGTTTGGATGATCTGAACACACGAGACCAACAGGTGATTGATGGCATGATTGATATTTATAAAAATATCATCACTGAATTTAAACCTGACGGCTTTAGGATCGACACAGTAAAACACGTTGATATGGTGTTTTGGGAGCAATTTAGTCCGGCAATATTGAACCACGCTAAATCACTGGGTATTCCCAACTTCCATATTTTTGGTGAGGTATACAGTGGCGACCCAATCGTGCTGAGTGACTATACAACCAAAGGTAAAATGCCGTCTGTTCTCGATTTTGGATTCCAAAGTGCAGTGGCAGATGTGTTTTACCGTAATAAGTCACCGATTGGTTTAGCTCAACTGTTTGAAAATGACGACTATTACAATGACCATGATAGCCAAGCTGATTTGCTAATGAATTTCTTGGGCAACCATGACATGGGCCGCACTGGATTTTTTATCAATGATGCCTTGCCACAGATATCCGACGAAGAAAAATTAAAGCGCAGTGTGTTGTCCCATGCCTTTATGTATTTATCACGCGGTGTACCCGTTATTTATTATGGTGATGAGCAAGGATTTACTGGCGATGGCGGTGATGTGGGGGCTAGGGAAAACATGTTTGCCTCACAAGTTGAGGTATACAACGACAACGACTTAATTGGCACAGATGCCACCACCGCTGAAGAAAACTTTAACAAACAGCATCCCATCTATTTGGCAATTAAAGACTTTGCCCAATTGCGCATGCAACACCAAGCTCTTCGTCGCGGTTTAACCTTCAATCGCTATTTCGATAAACGTCGTCAAGCCTTTGCCATATCCCGCATTGACAAACAAGAACAGCTTGAATATCTAGTGGCGTTTAATGCCGGCACAGAACAACAAGTGATCACCCTTGATGCCACCAGCAGCGGATATACTTGGCTACATGGAAACAACGGCTTCACACTTGATAGAGGCAAATTGGAAATTGTATTACCGCCATTGAGTCACACTGTGCTAAAAGCTAGTTCACCAGTGAAACAAGATGCATTGCTAGAGCTAGACTTCGCCGGTTATGAAGCACAAACAGGTCGAGTGCGCTTCGATTATTTGATTGAACAAGCAACGCAGTTGCCTACCCCGATGTTTGAGGTGGTTACCCAATTCAAAGACGCTAATGGTGAATATCAAATTGTCGCGAGCGACCATACACCACCCTACTCAGCAATCGTGACTAATGAAGTGTTTGAGAAGTATCAACCGACATCAATCCGCGTTACGGTTAGCGATTGGAATGGCAAAAGCCAGTCTCAAGAGTTTTCACTAACACAAGATACCGTCGAAGAAACCGAGTAAATATTATCTATGACACAGTTAAAAGGCTTTCACCATGTTGCAATAATCTGTTCGGATTACCCACGTTCGAAAGCCTTTTACACTGACATATTAGGTTTTAAAATTATTGCTGAAAATTATCGAGCAGCTCGGCAGTCTTATAAACTTGATTTAGCGCTGCCCGATGGCAGCCAAATCGAATTATTTTCATTCCCCGATGCCCCCAAACGCCCTTCAAGACCAGAAGCCCAAGGCCTAAGGCACTTAGCTTTTGTCGTAGACTCAGTGGCGAATTACTGTGCCTATTTGACCCATCACAAGGTTGCTGTGGAGCCTATTCGAATTGACGAATATACCGGAAAAGCATTCACCTTTTTCAACGACCCAGATGGCCTTCCTCTAGAGATTTATCAGGCATAACAATGCTGTTTAACAAACTTATACTCGCGCCTATTTTGTTGTACCAAGGCAGACGTGTTCGCAACACTATCATTAAATTGCCCGAACCCAGTGGCCCCAGATCCGGCCAATGCGGGAGTGGACCTGCACTAAAAATATTGATAGTAGGAGACTCAGCCGCCGCTGGTGTAGGAGCAGATTCGCAGCAACAAGCATTGTCGGGACAATTAATTCAGCGGCTTAGTCGTCATTTTCAGGTGGACTGGCAACTCTTGGCAAAAACCGGTGAAAACTGCCAATCTATATTAACTTTATTAGAAGCTAAGCCTAAACAGACATTCGATATTGTGATCACCTCACTTGGCATCAACGATGTCACATCAGGTAAATCATTGGGGCAATTCGAAAAAGACTTGCTCGTTCTCAAAGGCAGGATTGATACGCACTATTCACCAAAACACATCATTTTAAGTAGTATGCCGCCCATAGGTAAGTTCCCAGCCCTACCCAACCCATTGCGATGGTATTTGGGCAAGATCGCACACTCTTTTGATATAGCAATGAGTCACTTTGCAGCCACCCATCAGTGTCACTACTTCCCGCTACCCAACATGCTAGACGTTGACGTAATGGCTGAAGACGGCTTTCACCCCGGCCCTCAGGTTTATAAAAAGTGGGCAGAAGATTTATGTGCGTTTATTGTTAAGCTAGAGAGCTAAATCCAATTGCGAAGTCCATATACATTGGCACATGTTCCA
Source organism: Aliiglaciecola sp. (assembly GCA_028356795.1). GTDB lineage: Bacteria > Pseudomonadota > Gammaproteobacteria > Enterobacterales > Alteromonadaceae > Aliiglaciecola. The sequence goes on along the minus strand of JAOMVH010000058.1, from coordinate 1,534 downwards.
ATTGAGATTGGCACCCTTGAGAACGAATGCAGCAAAAAATTTGAGTTAAGAAATCAGTAATTCAGGCTCTGCTAGAAGTTCAGCAACGTCGACTTTGACAATATTTGGTGATATACACTCCGAAGGCTGAGACACGTGGATATGTTAATAGGTTGATATGGGTAATGTTATAGGTGTTCTAGGGATTTTCGTGTTAATGGTTCTGTTCATTTACTGTTTAAGTTGTATTTACGCCTTGTTTAAAAAAGCGGTAAGCGGTGAGGATGGAAAATGGAATCTGGCTTTTAGAACGTTGTTATCTATAGTCATTGTTATTTTGCTTTATCAACTAATGATGGGTTTTCCTGAGTTTTTTGAGTTCAAAATTAATGAGCCAGCATCTAGTAGGCTCAATAATTAGTGAAATAGGGATCGGAACGGATTGATTCTCAAGACTAATTATTCCCGAATCGATGGTTGCTTCCTAAAGAGTGCTACTGAGTTAAAAGATATTTCTATTAAATTGCAAAAGTGCGGAGCCTATGAGCTTGATCGAAAAACGAAAAAGAACGAAAAAGGGGTCGGAGTCTGAGGGATCCCCACGAAATTAGACAATGTCATGTGCAGCTCCTTTGATGTAATCTTGGAGCTGCGTTATGGTACTGCGCCATTGCTCATTGTTTATTTTCATGCGCCTTTGTGCCCAAGCTCTGAGCCCCAGAAAATGTAGTGACAGTGCCCTTTTGGTTTTAGTCGTGTTGGCCTGAAAACGATATTGCTGTCCGAGTGATTGCAGGGTTAAGCCTAACAATATAAGTACCAAATTTGCGAGGGTAACCAGTAATATTAATATTGAAATTCTGTGAAGTTGTTTACTCTTGTTTTGCTCAAATCCCAAGCCATACTGGCGGCTTTTCATATCCCTGAAGCTTTCTTCTATCTGCATGCGATCGAAAAAGCGAAAAAGGGGTCGGAGCGAAATAATTTTATATTCAATAAGAGAATAACATAGCCACCCAAAATTGCACTTGCACCGATGCTCATAGTTCTTGCCTGAACATTTATCTTCATCGCACAAAAATCCCGGCGCACTCAGCGAAAAACGCAATGTTGTTTGGGCGTGCCCACGAAGAAACTGCCTAGCTTTAGCGGGTGTCCATGATAAGCTCTTCACAATACGCATATATCAACTTTGGTTTTTTCGACGAATCACTCAAAAGTGGGCAGTCGCTATTTCGTGGTAGTTAAAATATGAAATTTATATTAATCGCCGGAGCACTCATATTTTTTTCAACTGAGTCTTTATCCGCAACTGAGATTGGTTGTAGCCAAATAAAATCAAATAGTTCAGCTTCTATGGAGTTGAGCCGGTTAGTCGGAAGAGAAAAGAATAGCGCAGTTGAAAAAACGATTTCTGTAGACGGACTAGATGATAGTTTCTGTCACACTTCGGATGAATATTTTGCTGTTGCGCAACTCTACTATTATGGAAATTTTTTAGAACAAAATATGCACAAGGCAATATCGAACTTAGAACTTGCTATAGCGAAAGAAA
>JAOMVH010000057.1 GCA_028356795.1 Aliiglaciecola sp. | reverse complement strand
CGAGGAATTGTCCCAGCGAACGGAGTGAGCGAGCTTGATCGGTTTGTTAGGGGCCCCCAGCACTACCAGTGTCCTTTCGTCATTGTAATTTGACCTTCGAAAATTGATATGTAGCTGAACTCTCCAGCCTTATATTCGACGTCTTTTAAGGTAAAAAACTCGTCCATCTGTCGCCAATACTTTTAAATCTAATACCCCCTGTTTTGAGGGAACAACGAATTCCAATTCTCCAAAGTTTGCAGCAAAATCACTCTCTACTGAGAATAATATCTCTAATTCTTCAGAAATTATTGTAACAGTATCGATCTCAGTATTAATCGTCTGGAAAGAAAAAGTAAAAGTCGGTGTCTCTGTTTCGAAAAACCAATTGATTAAGAAAACGAGAAAAAGAGTTGTTAAAACTCCTTCAATAAATGCGCCTCGCCTAATACCTGAAACATTTGAACTCACAGGGCACCTAACGCCCCTATTAAACGGCACAGACTTGCTGGCTATAATCGTGAGGAACGAGCGCCAGCCAGCGAGTATGGGTCCGGTTGAATGGTTTGTTATGTTGTGAATGCTTATAAAACAGGTCTTTTAAAAACAAGCACACCGCCTCTTAATTGGATTAACTCCCAACCTTGCTCGCCATGCTCTTGCAAAATACCTTTCTCTATCATTGATTTATTTTTCAATGCATCTCCTAGAGCGCCAGCCGAAAAAGCTTCTTTGGGTAGATCTGGAAATTGCACCACTTTATACTCCCACTTCACATACTTCTGAGTTGTGGATTGGCACCCAGTCAGCAAACAAATTAACAATATCATAAAAACATTTAACTTCATTTATAATCCTTCATAGCAACATAACGCCCCTATTAAACGGCCCAGACTTGCTGGCTATACTTTGCGAAGGATGAGCCAAGCCAGCGAGTTTGGGTCCGGTTGAATGGTTTGTTATATGCCGATTTCACTTCGAGTTTTCCCTTAACTTTAAACCACAAGACTTACATGAACTTGGCCTCAACCAACGACGAGTATTAAGAGTAAGTAGCGGAACAAATGCCTTACCACAATTAGGGCACTTAATACTAAATAGCCAAACTAACGAAACGACAAACAAAAAGAAACACAAATTGAATAAAAATGAAGGCACTTCGAACACGAGGCGAATCAACAGAAGGGCAAAAGACGTTAACGCAATAAAGTTAGGTAATCGGCTAGCAAACAGAATCCTCTTAAACACCCTTTTGTATTCGACACTTGTATTCAATTCCAAATCCTTTTAGGCATATAACGCCCCTATTAAACTGCAAATGCTTGCTGGCTATACTGAGAGCGAAGCGAACCCAGCCAGCGAGTATTTGTCAGGTTGAATGGTTTGTTATACGTTTGCTAGATTGCTTCCAATAGCTTCTATTTTTGAACAAGAGGCAATTTAAGCCAAACGTAAAACAACCCCAAAAAAATATCGCGCCAACAACTGCATTCGCTCTATGTTGCTCAGGTGCCAAGTCAGAAATAGATGATGTATAGACGCCCAACATAAAAGGGATAAAACTGAATAGCAAGATAAGCACCCAACCCAATTTTGCTTCAGGCATGCCTTCGCCTGATTTAATCATACTAATACGTACCCGGTCACTTGGCACAAAAATAGTGGATAGAAAAACTAAACCTGCGATCAATTCTGAAACTAACTTCAATCCAAACCCGAACGCCACAAGAGAAAAGAGCCAAAATAGATAGACTTTTAAATAAACCGCCAGGTGTTTCATTTGTACGTATAACAATTTAATAAGGCGCAACTTGCGCGTTTTTCTACCGAGCAAGCGCTCGTTTTTATCAATACTGCCATGATTATCAAGTTTGTGAAAGCCAATGCAGGCAATGGTCGCAAGAAAATAAAACTAATTAGGTTTAGGACGCAAACGCGCGATTGGGTCGTTTTCTTGAATATAGGGGAAAGGCTGCTATAACTGTATATTTATACATGCAAATTATAATCATGAAAACAAAGTCTCCTCTCTTAAATCACATCACTGAGTACATGCTGCTAAGACAGTATTCTCCAAGGACTATTTCTACTTATTTGAAGTGGATTTCAGCATTTATTCACTTTCACGGAAAACGTCACCCTTCATCAATGGGTGATAATGAAGTTGAACAATACCTTGAGTATTTGGCGTTGAATGCCAATGTGTCGCCGCGTACGCAAGCCACTGCCTTAAACTCGCTATCGTTTCTTTACAAGCATATTATCAAGAATGAGCTGTCTCTGAATTTGAATTTTGCCAGAAGTAAACGTCAACCCAAATTGCCCATTGTCATGACACAGGGTGAAGTGAAGTTGCTCATGTCAAAATTGAATAAACGTTACTATCTTATTGCTGGCTTGATGTATGGCAGTGGCCTCAGAAGTATGGAAGCTGTGCAACTTCGCGTGCAAGATATCGATTTCGATTATAAGTGTTTAAGGGTTTGGAATGGTAAAGGCAAAAAACACAGAGTCGTTACTTTGGCAACGGAATTAATTCCGCTACTTAAAAACCAAATAGCGCAGGTTGATGAATACCTGAGACTCGATATTCAGAATGAGCAATACGCCGGAGTTTGGATGCCTCATGCGCTAGCTAAAAAATACCCCTCAGCGAATAAGTCGCTCGCTTGGCAGTTCTTGTTTCCCTCTCATAAACTCAGTGCTGACCCAGAAACTGGTGAGATAAGAAGGCATCATTTTCATCCTACTTGCGTCCGTAAAGCGGTTAAACAAGCTGTATGCGTATCCGGTTTGACGAAACCAATCACGCCTCATACTTTAAGGCATTCATTTGCCACCCATTTATTACAGTCTGGCGCAGATATCCGAACGGTTCAGGCCCAATTAGGGCATTCTGATGTTAAAACAACCCAAATATATACTCATGTTCTCCAACAAGGCGCGAATGGTGTTGTGAGTCCTCTGAGTCGATTGTCATGAGTGGATGTCATTTTAAGTGCCTGCTTAGGTGCAAAGAGCAGGCATTCAACTTAGGCCTAACTACCTTCCGCAATTCGCTCTTTTGAGCCAGTGGTAAAGGTTTATTTTTACTAAATGCACCTACGAAGAATTGTCACCCCGTTGAAAAACGGGGTCTCTTTGACTGATATCGTAAACTCATAAGAGTGAATTGTTTAACCTTACGATTACAGTTGCGGAGGCCCCAGATAATGCTTCGCATTTCTGGGATGACGGCATCATTTCTTTGAAGACTGCAACGAGCGCTACTCTCTTCAGTGAATTACGGCAACTCGCTCCTAGACGACGTTTGGACTTAGTCGAACTCTAATTTAAAGATGTCAGGTAAGTTAGGACTTGTTCAAATTAGCTTTGATAAGTCGACACAAAGCTAATCGTGTTAGTAATCTGGCTAAAACAACTCAACGTCAGAAAAACTTGCAGTAGGCGAAGAAACACTTTTACTCTCTTTGATTGGATCTTGCTGTTCTGATTCTGTTTTTTGCAATAAGGTGTTAACCATATCTTGCAATTCAATAATTGGACTGTTGTCAGACTCTTCCTGCATTTCAGTTTCGACTAAATGAACAAAAAACTGTTCTTGCTGTTCCGTCATCTCTAGTAAATCAAAACTAGCGGCAATTTGCTTAGACACATGCTCAACAACATTTTTGTTGTGCCTAATTTGATCATCTAAAGCATTATTTAACTGATTAATCATTGCTTTAAGAGCACCTTGGTTTTCTTCAATCAGCTGACTCTGAATAACCGCTTTTAATTTGGCCTCAATAGGGGGCACAATTTTAGCGCCTATATCTAAGACACTATCGTAATTACCCTGACTACTGTCATCCATTGATTTAACTAAAAGCGATACATGTGTATCGTTAAACATTAAACGATTACCAAATCGATAAATTCGCCCTTGATTCGAGAGTAATTGAAAGACCTGTATAGTGCGTTCACCCGCTTCAGCACGATCTTCTTCAAAGGTATAAGTGTGTTGAGAAGTTCTAAATTGTATTGCGCAGCATATTCCTCTAGTTGCAAGATGCTGCAATACACAATCTGCTAATTGTTCAAAAGATTGACTAGTACTTAAATTAGCAATCAATTCGAGTGCAAAACCATAATAAGAAGATTGTCCCAAGGCTATTTCAAATGCGCTCTTTGATGCTTTATCACTTTGTTCAAGTTCGGTGTAGGCCTGCATGCTATTGGCCAAGCGCATCACACTTTCATTGAATAAAACAATGTTGTAAGGCTTGATAAAGTAGTCGTGAACACCAGCTTCAAAAATCTTTCTAATCGACTCATCATCGGACTTTTCGCCGAGGGCAATAACAATAGGAGGATGGGTACTAGGATGGTTAGAAATGCTTCTGCATAGTGCCAGACAATCGGAGTGCTTGGTGGACATATCGAGTACAACAATCTCAAAGTCGTTTTGATATAAACAGTCCTTTGCTTTTCCCATATCGTCCAATACGCTTAAGTCGAACTTGTCTCCTAGCATCAGCTGTAGAACTTCTCGAGATATCTCATCTTCTTCGATTAACAACATGCGCAGTTTATTCATATCAAACTAGTCCCTTATTCTGACAAAAACACATTAAGCGGCGAAAAAAGTATACGACATCATGTTTAACCATAGCGTAAGTTTTTACCTTGTCTAGCCCGCAACGCTGATTTGTCATATTTATAAAATTTATAGATGAATATAATACGGTTGGTAATGAAAAACAGACTTAGATCAGTGAATATATGTAAAACTTTGTAAGCTTGGAATAGAGCATGACCAAAACCAATCTAAATGATGAACGTCAAACCATATCTTCTAGATTAGAAAAAACACTCGACAGTCAAAGGAGCATTCAAGCTCAAAAACGACATTCAAAAGGCTATAATACAGCACGACAGAACCTTCGTGCTTTGAGCGGCAGCGAAAACTTCATTGAATACGGCCAGCTAGCCATGGCTGCGCAAAGACAAAGGCGAGACTATCTAGAGCTGCAATCAGAAACCGCAGCAGATGGTGTGATTACCGGGATCGCTAAGATTAACCAAGAAACTATCGAGCCTTTATCAGATAAAACTCATGCAACCGCGCTAATAATTAATGACTACACAGTACTTGCTGGTACACAAGGCTATTTTCATCATCTTAAGCTAGACCGCATTATAGATATTGCCGACCAAAAGCAGCTCCCCGTTATTATGTTTACCGAAGGTGGAGGCGGACGCCCGGGCGACACCGACATTACCACGGTAAATTCTGGCCTGCAGTGCACAACCTTTAGCCGTTGGGCGGGGTTAGCAGGAGTAATACCTCGCATCGCCATCAATAACGGTTATTGCTTTGCTGGTAATGCCGCCTTATTTGGCTGCGCCGACATTCGAATTGCCACGGAATCATCATCAATTGGCATGGCGGGTCCTGCGATGATAGAGGGTGGCGGTTTAGGCCAATATTCGCCACAAGAAATTGGCCCCATTGAGATGCAAGCCGCTAATGGGGTCGTAGATATTGTCGCTAAGGATGAAAATCATGCTATTCAAATCGCAAAATATTGTTTAGGTATCTTTCAGGGCAAAGCCAACCATTGGCAAGCGCCTGATGTAAGTCGGTTAGAGCAGGTTTTACCCGAAGACAGGCGCTATGCATACGATATGACGAAAGTAATTAATGGCATAGTGGATACCGGCAGCTTTCTTGAGCTTGGCAGTCATCATGGCAAAGCGATTGTCACTGGATTTGCCAGATTAAATGGCCACTCGGTCGCCGTTATTGCAAATAATTGTAAGGTGCTAGGCGGAGCGATAGACGTAGCTGCAGCCAATAAATTAGATGACTTCTTACAGTTATGTAATCAATTCCAAGTGCCGATTTTTTCGCTTGTCGACACCCCAGGGTTTATGGTTGGCCCTGAGCATGAACGCCAAGGTGCGGTTAAACATTTAAGTCAGCTATTTGCCACGGGAGCAAAATTGTCGGTGACCTTTGTTGCCGTTGTGCTGCGCAAAAGTTATGGACTTGGCGCGCAAGCAATGATGGGTGGCAGCACCAGCAATCCCAGTTACACCATTTCTTGGCCAACGGGCGAGTTTGGCGCCATGGGGCTAGAAGGCTCGGTAAAACTTGGCTTTAAAAAAGAATTGGACAAAATTAGTGATCCACAACAGCGACAAGATCTATTTGACCAACTAGTCGCCAAACAGTATAAAAAAGGCGCGGCGATGGAAGTGGCTAGCGTATTGGAGCTAGATGCGGTTATTGAACCAGCTCAAACCCGTGAAGTATTGCTAAGTGCTTTGCTATTGGACTAGCCTGATTCATAAAAACAACAAAAAATATAAAGGCTTAAGATGTATTTAAAGGGATTTTTAGTGGCGATTGTGGTCTTATTTTTTATCTGGCTGTGCATCATTTATAGCAGATAGAATTACCACCAAACTAGACGCTACACCCAGCAACGATATTCCTGCATGGGTAGTAGAAACGCCTCTGTGTGATGAAAACAATAACTGCGTAACAGCCTATAGCATAGATGATGAATTTAAGGCCTCATTAAAACTATCTTTTACATATCATCTAGAAGACGAAACTTATGTTTGGCGTTTCCACTCTAAAGCAAACAAGAGCAAAAAACGTAGACTACTTAATAAAGATTTAGTCGTAATTTTTGGTGGTTATGGTCAAACATGGCAATCAATGTTTACCCACCAAATGTGGCTTGAAAGCATTACGCAAAAGCAAGTGTTCCTCATCCCTAGTGCAAACCATTCACATCATTTTCAATTTGGATTGGATTTTGTAGCGCCTGTTGCCGCTGAAATAAATCGTCGCGCTCCCCAAAATGTGCATATAGTCGGTTTTTCTATGGGTGCCGTTGCTGCTCAGCGTGTTGCTAATCAATTTGATAATGCACACCTACACCTGATTGCCCCAATGACTGATTTTGTTCGATCAGCAGATGCAATCTGGGATTCAGGCAAACAACAAAATCTGTTGCTTAACCTCATTCCAAAAGACACAGTGCAACAAGCAACTTCACTTGTTTTTGCAAGAGCCAAGGTTTCTTCCAAAGATATTGCCATTATCCCTAATATGAAGAAATCACAGACACCAACGTTTATCTATATTTCCGAACAGGACAAGATCACTAGTGCTGTGGATTGGAAAGCATATAAATCTACCAATGTGCTTATTCACAAATACCTGCAACTTGGTCACATAGAAATGGTTGCTCTTGCTGATCAAAACTTGCTCGCTAACTTTGCAGGTAATCTATTGGGACAGAAGATATCGATAGAAGACGCTGCTGTGATAGGTAGGCTTTGTCATATCGACAATAAACAGTGTATGTATGAGTAAAGGCTATTAATTAACCCCAGTCCTGGATAAGAAATGTCGACACCTTTAGATTTTTCGTAAATATTTCAGCAACATAGAGATGGTGCATAGCTTGTTATCTGTTTTTTGTAGGTAAGTATCGTGATTTGAGCGTCTATCAAGGCGAGAATTATGTTGTCTAGTCGCTCTAAACTCATGATGAACAACGCAGATAGACGCTCAAATAGCGCTGCTTACAGGCGTTGCTTATCCGGAATTGGGGTTAACCATGACTAGAGGGTGAGCGGCAGTTTAATTGTGAAGCGAGTGCCTTTGTTAATTTGGCTTTCGCACGCAATCGTTCCTTGCAAAATATGTACAACTTGATTGTAGACAATGTGCATACCCAATCCCACATTGCGGCCTCGTTTTGTTGTATAAAAAGGATCAAATACCTGATTTACAGTTTGTTCATCCATTCCCTTGCCAAAATCCTGATAAACAATCTGAATTTCATCTTCTAATCGCTTTGCTTCAATTTTCACCAGCACTTGACTGTATTCCTCGAACGCATGTTTGATAGAGTTTTCTATCAATTGCATGATGACTCTTTGTAGGTAACCGTCACCTGATCTACACCTTGCCCAATTTTACATTCCAGGGCAACAATACTGCTAGGTTGTCTGGTGACGTCGCTAAATGTTCCAGACAATGTGTCATGTACTCGAATGGCGTTAAGCCATTGGCCTTAGCGGTTTCAATGATACTGTAGAGTATCGCACTGGCATTCGCACCGCTTGCTGTGTTGCTAAACAACCAATTTTTTCGGCCTATTACGAAGGGTTTGATTGCTCTTTCTGCCCGATTGTTGTCGATGTTCAGGTTGCCGTCTTCAATATAGCGGATAAGCTTCGGCCATTGCCGTAAGCTATAACCGATGGCCTTACCCATTGCCGTTTTCGGTGGCACCTGTAAAGCAGATTTGTCCAACCAGGTTTTAAACTGATTGAGTAGCGGTAAGGATTGTTGTTGCCTGATTTTTCGTTTTTCATCGGCTAGTTTATCTTTGATTTTGGTTTCAATACGATACAGCTTCTGAATATGGTTCAGCGTCCAGTTGGCCTTGCCGCTCTTGCCCGTTGATTGAACCACTTCCGCTTCTTTGAACTTGCGTCTGGCATGCGCCCAGCAACCGGTTAATGTGGCCTTCGTTTGTTCATAGCCCTGATAACCATCCACTTGCAAATAGCCTGAGTAATCCCCTAGGTAATCCACTGCACAACGCCCTGAGCGATTGTTCTTGTAATCATACAGCACGATATTGGGTATCGGGTTTTCATTAGGCGAATCAGTGCCGGTGCAATACAACCACATATAACAGGTGGACTTGTCTTCGTTGATAACCTTCAGTGTGGTTTCATCCGCCTGAATGACAGGTTGTTCCAGTTGGATGGCCTTGAGTCGTTCAACTAAGGGTTTAAACAATGCGCTGCACTTTATCATCCAGTCAGCCATGGTGCGCCGGCTTAATTCGATGCCGTATTGTTTGAACAAACTTTCCTGACGGTACAGCGGTAGGCCATATTGGTACTTGCTGGTGATGATTTGACTTAATAAGGATGCTGTTGCAATCCCCTTAGGGATTGGACTGGCTGGCAACGATGCTATTTTGATGTTCACTTGTGTGCCATCTTTATCACACGCCCGACAAGCATATTTAGGGCGAATATGCTCTATCACCTTCACCTTGGCAGGGATAAAATCCAGCTTTTCACTTTTCGCTTCACCGATTTGATGGAGCGCACCGCCACAGCAATCACACACCTTGTCTTCTTCGCTAATATCATGAACGATGGTTTCTCGCGGTAAGTCTTTGGGCAGTGACTGGCGTTTCGGTGTTTTGCGGGTATAGCTGATGGCCTGAGTGTCGGCATCATCTTCAACAAACTCAGTTTCTGATTCGACTTCGTTAAACAACTCACCTTGCCCTGGATGACCTTCACTGCTGGCACCAAACTGCTTTTTCTGGGCTAGTAAGAATTGCTCTTCCAAATAGGCTATTCTGGCGTCCTTCTCTGCCAGTAATTCGGCTTGCTCTGCAAGTAACGTTTTAAGCTGTGTCAATTCGTCAGTCATGTGGTTATTTTACCAAGCATAGCAGGTAACCTGTTGTTTTTATTAAGACTATTTGGTGATCGTTAAATCCCTTTCATGAACACGGGTTATAAGACCACTGACTCAAACGTTATCGCTTGATGACCGACCACGTCATAACCGCTTAGTAGCCAATCCAGTTGCTGCTCAGAGAGCGAGTAAGTCGGCGAACTGAGCTTGCTGGGCCATTTGAATTTGTTTTTTTCCAGACGTTTGTACCATAGGGCAAAACCGGTTTTATCCCAGAACAGGATTTTCAGTTTGTCTTTGCCCTTGTTGCAAAACACAAACAACGCACCTGACATCAGCGGTAATGCCATATCGGTTTCGACGATGGCTGCAAGGCCATTAATGGATTTACGGAAATCAACAAAATCCCGGTGTAAATAGACCTTGGGGGGCTCAACAAACAACTTCATGCTTGCAGGCCATTTAGCAAGATGGTCAAGTATTCTGCTGACGTACCTGTTGGAAGCGTCAATCTGCCCGCCGACAGTTCCAGAACAATGTGTTGATGTTCATGCCGAAATACTTCTGTCGACGTCTGCTGCGTGACTTTTGCGCTGACGAATGCAGTGCTTGCCTGGCGCTTCTTGCGTTGTGTGAAAAAACCACTGGTTGAAATTTTATGCTCACGGCAAAATTCTGAAATGGTCAAACCGCTTTGACGCTGGTCTTCCAGTATCTGCTGCCATTGCTCTGGGCTTCGAAATTTCCTCATTGCTCACTGTCAAAAGAGTGGGAAACGTGTATTTGTCGCACCGCATGTTCCAACAATTCATTCAACGGCGTTTGAAGTAAACTATCGTCATCTCTGCTGGCAGAAATCATTTTAAACGTTTCTATGATACTCGAAGTACGTTTTAAGTTTTGCAGTGCCAAAGCAACACACTCGTTTGCATCATCTTTAAAACGGTTGAAAAATGTTCGAGGCAGGCTACCTTCTTCAACTTTTAAGAACAAATTTTCTAAGCGCGAATCAAGCACGGTTAGCGCGGTAAGTGAATTACCTAAAGGAGTATTCAATTCGTGGGATATTCCCACCACTAAATTTACCAATGAGGCCATTTTTTCAGATTCGACTATCTGCTTTTGAGCATTCATTAAGTATTCATTGCTCTGCTCAAGTTCCTGAGCAGTTTGCTGAAGTTCGGACGTACGTTTTAAGACTCGGTTTTCCAATTGCAGGTTAAGCTCAATTAACTCTTTTTCAACGGCCTTGATTCTGTCGATATTTTTTGTCGTTCCACTCAATCTAACGGGCGATGCACTACTATCCAACTTGGTCGCTTTGCCTCGATCGAGTAACCAAATCCAGTCACCCGATTTTGTTTTGGCGCGATAAGCAACTTCAAACACCTGTTCATTTCCAGCAAGGCAAGATTCAAATTTTTTAAGCACCTCAGACTGGTCATCTGGATGTATGTGGTCCATATCTGGAAAATGCCATTGCTCCTTTTTCGGGCGTTCAATACCTTCAATCATATTTTTTCGAACGACAGATTGGCGCACCAAGTCAACATCCCAAAATTCATCACCACTTCCCCAAAGCGCCAATTGAAGCCGTTGTTGATCTCGCGATTTTAAAAATTGTTGGTAGCTAACAAAGAGGATGATTGACAGCGCAATAAAGGTATAAAATGTATATGCAGGCCAACTCCTCCATGGCGGTGGCAAAACCACAATCCTGAGAGTTTTACCCTGCTCATTCCAGACGCCATCGTTGTTAGAGGCTTTTACTCTAAAAACATACTCGCCAGCATCAAGGTTGGTATAAGTGGCTGTTCGTTGAGTATCAGCAGGGCTCCAACTCTGGTCAAAACCGTCCAATTTATAGGAATAGAGATTCTTTTCGTTGGAGCGATAATTTAACGCGGCAAATTCTAATGAAAAAACCAGATCTTTGTGGGTCAAGGTAATGTCTTCGGTGAAATTTAACGATTTCTTAAGTACTCTGCCGTCATTGACATCAACCGTTTGGTTTAATATTTTAAAATCGGTGAACACCACAGCAGGAGGTTCGGTGTTTTGAACCTGCAATTTAGGGTCAATGAGGGTTAAAGCGTCTGTACTACCAAATAGAATCTGATTTTTGGATGTTTTAAAATAAGCGGGGCGGTTAAACACTTGACCCGCCAAACCATTAGATTTGTAGTAATTAATAAAAGATTCATTGACTGGGTCAAATTGACTCAAGCCTTGGCCTGTTGAGAACCACAAAAAGCCATCGTCATCTTCAATAATGCCAGATACTACATTGTCTGCCAGACCTTGTGAAACATCAAAGTTTGTAAAACTGCTATCTTTTGCGTTTTTCCTATTTACGCCAACTCCATGTGTTGCAACCCATAAGAATCCGCGACTGTCCTCTAAAATAGCGCTTATTCGATTACCTTTGATACTGTTTGGGTTACTGCTGTCATCACGAAAATATTGAATAACTCCAGAATCTCGGTTCATTAGTCCAAGTCCATCATCGGTTCCTATCCAAAAGTTACCCTGACTATCTTCGTGTATTGCGGTAACCCAATTAGACCCTCTTTCAGATCGATCCTCTCTTCCTGTGGGGTAACGTATAAAACTGTCAGTAGCTAGATCATATTTGTTCAGTCCTGCGGTTTCGGAGCCAAACCATAAATTATTAACAGCATCTTCATAGATGACCCAAATATAATCACCACTGATACTGCTTGGGTTTTTTGGGTCAGTTTTATATTGCTTAAACTTGCCTGTTTCCAAATTGAGTAAACCTAATCCACCACTCCAGGTTCCTACCCATAGTCCCTGGTTATTTTCATGAAGAGATAATGCTGGATCGGCTGGCAAGGAATGTCTATTTTTGGCATCATGCTCAAAATGGGTAGCCCGATTACTTGCCAAATCCAAAAGGTTCAGGCCTTTTTCAGTGCCAACCCAAATTTTGCCAGACTCGCGCTCAAGAATAGATAAGATTGAGCTATTACTGAGACTGTCGCTGCGCGTATGATTATGGCGAAAATTGATAATAGCCGTAGCATCAATATCTAACATTGAAATGCCAAAGGGAAAATGCCCTAACCACAAGTTACCGGCCCGATCTTCGAAAATACTGCGGATTTTGTCACTTTTTAGACTGTCGAAATTGCCCGGTTTATTTTTGTAAGAAACAAATTGTTGTGTATCTCTATCTAGTCGGCTTAACCCTCCTCCATCGGTTGCAATCCAAAAATTATTTCGGTGATCCTCAAAAATCCCGCGAATGAAATCAGAGCCGATACTGTTCGGCTGATTGTTGTCATGACGATAGTGAACAAAACTTTGATTAACCTGATCATACTTATTCAGTCCACCACCGGGAGTACCTATCCAGATATCACCTCGGTGGTCTTGATATGTTACTTGCACTGACGAATGACTGAGGCTTTTTGAATCATCAGAGCGATGAGCGAAGTGAGTAATTTTGCCGTCTTTTTTATCTAGCACAAACAGTCCGTTGCCACGGCTACCGAGCCAAATTTGCCCATTGGCATCTTCGGTCAGGTTCCAGATATCAGTAATTTCATAGTTCTGCGCGGTTTTATATTGTTGCTCTAATTGAATAACATCCTTGGTTTGGGGATTAAAAATTGCAACCCCAAGAGCAGTAGCAAACCAAAGTAAGCCCTCGCTGTCTTCTAAAATACTTCGAACATTATTGCTGGGCAGGTTACCTAGTTGGCCGGGTTCTTGAAAATACTTAACGAACTTCTGTGATACTGGGTCAAAGCGATTGACACCATCGACAGTGGCAATCCAGAGGTTTCCGTCTTTATCTAACAACAGGTCATAAATTAAGTTGGCGCTTACACTGTTTGGATCTTCTGCGTCATGCCGAAACAATGTTGAGGAATACCCATCGTAACGAACTAATCCATTGTCCCCACCAAACCACATGAAACCTAACGTATCCTGAGCAGTCGCTCTTTGGGCACCTATGTGGTTGGTATCATTGTCATTTAAAACATTGAAAGAAAAAGTCGGCTTCGCAGCGGTTTCTGTCGCTATACATTGTTTTTGAAAAACAACGGCTTGCAGTAAAAACAATAACAGCAAAATCTGCCGGCAATAATGTTTTTTATTCACGATGATGTTTGCACTACAAGGAAACTTATCCTTGATAGGCACAATACCAATCACACGACTTAACGAGCCAATAATTTTTTCCTCAGAAAAACATAGGGTAAAGGACAAATAAATTATGAATAGCTTAAAGCATAGTTCAATAGAGATAAATAATGTTCGATATTCTATAACAGCGAATTGAGGATAGACAATGGTGGAGGATATTTTGATACCGGAACCACGCAAGGTTCATTGCGTTATTACGCAAGAATAGCTGATGAAACGACGGTAAATGTCAGTGTAAGATTCAATGACCTTGACTACTCTCGTGGCCAACTTACAGAGAATATAGAGAATCAAGATGAAACAC
>JAOMVH010000055.1 GCA_028356795.1 Aliiglaciecola sp. | reverse complement strand
AGTCGGTCAACGCTTCTTCGAAGCTAAGAACAACCGCTTTCACCCCCATGCGAGCGAGAAAAAAGAAACGTCATCGCAAGAAAATTCATCACTACGAAGAAACGTCATCCACGAGGCGCTTCTATGTCGCGCACGCAGTGGGGGACTTCGTTAGCAATTTTTTAGCGTCTGTTGGTCGGTGACAATTTGCACGTTTTGATAGTTTGCTTGCTCCAGCTCTTCAGGCATTAAACTTTCAAATTCCTTGGCCGCTTTTTCTATGCGTTTTCCTTGGGCTTCCAGTGCATCAAAATTTGGTTGATTTACCTTAATTAAGTTGTCTATTTTTTTAGCTAGTTCGTTTTGTTTGTCTATTAAGTTTTTATCTATGCGTAGGATATTATCAGTTTCACTTACTGCCAAAAGCGAGACTTCTTTCATTTCTTTGGTTAGATTATCAAGAGTTGGCTGAATTGTTTGTATAGGCAGTTCTAGCTCTTTCATTGCAGCACTTTCTTGGTTTAACAAGTCGTATGCGGCCTTTTGTTTTGGAGATAGTGTTGCGCGGTATACAATTTCGCAGTCCTTGTAGGCAACTAGCTCGTAATCCGATGATTTGTTTGTTGTTGCATATGCAGAATAACTGAGTATGGCAGCGATTGATAATGTTAGTGTTGTTTTGAAAATAGTATTCATGTTTGTCCCTCAAAATTAAATAATCTATTACTTAGTCGAGGAAACTAATTAAAAAGTTTGGTTAACCGTTAGTTGTTTACAAATTTAAGTCGTTTTACCGAAAAATAATTAACGAGTCCATTGAGCGCTGTTAGATTGGTTAAAGAAGGACTTTCAATAGGACTAGATGCTAGCCATATCTAGATTTTTAAGTGTGCTTGCTTTGGAAGATGCAAAGAAACTTAGTTTTTGATCTCTACAACCATTTCAATCTCTACAGCCATTCCTCTTGGAAGAGAGTTCATGCCCACTGCAGCACGAGCGTGTTTGCCTTGTACACCAAATACATTGACCATTAAATCGGAGAAGCCATTGATGACTTCAGGGTGTTGGGTAAATTCCGGGGAGGCATTTACCATTCCTGTTACTTTAACAATGCGAGTTGCGCGCGAAAGATCGCCTATCTCGGCTTTCAGAGCGTTGAGTAATTGCAAACCCGCACTTTGAGCCGCCAGATAACCTTGCTCAACCGACATAGTATTGCCTAGTTTTCCCTTTATGAGGTTTCCAGAGGCATCCACTGGACCTTTTCCAGCTAAAAAAACCAAGTTTCCAGACGTTACAGCGTTGACGTAATTAGCTACCGGCGTGGTTGGGGTGGGCAGTGAAAAGCCAAGTTGTTGTAATTTTTGCTCCGGTGAGGTTTGTGAATATACCGAAGGTGCAAACCCTAGTGTAATGAGTAAGCTGCAAACGAGATAGAGTTTGTGATTCACGTTGAAAAATTGCATATTTATTTCCTTAAATCCGTTCGAAGTAATCCAAACATTTGCATGTCATGAAAGTCATTGTTCCAGTAACATTTACCACGCAATATGCCCTCGTGTTTAAAACCTATTTTTTCAACTAACACCTTCGATGGTGTATTGATGGGTAAGATAAGTGCTTCGATTCGGTGAACATAAAAATGAAATTCACTACTAAATATAAAATTGCATATCTCAGTCAATGCTTCTGTGGCATAACCTTTTCCCCAGAATTTTGGACAAAGTTCATATCCAATAACTGCGCTATGGTCGTACTTGTTCCAATGAGTGAATCCACAAGTCCCAATCATTTCTCCGGTACTTTTTAATCTAATAGCCCAACGAATTCCTGTATCACTCTCAAATCTGGCGTCAAAATAATCGATCAATTGGGATGCTTCGCTAACTTGAGTGAATTGTTCAACATCATATTTTTCAATAACTTGGGGGTCGGAAAAAATAGTAAACAATGTATTCACATCATTTTTATTTAGCGAATTCAATGTAAGGCGTTTTGTCGTTCGTATAGGAAACTGCATTTATAAATTGCACTCGGCCTGGTACATAATGAGGTTTATTATTGCCATATTTTCGGGGGTTGCAATCTTTTGCTGTGATTAGTTTTGTCTGAAAAAAATTGGAAAAAAGCTACTTCAGGAGTTTTAGTGACAATTTTATATATTTATTGGGCGACGAAATATAGTAAACAATATTGTATTTATTGGGAAAAAATTTAAACTGTTAAGTTAGGGTATTATAATTTAATAAAAATTAATGAGTTAGGTGGTTGTCACCTCACTCTTTCGGATTAGCTTATATATGCAATCGGCGAATCAACCTAATGAAAAAGAAACAAATGTTTCTAATTTTGATAGGTTAATTGAATTACTTAGGTACGAACCATTGAGCCAACTGACCAAAGCGAAGTTGACAAACTTTGCTGTGTCTAATGGTTTTAACAGCGTCGATATTGATGGCCTTTTAAGAGAACTGGTGCGCCTTAACCAAACTTGCAATCTAGCCTTAGATCTCAGATGGAAAGTTAAAGGTGTGGAAGTAAATGAAGTCAAAATATTAGATAAAACCCACTTTATCGATCCTTGGACAGCTAAATTTTTAGTTGAGGAAATAAAACGCTACAACAAAAAATATACTGTGGGCGCCTATGAAAAAACTCGTCAATTTTTCAATACCAACAAGCGAAGTTTACAAAGTAATCAGAAAGCCTTAGACACAGATATACAAGTTGTTAAATTGTGCAATGAATTCAGCCGTGGCGAAGAAAGAATGCACTTCGCAAAGACTGTTACCGTCTACCCATTAACGATTACTGAGAATCAAAAAGACTTTAGTCCTGATGAGTCGAACATGCTCGAAAAATGTTCAGCTACTACCTCGAATATTAGTAAGAGTGGTTTGAAAATAAAAACATTTTCGGATTTGGAAGAGGCACAATTTATTGTTGTGCGTTTTGACAGTCTCGAAAAAGAGTTAGTGTTTTCGCAATCAAATATTGTTTATAAAGTGCTAAAAGGCTTTTATGAAGAGCAAACCAGCTCCTACGAATACATACTCGAATTACAAGATAATGAAGTAAATGAGGAGTTTTCTCACTATCTTCAAAACCTGATTTACAGCCATAAGTATAAATACAAGGTAGACCTAGAGAGCATTGTAGAATCCGCTTTTTCTAAGGGCTGCGAAAAACACATCAATAACTTAGATAACGTGATTGAATGTTTTTTGGATAAAAGAGGTAAATTAACATATATCCTTCAACATCCCGATAATGAAATTCAAATCAACTACTTTGAAGGTAATTTGCAGAAGATTGCCACTTCAATACTAAAAAGTGGCTTACCTGATACTCGCTCTATCTCAACATTTCTTTTTTGTGCAAAAGGGACCGTCACTCTTAGCGACCAAAAAACGGAAACTAAAGTTGTAATGGAGATTTTTGATCCCAAAGAGCCTGATATATTTTTTAAAGTTGTTAATCAATTTCGGGATACAAAGAGCGCGATATTGTTCAAAGTTACCTCGTCAAAAGTTGATCAAAACACCGTCTTTAGAAGTTCTTCGATACCAGAAGAAAGTCAGGAACTATATGGTTCTCATAGGATAAATCGACACTCGAATGTGACCCGTGAAAATATTAAAAAACTCAATTATCACGTTTCACTTGAACCATTGCATATCGAAAGTTTGTTGTTACTTACTCAAGCAGAAAAGGCGGTTAAAGCTCAACCCACTTTGCTCCCAATGGATGGTGCGGCAAACCAAAGCTATAAGATCATTGACAAAGAAAAAGACGAAAAGCGTTTAGAAGATAGATTTAACTATATGACCAAAGTGGCGTTTCAACACCATGGTGAAACAGTAGTTGGAAATACGCTTAATGTATCTAGCTTGGGCCTGGCTGTGAAAGTGAATCGCTATGTATCTATTGCCCCAGGTTCTAAGATAACCTTGTCTTTTCCACAGCTCGCAGATCGCACAACAATTTTTGATCTGACACGGTGTATGTACGAAGTCGTTGAATGCCAAGACGGCTTGTTGCGCCTTAATAATAAGAATTACGTAAATCATGATGCTCGTGATTTTTGGTTCAAGTTTGTCATGGCAAAGTTAGACCAAATGAAGGCAACGGGTAGAGAAAATGAAGATTACGGATTGTGTCGAGCTCTCTCAAACATTGCGATACACAACCGCAGAGAAAATGTCGTTTTCTACAAATTACTCAATAAAAAGCCCCTTGCTACCGCGTTTATCGAAAATACCATTGATTTGACGCCAGAAATAAAGAGCAATATCGAAAAACTTGTTCGTTATTGGTTTTACAAGGATGAAGTATACGATCAGCTAAAAGAAGCTGCCAAAAAAGTCAAAGCAGATAAAGAACCGCAAAGTTTTCTGTTGCTTGTGAATAAACATCAATCGTTGAGTGGGACGGTTATTGACGGGGCAAACCTCGTTCCAATAGATAAAGAATCGTTAGAAGCACCAGACGTTTTTGACTTGGCGCGAATCCAATCTCAACAGCAACTTGTATACGAAGTGACACTGTATAAAACTGGCAATAACTTTAGTCGCTACAATGTCGATGAGGTTAACTATATTAAGCGATACTACCCACACAAGGGAGAAGAGCTGTTAACGAGTTTGAACGATATAAATGGCATGATAACGCTAACCGACATCTCAAATATATTTCGATCTAGTCGCCAGCTTTAAGTCTTCAAAACGCTTAATTAGGTTATAAACTGCCGAAAAATATCAAAAAAGCCAGCATGAAGCTGGCTTTTTATTGTCTATCTATTCAAAAACTACTCTTTAGTACGACTTGCGCGCTTACGTTCGTTTTCGGTCAATAGTTTCTTACGCAATCTAATGCTGACTGGCGTTACCTCTACTAACTCATCGTTATCAATGAATTCTAGTGCTTGTTCCAGCGACATTTTGATAGGTGGTACCAAAGTTTGTGCTTCATCTGTACCAGATGCACGAACGTTAGTTAGCTGTTTACCTTTCAACGCGTTTACGGTTAGGTCGTTTTCACGGGCGTGAATACCAATTAACATTCCTTCGTAAACTTCAACACCGTGACCAATAAACATGCGACCACGTTCTTGTAGATTAAAGAGGGCGTTAGTAAGTGCTTTACCCGTTGCATTAGCAATCAACACACCGTTCTTACGTTGGCCGATAGTTCCGCCTTTATGCGGGCCATAGTGATCAAATGTGTGGTAGATCAAACCAGAGCCAGAAGTCAATGTCATGAAATCAGTTTGGAAACCAATCAAGCCACGACTTGGGATGATAAAGTCCATACGGATACGGCCTTTTCCATCTGGTGACATATCAGTCAACTCACCTTTACGAAGTCCAATTTGCTCCATAATAGAACCTTGGTGTTCTTCTTCTACGTCAATCGTCACTGTTTCGAATGGTTCGTGTACTTCACCATCAACGTCTTTTAGGATTACTTCAGGACGAGAAACTGCCAGTTCATAACCTTCACGACGCATATTCTCAATCAAGATCCCTAGGTGTAATTCACCACGGCCTGATACACGGAACTTGTCTGGGTTTTCAGTCTCTTCAACACGCAAAGCCACGTTATGAACTAATTCATTGTGCAAACGCTCAAGGATATTACGTGAAGTAACGTATTTACCTTCTTTACCAGCAAATGGTGAAGTATTAACTTGGAAGGTCATGGTTACGGTAGGTTCATCAACAGATAGTTGAGGAAGGGCTTCTACCTCATTTGGATCGCAGATGGTGTCAGAAATCTTAAGTTCACCTAGACCTGTTATCGCAATAATGTCACCAGCTTGCACGGAATCTACTTCGTGACGCTCTAAACCAAGGTAACCTTGCACTTGGCCAACTTTACCATTGCGTTTACTGCCATCAGCCATAACGACTGTGACTTGTTGATTTGGTTTTACTGAACCACGGGTCACACGACCAACACCGATAACACCTACATATGAGTTGTAATCAAGTTGCGAAATCTGCATTTGGAAAGCACCAGCTGGATCCGCTTTAGGAGGCTCTACTACATCAACGATGGTTTGAAACAAGTCTGACATATCTTCCGCTTGCTCACCGGCTTCACGAGTTGCCCAGCCATTAAGTGCTGAAGCATAAACCACTTGGAAATCGAGCTGGTCATCGGTTGCACCCAAGTTGTCGAACAAGTCAAATACTTGATCCATAACCCAATCAGGACGCGCGCCAGGCTTATCAATTTTGTTGATAACAACTATCGGCTTAAGGCCTTGAGCAAATGCTTTTTGCGTCACAAAACGAGTTTGTGGCATCGGACCTTCTTGAGCGTCAACCAACAACAATACCGAATCGGCCATTGACATAACACGTTCTACTTCACCACCGAAATCGGCGTGTCCAGGCGTGTCTACGATGTTAATACGGTAGTCATTCCAGTTAATTGCTGTGTTCTTGGCAAGAATGGTAATACCACGTTCTTTTTCGATGTCGTTTGAATCCATCACGCGCTCTTCAGCTTCACCGCGACTTTCTAACGTACCCGATTGCTGTAGTAGTTTATCAACCAGGGTTGTTTTTCCATGGTCAACGTGAGCGATAATCGCTATATTGCGTAACTTATTGATATCGTGAGACAAAATTTTAGCCTTTACTGGTGGTTATTAAACAGACACGAGACAATGTCGTAACCTGTTTTTCAATGTATTTTCACCTGGTTATTAAACCACGCAAAAAATGGTGCGACATTGTACACGTTCTAGAACCATTTTAAGAGGGATATTTAGGATTTGAGTAAAAAAACATCTATTTTAACTGAAATAGTGCCTCAATTTGACGATATCGCTTCGGATGTACCATCCAGCCAGTCGCATCCTTTTAGGTCGCTTGCACCAAACTATAGCAATTAACGTGAAGTAAATTGCACCTGTTGCTTTTAACTATCTGATTATTATATAGAAAATATCTGGCACTAAAAATGTATCCTTTTATTACGCATCTTGTATTTATCAGCTAAGATAAAAACACAGACAGCATCTTTTTTTTACCTAATTCACCAAGGTGGTGAGTTATGGCCAGGCAAAGAAGCCCGCAATACCTTTAACAGGTATTGCGGGCTTTTTGTTTTTGGGCAAAAGCAAAGAGGAAATTATGGCTTTAGCGACAAACTCCACGCGAATATTGGTTGTTGGCAATGGGATGGTTGGACATCATTTTGTTGATCAGTTAGTTCAACAAAGTAATGAGCAATTTGGTAACCAGGCTTTCCAGGTCACGGTATTGTCTGCTGAACCCAGACTCGCCTATGACCGTGTTCATCTATCTGAATATTTCTCAGGAAAAACAGCAGAAGAACTGTCGCTAACGACGCCAGAGTACTATGAAGAACTCGGAGTAGCATTTAAGACCAATGCCCGTGTCACCCAGATCGATAAACAAGCCAAAATAGTTACCATAGAATCGGATGAGCAATTTGGTTATGACAAGTTAGTTATGGCAACGGGTTCTTATCCTTTTGTACCGCCAATTCCGGGCAATGAGCAGCCACATTGCTTAGTTTATCGAACCATTGAAGATTTGGAAGCAATCAGTGCTTCAGCCAGTGAAAGTAAAGTGGGTGTTGTGGTTGGCGGTGGTTTATTGGGCCTAGAAGCGGCTAATGCACTCAAGCAAGCTGGATTACAAACCCATGTGGTTGAATTTGCGCCGCAACTTATGGCCGTGCAAGTTGACAGTGGTGGTGGTCAGCTATTAAAGAACAAAATTCAAGAATTGGGTGTGACAGTTCACACCCAAAAAGCCACTCAACGAATTGAGAAGGGCAGTTCATGTCGTTATAAAATGTGCTTTGCCGATGGCGAAGAACTAGAAACGGATATGATCCTCTTTTCGGCAGGTATTCGTCCTCAAGATTCCCTTGCTCGCCAGTTTGATTTAGCCATAGGCGAGCGCGGTGGCATCGTTATTAACGATCAATGCCAAACCAATGATGCAGACATTTATGCCATAGGCGAATGTGCGCTTTGGAACAATTTTATTTTTGGTTTGGTTGCTCCCGGTTATGCCATGGCGCGCGCAGCTGCTAGCCATATTTGTGGCGGTGAATTATTGTTCCAAGGCGCGGATATGAGCACCAAGCTGAAATTGATGGGCGTTGAAGTTGGTTCGATTGGTGATGCCCATGCCAAAACTCAAGGAGCATTGAGCTTCACATACGAAGATCAAGTTTCTGGTGTATATAAAAAGATTGTTGTCAGCCCTGAGCAAAACAAATTAGTTGGCGCAGTATTGGTGGGCGACACGAGTGACTACGATACCTTATTGCAATATGCGCTAAACGGTATTGATTTACCTGAATACCCAGAAAGTTTGATATTGCCTTCGACAGGAGATAGCAAACCGGCGCTTGGGGCGGACGCTTTGCCAGATGCAGCGACTATTTGTTCTTGTCATAACGTCACCAAAGCTGACATTGTTGCCGGCTTTGATTCTGGTGCATGCTCAATCTCTGATATCAAATCTTGTACCAAAGCCAGCACTGGCTGTGGTGGTTGCGCAGCCTTGCTAAAGAGTGTTTGTGATAGTGAATTAGAAAAGCGTGGTGTAGAGGTTAAAAAGGACATTTGTGAGCACTTTGCTTATTCTCGTCAGGAGCTATTTCACGTTATTAAGGTAGAAAAAATTAAAACCTTCGAAGCCTTAGTGGAAAAGCATGGACAAGGTTTAGGTTGCGAAATCTGTAAGCCTGCGGTTGGGTCTATTTTAGCGTCTGTTTGGAACGACTTTGTCCTGCAGCCAGATCATGTCAGTCTGCAAGATACCAACGATACCTACCTGGCAAATATGCAAAAAAATGGTACCTACTCAATTGTACCAAGAATCGCTGGGGGAGAAATTACCCCAGATAAACTGATTGTTTTAGGACAAGTAGCCAAGCAATACAACCTTTACACTAAGATAACTGGTGGCCAGCGCATCGATTTATTTGGTGCTCGGGTGGATCAATTACCTGCTATCTGGGAAGTGCTTATTGAAGCAGGTTTTGAGACGGGACACGCCTATGCCAAGTCATTGAGAACGGTGAAGTCTTGTGTTGGCAGCACTTGGTGTCGTTATGGAGTGCAAGACTCAGTGGGACAAGCCATTGACTTAGAAAACCGCTATAAAGGATTGCGCTCTCCCCACAAATTGAAGTTTGCGGTGTCTGGTTGCACACGAGAATGTGCAGAGGCGCAAAGCAAAGACATTGGCGTAATCGCTACTGAAAACGGGTGGAACCTTTATGTATGTGGTAATGGCGGTATGAAACCTAGACATGCCGACTTGTTTGCTACTGATTTGGATACGCCAACCCTCATCAAGTATATCGATCGCATATTGATGTTTTACGTTAGAACGGCTGACAGGTTACAGCGCACATCAGTGTGGATGGAAAACCTAGAAGGCGGACTTGCGTATCTTCAGGAGGTTGTAATCAATGACTCATTGGATCTAGGGCAAGAGCTTGAAGCGCAGATGCAGCATGTGGTTGATAGCTATCAATGTGAATGGAAAACGGCGATCACCGATCAACAATCGAAAAAACGTTTCCGCCAATTTGTTAACAGCGATAAAACCGATGAAAACATTGTGTTTGTTGAAGAACGCCAACAAATTCGCCCTGCTACCGAAACTGAAATGCAACAATTCCAGCAGCAACAATCGGATAAAAAAGACAAATACGCAGATTCGCCAATTTTAGTTAAAGCGGTATAGGGAGCAAGAGATGAATGCAACAAATTGGGTAACAATATGCCAGCACGAAGACCTTGTCGACAATTCGGGGGTTTGTGCCTTGATTGAGGGAAAACAAGTCGCTTTGTTTAAGATACGCAGTGCCAACGACGAAAAGGTATATGCATTGAGCAACTGGGATCCCCTAGGAAAAGCGAATGTATTGTATCGTGGACTGGTGGGTTCGATGCAAAGCACTCCTATTGTCGTTTCGCCTTTGCACAAACAGCGATATTGCATGTTGACTGGACAATGCATTGACAACGACGAGATTAAACTTGATGTCTATCCGGTTCGAGTCAAAGATCAGTGTGTGCAGTTAGGTTTATAATTTGATGGGCAGTCATGCAGATAAGTCACGCATTATTTCTATCATGGAAATCAAACCAGTAGACAGTGAATCTGCACCTAAAACGATTAGTACAACATGTCCCTATTGTGGTGTGGGCTGTGGTGTAGATATCAATGTTAGTAAAGCAAACCAAAGCACTCTTGAGTTAGACAGCGCCGCTAAAAACTCGAAACTCACAGGTTTAACTGGCACCCCAGAGCATCCCGCCAACTTCGGTCGACTGTGTGTTAAAGGCACAAATCTGCTAGAGACCAACAGTTTGGATGGCCGTCTATTGCACCCTAAAGTCTTTGGAAAAAAGGCGAGCTGGGAATCCGCAATTGGTCATATCGCCACTAAATTTAGTCAGACTATTGCTGAACATGGGCCGGATTCTGTTGCTTTTTATGTTTCAGGGCAGCTGCTTACAGAAGACTATTATGTGGCCAACAAGTTGATGAAAGGCTATATCGGTAGCGCTAACATCGACACCAATTCACGCTTGTGTATGTCCTCTGCTGTAGCGGCCTATAAACGCGCATTTGGCGCAGATGCAGTGCCGTGTAGCTATGAAGACTTAGATTTAACCGACACCTTGATACTTGTCGGTTCAAACGCAGCCTGGACTCACCCTGTTTTGTTCCAGCGAATTGAGTTGGCGAAAAAGCGCAATCCTGCGATGCGAATTATCGTTATTGACCCGCGCAAAACCGTTTCTTGTGAACTCGCAGACCAGCATTTGGCGATTAAGCCCGGCACAGATACCGCATTGTTCAATGGTTTGCTTAATCATTTGTCCCAGTCTGAGTGCCTCGATACTCAGTTTATTGAACATCATACAGATAACTTCGACTTGGCTTTACAAAATGCACAGGACTGGACGCCGGAAAAAGTGGCGTCATATTGTCAGGTTTCTCTTGCTGAACTGACAGCTTTTTACCAGCATTTCAGTTTGTCTGACAGGGTGGTAACGGCTTATTCAATGGGCGTGAATCAATCAAGTTCAGGTGTTGATAAAGCCAACAGCATTATCAATTGCCATTTGGCGAGTGGTCAGCTAGGAAAAGTAGGTTCTGGTCCGTTCTCATTAACTGGACAACCCAATGCCATGGGAGGGCGGGAGGTTGGTGGCTTAGCTAACATGCTGGCTGCCCATATGGACATCGAAAATCCAGTTCACCAACAAATCGTGCAAGACTTCTGGTGCTCGCCAACCATTGCAACTAAACAAGGTTTAAAAGCAGTAGACCTGTTTGAGAAGATAGACCAAGGGGAAGTGAAAGCCGTTTGGATAATGGCAACAAATCCTGTTGTTAGCATGCCCAATCGGCAGAAAATCAAGCGTGCATTAGAAAAGTGTGAGCTTGTTGTGGTGTCAGACTGCATGGCTAACAATGATACCCTAGCCCATGCGGATATTGCCTTACCTGCTACGGGGTGGTCTGAAAAAGATGGAACAGTAACAAATTCGGAAAGACGAATTTCTAGACAGCGTAAATTGTTAGCACCTGCTGGTGAAGCTCGACATGACTGGCAGATAATTTGTGACGTTGCCAAAGCCATGGGATTCTCTGATGGATTTAATTATTCGCGTCCATCTGAGGTATTTTCAGAACATGCCCGTTTAACCGCATATAAGAATAACGGTTCTCGAGATCTCGACTTGTCGGGGTTAGCTGACTTAAGTGAAAAAGACTATATGGCACTTCAGCCAATTCAGTGGCCAGTGAATGGTAATAATCCACAGGGCAGCAAACGCCTGTTTGAAGACAATCGTTTTTATACCAAAACGGGCAAAGCGAAGTTTATTCCCATCGTTGCGCGCTCCCCTGAATCTGCAATAAACAGTCAGTTTCCGCTAGTGTTAAACACTGGGCGAGTGCGAGATCAATGGCACACGATGACGCGAACTGGAAAAGCGGCTTCGCTAAATGGCCATTCGGAGCGGGCACTCTTATCAGTTCATCCTACTGATGCAGCAAATTACCAACTCACAGACGGCGATATTGTGGCGATATCTTCTTTCACTAACCACAACGCAAAAGACGCTGAGCAAGTGAACTTACCTGTCAAAATAGATAAATTTCAACGTGTAGGAGAGGTTTTTGCTCCGATACATTGGAGTGCAACAAATTCCTCCTCTAGTGCCATTGCGAATCTCTTTGCTGATAGTCACGACCCAATTTCTGGTCAGCCAGAGCTAAAATATACCGCCGTTGCATTGCAAAAATTAGCGACTAAACAACAGGGAGTTTTGTATATCAATGGCGATTTAAGCAATGAGGTCTTGAATCAATACTTCATTTATTGGACACGTATCAAAGTAGATATAGGACATAAAATTCTCTTTGCTTATGACAACGAATTTGAACTACTCGCGTTTCGTCAATCTTTGTCTCCGTTTGAAAAATGGTATAGCGCTTCACTAGCAGGTGGACAATATCAGAGCTTTGCATTAAAAGATAAAAAACTAGCATGCGCCATCTTCGTTAATACCCAGCTTCCGGATATTGAATCTGGCTGGTTGACACATTTATTTCAGGGTGAAACCTTAAGCCCTGAGCAAGTCGCAGGTTTGTTGCGTGCCGAAGCTGATGAGGCATTTCAACAAGGTCGCTTAGTGTGCAGTTGTTTTAAACTGGGTGAAAAACAGATTGTTGAGGCAATCAAGCAAGGACATTCGAGCATAGAATCTCTTGGAGCAAATCTTAAATGTGGCACCAATTGTGGATCTTGCAAACCTGAGTTGGCGCAGCTGATTGAAAACAATGGGAAGCCAAGGCTATGAGTGAAACAACAGATTTTAAACACTTTATTCGGATCATTGGCCGTGGACAGAGAGCTGGGCGTACCCTCACTCAGCAAGAGGCATTTGACGCTATGAAAATGCTGATAAGTGGCCAAGTCACAGCCGAGCAAAAAGGTGCATTTTTAATGTTGCTTAGAGTCAGAGAGGAGACATCGGAAGAGCTTGCTGGTTTTACCCAGGCCTTCAGACAATTTTCATTGACGGGTTTGTCTTCGTTGAACATTGATTTAGATATGGGCTGTTATGCCGGCAAAAG
Organism: Aliiglaciecola sp.; assembly: GCA_028356795.1. Taxonomy (GTDB): domain Bacteria; phylum Pseudomonadota; class Gammaproteobacteria; order Enterobacterales; family Alteromonadaceae; genus Aliiglaciecola. Next base: position 916 of record JAOMVH010000055.1, on the reverse strand, counting down.
GCGCCACTTACCTTGGTTCATATTGGCTGTGATGGTGCTAGCTCAAAATGGAAAACGTGTATTTTTACATGGCACCCATGAACCGGATTCCAAGCGTCTTTATTTAAATCAGGCATTGCCAGCACTGGGACTCGATATTGCCAATGATGTTTCGTCGGCTTCACAACAGTTAGACCAGCATGGTTTCTGCTACATGGAATTAAACAAGGTGAATCCTCAGCTAGATCAGTTGATTCAATTGCGCAGTCAATTTGGGCTGAGGTCATGTGCCAATACGCTTGCGAGAATGTTAAACCCTTCTGAAGCGAACTTTAGTTTACAGGGCGTGTTTCACCGCCATGTTGATGAGAAGCATCGACGCACCGCCGCTTTGCTTAAGGATCCTAATGTACTTTGTTTTCGCGGTGAGGGAGGCGAAGTTGAATACAACCCAGAACGTGATGTAACCCTGCATCAAAGTCGATTGGGCGAACAGCATTGTGCGGAACTGAGTGCCTTGAACGACGCATGGGCAAGTAAACCCAAACAACTTGATGTGCAACAACTCGTCAATGTTTGGTCCGGTACTGAATCTTTGTATGCTCAAAATACCGTAGTAGGGACCCTTGCTATCATGCTGATACTGATTGAAAACATAGAATGGCAAAGTGCGCACAAAAAAGCACAAAAGCTCTGGCATGCCCGGAACAAACAATGGCCTCTCGACATACCGAGCAAAGTTAATACTCACGAGATGTTTGATACGTCGGATAAGCATTACGTACATTGATGTAGCTTAAGTATTTTTGGTTTTCCCTATCTCGGTGCAATTTCCTGCTTGTAGTGCATGGGATTTAAATTAGTTACATGGTTTTTTTAAAAATCAATTTTAAATCAATATCTTAAGTCGAAAATATGAATGGCTTATCCATTGCTT